>CBDUBV010000082.1:0-12988 GCA_965365475.1 uncultured Chthoniobacteraceae bacterium | reverse complement strand
GATACATCCGCAATATCCCACGCGAAATCGAATGCGCCGAAGTTCTTGGCTATGCCGCTGGCGTTGAAAACCGCATTGGTGAACAAAGGCACGCCTCCCAATGAAGCACTCCAGCGGTTCGCGGCAAAATCGATGATGATGTCGAGGTAGCGAAAATCGCGGTTCAACACATTGGCGAAATCTTTGCCGGTATCCGTGACATTCACTCCGTCCCATCGCTCAATACCCCATGTAATGTTATTAAAAGTGATGTCCCCAAGAGGATCAAAATTGCTATTTAAAAACACGAACGAGAACAAATCATATGCCCCGTTATTTGAATCCACCACGGCGCAACGGGTTCGGACCTGAACAAAAGGCCGTCCGGCTGCGATGGGATTAAAACCAAAGGCTTTACCCACAAATATATAATCCTCCGTCGTCGTCGGTGGGAAAAATCCAAGAAAGCCGCCTTTTACGCCGAAAACATCCGAGGTGAAAATTCCTTGCGTATCAAAGTTATCCGGCAGGGCATTGCTTTCCCAGCCCTCAGTTCCAGCCCAGTCGCCTGGTTCTGCAAAATTCGAGAACGTGGTGCTGTAAAGTGTAAAAGCGGCTGCAGTGCCGCTGGCTAAAGAGCTGATTACCGCGCCAATCAATAGTGCGCGATGTAAGAGGGAATGAAGTCTCATGGTACAGTTAGTCTAGTTTTCGTCGTGCGATGCACGAACATATATGCAGTGTTAAACGCTCTCGCGCCGGTTTTATTTCATCTAATTTGCCGTGCGCTCATTTTCGGGACATTCACCGCACCACGCGCGCCCCGCCGCCGGACATGATTTTTTCCACTTCCTGCACGGTGACCATGGAGGTGTCGCCAGGCGTGGTCATCGCCAATGCCCCATGCGCTGCACCATATTCCACCGCCTTCTGCGCATCCCCGCTGGCGAGGAAACCATAGATCAATCCGGAAGCAAAACTGTCCCCGCCCCCAACCCGGTCCATGATTTCCAAATCGGGATATTGCCGCGATTGATGAAACTCGCCTTCGTGCCATACGATCGCGCTCCAATCATTGACTGTCGCGGTCTTGACCGCTCGCAAGGTGGTGGCCGTGACTGCAAAATTCGGGAACTCTTTAACCGCCTGCTCGATCATGCGCTTGAAGCTGTCGATCTCGATGCTGGAAATGTTTGCATCCACTCCTTCGACTTCGAATCCCAGGCATGCGGTGAAGTCCTCTTCATTGCCGATCATCACGTCCACATACTTCGCAATCTCGCGGTTTACTTCCCGCGCCTTGTCATGCCCTCCGATAGATTTCCACAGCGACGGACGGTAGTTCAAGTCGTAGGAGACAATGGTGCCGTATTTCTTGGCGGCTTTGACCGCCTCGATCACCACCTCCGGCGTGCTCTCCGATAAGGCTGCATAGATGCCGCCTGTGTGAAACCAGCGCACGCCGTATTTTTCAAAAATCTCATCCCACGGTATGTCTCCGGCCTTTATCTGTGAGGCGGCGGTCAAGCCGCGGTCGGGAACTCCAACGGCGCCGCGAATTCCAAACCCACGCTCGGTGAAGTTAAGTCCGTTGCGCACCGTGCGTCCGATGCCGTCGTAGGGTTTCCACTGGATGAACCGAGTATCCACGCCTCCCTGCATAATGAAATCTTCGATCAACCGTCCGACTTCATTTTCGGCAAATGCTGTCACGACGGCTGTGGTGAGGCCGAAACATTTGCGCAAGCCGCGAGCGACGTTGTATTCCCCTCCTCCTTCCCATGCTGTGAAGTTTCTGGCTGTGCGCACCCGGCCTTCACCGGGATCGAGCCGAAGCATGATTTCGCCAAGGGAAATGAGATCGTAATGACAGTCTTTGGAGTCGCGGAGTTTCATGGAGGGGTATTTAATTCAGGTTAAAATTTTTTTTGGATGCTTCTAGCAGGAGGATGCCGGACGCAACGGGCTGAAAGCCCGCGCTCCGGGAAAGCATTGCTTTAATCCACCAAAACTGGACCGGCGTCGTCTATGTGTGCGGCTTGTTTCATGACCTCTCTTAGCTGCAGCCCTGGCTAGTGCCGCACTCAGTGCAGCATCCACACGCTCCAGAACGTATCACTTTTTCACTACCACAATTTGAACACGTGACGTCCATGTACATGTTGCCTAAAGCGGACGTTACGCGGTCTGCATGGGTGCCCCCTGCTCCACCCAAGTGCGGAGCACCTTCAGATCCGTTCTTCCTTGCGACGACGTCGATGATTTCTTTCTCACCGGTGCGCGGAAGATCGGTCACAGGACGGTTCACGGCTTTGCGCTCCATCTCTTCGATGCCGCGCAGTGGCAACTCAGGCTGGGATTTGTTCGGAGAAGTGGCCTCTTTGTAGCCTTTGATAAATTGGCAACCAAGCCACCGGAAAACGTAATCCGTGATGGATGTCGCATTGCGGATATCAGGATTTTTCGTGAACCCGGATGGTTCAAAACGCTGAAACGCGAATTTTTTAACCAAGCTCTCCAAGGGCACTCCGTATTGCAACGACAAGGAAGTAAGCGTGGCGACGGTATCCATGAGCCCCCCGATGGTGCTACCCTCCTTGGCCATCTGGATAAACAATTCTCCAGGCTGCCCGTTTTCATATGTGCCGACGGTGATGTAGCCTTCGTGCCCGGCAATCTCGAATTTATGCGTGATCGAAAGCCGCGTGTCGGGCATGCGATGGCGCACGGGTTCGTCTGCTTTCATGCGCAACTGCTCCATCTCGCTCTGCAGGTCCATGATCCGGCTTTCCAATTCTTCCTTGCTGGCCACGGCAGAATCCACCGCAGCGGTGCCTCCCATATCCTTGGTCTTCGCCACATTGAGCGGCGCGGATCGCTTGGATTTATCGCGGTAGATGGCAATCGCTTTCAACCCCAATTTCCACCCTTCGATGTAGGTGTTCATGATCTCTTCGACCGTGGCACTTTCGGGCAGGTTGACAGTCTTGGAAATGGCACCACTCAGGAAAGGCTGTGCGGCAGCCATCATCCGAATGTGCCCGCGATAATGCAGACTCCGCGCTCCGCGAGCTGGTTTGAATGCGCAATCGAACACATGCAGATGCGCGGGTTTGAGCCCGGAAGCGACTTTCTCGCCAGTGTTCTCGTCCACGACGTCCTCGATGGTGTCGTAGCGATCGATATGGGAAATGATCGCCGCGATCTGCGCTTCATCGTACCCCAAGGTTTGGAGCGCGGATGCTACGGACTGGTTTACCAGCTTCAGCATGCCGCCGCCTGCGAGCAGTTTATATTTCACCAACGCCACGTCGGGCTCGATGCCTGTGGTATCGCAATCCATGAAGAAGCCGATGGTGCCGGTCGGCGCAAGCACAGTGACCTGCGCATTGCGGTAGCCGTGTTTGCGTCCGAGCTGGATGGCTTGATCCCACACGCGGGCGGCTTCTTCTTTTAAAAAACCAAACCGCTCACTTGTCTCGATATGGTTCACGTGCGAGCGGTGCAGCTCCATGACTTCCAGCATGTAAGGCTCGTTGGTGGTATCCACCGGATGCTCGACTCCGCAGGCGCGGGAATCGCGATAGCCAGGGAACGGCCCTAGAGCTGACGCCATGCGTGCGCTTTGCTCGTAAGCATGGCCTGTCATGATGGCGGTGATCGCTCCTGCCAGAGCGCGGCCTTCATTACTGTCGTAGCCCAGGCCATAGCTCATGATCAAGGCACCCAGGTTGGCATAGCCCAGCCCGAGCGTGCGGAAGATGTGACTGTTCTCCGCGATCTCTTTGATCGGGTAGCTGGCGTTATCGACGATGATTTCTTGCGCGGTGATGAAGATGCGCACGGCAGCTTTGAACCGCTCCACGTCGAAAGTGCCGTCGGGTTGCTTGAATTTCAGCAGGTTCAGCGACGCGAGGTTGCACGCGGTATTGTCCAGAAACAAATACTCGGAGCATGGATTGGTCGAGTTCTGACGGTCCGTGCCTTTGCATGTGTGCCAGCGATGAATCGTGGTGTCGAACTGCATGCCAGGATCGCCGCAGATGTGCGTGCCTTCAGAAATCTTGCGCAGCAGGTCGTGCGCATTTTTCTTTTCGCACGGCTGGCCGTCCGTGACCCGACGTGTCCACCACTCGCCATTTGCCACGGCGGCATCCATAAACTCATCGCTCACCCGCACGGACAGGTTCTCGTTCTGGTACATGATCGAGCCGTAGGCGTCGCCATTGTAGCTGCCATCGTAGCCCTGCTCGATAAGTGCCCAGGCTTTCTTCTCCTCCTTGGTCTTTGCTTCGATGAACTCTTCCACGTCGGGATGCCAATCCTTGAGCGTGTTCATCTTTGCGGCACGGCGGGTTTTTCCTCCGCTCTTCACCACGTTGGCGACTTGATCGTATACCTTGAGGAACGACAACGGTCCGCTTGGGCGTCCGCCGCCGCTCAGCTTCTCACGAGTCGAACGCAGCGGTGTCAGATCGCTGCCCGTCCCGGACCCATATTTAAACAACATGGCTTCCGAAGCCGCGAGCTGCATGATGTCTTCCATGTTGTCTTTCACGGATTGAATGAAGCACGCGCTGCCTTGCGGGTATTCATATTGGGTCGCCGCACGTTCCGCCTGGCCCGTGAGTCGATTGTAAAAGTAGTTCCCCTTCCCTCGCCCTTTGCCAACGCCATACTGGTGATAAAGCCCGACATTGAACCACACCGGGCTGTTGAACGCGCCGTATTGATTCACACACAACCAAGTCAACTCGTCGTAAAAACGCTCCGCATCTGCATCCGTCGCGAAGTAGCCATCCGCTTTGCCGCAATCGGTCAGCGTGCGCGTGACGCGATGGATCAACTGCCTCAGTGAAGACTCGCGCCCACCCGTGTAGGGATCGGTGCCATGAGCGATGTCGCCATAGAAATACTTGGACACCGCGATCTTGGTAGCCAGCGAGGACCAGCTTTGGGGCATCTCGATATTTTCCTGCTTAAAGATGGTCTTGCCGGAATCGTCTGTGATTTCCGCGGTGCGGTTTTCCCATTCGACCTGATCGAAGGGTTTCACTTTTGCGTCGCTGAAGATGCGTTTGAAAATGAGTCCCTTGCCAGTGCCTTGCGGGCGATTAAGGGATGGTCGGGTGCCGTTTTTATCCGACTTGCGGGCAGCGGACGTAGCGTTGCTTTTGGACACGTGTTTTTTAAGCTGAATCATAAGAATTTACCTCTGTAGCGGGGGGTTGGTGGGGTTGACAATAACCTGTGAATAAAATGCCAATAACCACTGTCTGTGGGACTGGATGGGCAAGCTACCCACAATATATTGTGGTGCCAAGAATTTTTTTGGCGCTGGATTAGTTAAAATCGCACAACCTTTTGAGTTTTGCGTACTTGTGAAACGGCAACTTTTTTCATGCCAAAACTCGCGAAAAAAGCAGGCAACTTGGGTGTCCTTCGGCAATGGGTTGTGCGACCGAAGTTGTGGCGGGGGGCCAGCGGCGCAGACCTGCAGGAACTCGTCTTGTGCCTCGCTCCAGCGCCATTTATTCCGGCAAACAAATCTGCGAGATAGTCCGCAGAAGGTCTTGCATGTGAAACGGCTTGGTAATGGCTCCGTCAAAGCCATGCGCACGGGGGTCCATCATCTCCGGCGAGCTGGAATAACCGCTGGATACAAATGTTTTCAGTTCTGGATACAATTTGCGCAACTCCGGCAATACCTCGACCCCGCCCTGGCCGTCAGGCATGCTCAAGTCCAGGATGGCTACGCAGAATGCTTCACCTTGCTCATGCGCCTCGGCGAGTATCTCGAACATGGTGCTTGCGCAATCGGCACCAGCGACACGATACCCGTTGCGCTCCAGCATGAGTTTGGTCAAGGCGCGTATCGAGGGTTCGTCGTCAAATATAAGAATCTTCGCTGGCATATGGATGGGTGGATACTAATCAGGATCTCTATATGGAACCATCATTTTTGCGATTTTACTCGGTATTTTCAGGTTTTAGCCTGCTCACGCTTTGCTTTTCTTACAAGTGCTTGTCATGTTCGTGGGCATGAACGCACCCAGCCCAGCTCCAATCCCTCTGCGGGAGGTTGCTGCCACGGTGTGGAAATATCTCGCACCGTATAAGGTGGGTATTTTTCTCTCGCTCGGGTTGCTTTTTGTCGCCGTGCCGCTTGGGCAGGTTCATCCACTGGTTTGGCGCTATGTGGTGGACGAGGTGCTGGTGGCTCGCGATGGTTCAGGGCTGGTCATGGCATTGGGCATCATGATCGGTGCGCACCTGCTGGCTTCGACGACTGGTAGTTTTCAGACATGGCTATTGGAGAAAAGCGGGCAGGGATTTGTTCGCGATATGCGCAACGCTGTGTTCGCACACATTATCCGGCAGCCCATGTCGTACCATTCCGAGCGGCGCACGGGCGATTTGGTTACGCGCGTGGTCAGCGATATAGACGCCATGGAGAGTTCCGTTCTGCGAGACATCACCGGGTTGATCGAAGAGGTGCTGACATTTATCGTGGTGGCATCCATCGTCATTGCCCTTCAACCCGTGGTGGGACTCAGCACGATGATTCCGCTTGCGTTTTCTTTTCTCCTGATCCGGACTTTTGGTGTGCGCGTGAAGTCGGTCTATGAGCAAGTGCGCTCCCGGCTGGGCGACGTGGGCGCGTTTGTGCATGACCGCCTGGGCGGGGCGCAACTGGTGCAGTCGCTCGCGCGGGAGGAATCGGAAAGTGCAAATCTGCAACGAATCACTGGCGAACACTATCGGCAGAGTGTGCGTGCACTGAGGATGCGGACACTATTTTTTCCGCTCATGTTTTTCGGTGGATTTATGAGCAACGTGGTCATGCTTGGGCTGGGCACCTGGTTCATCTGGCGGGGAGAATTTACCATTGGTGGGCTTATTGCCTATCGCGGCTACTGGTGGAGATTGCAGAGCCCCATCGCGACCATCGCGCGGATGTCAGACACTCTCATGCGGGCGCGGGCAGCGGCATTGCGCGTGGTCGCAGTCTTGCGCGAGCCCAACTCCATACAATCTCCCGCACTTCCCATGGGATGTGTGAATCGTCGATGGCAGGGTGCAGGTGCAGATATTATTTTTGAACGCGTCTCTTTCGGCTATCTTCCTGGACATACCGTGCTGGAGGAGGTGAGTTTTCGGGTGGAGCCAGGCGAGCTGGTGGCCATCGCTGGCCGCAGCGGTTCGGGCAAAAGCACCTTGGTGCAACTCATTCCGCGTTTTTACGATGCGACGCGTGGCGTTGTTCGGCTTGGTGGAATCGATGTGCGAGAGTGGCCGCTGGATCAGCTCCGGCGCAGTATCGGTTTTGTCCAGCAGGACACGTATCTATTTAATGCTACCATCCGCGAGAATCTTCTCTATGCCGCCGCCGACGCGACCGATGCGGAGCTTGCAGCCGCCGCAGTCGAGGCCGATGCGGATGCTTTCATTCGCGCTTTGCCGCAGGGGTATGACACGATTGTCGGAGAGCGCGGGGTGAAGCTTTCCGGCGGTCAAAAGCAGCGGTTGAGTGTGGCTCGCCTGTTCCTGGCCAAAGCTCCCATCCTTCTGCTGGACGAACCTACATCCTCTGTGGAACCAGGAAGTGAGGACGCGATCCACTCCGCCATTTTAAGCTTGAGTAATGGGCGCACCACGCTGCTTGTCACCCACCGGATCGCGTTGCTGCGTCGCGTGAAGCGCATTCTGTTCTTCCATCAAGGCCGTCTGGAAGCAGACTCCGACCATGCCACTCTGTTGGCGACCAATCCCCACTACTCGGCGGCGTATGAAGAGTGGCGACAGGAGGAGGAAATGTATCGGGAGAAAATTTGCCCTCATTGATTCCATGCTTCTTACCAGACATCTCATCGCTTATTTGTTGCTCGGTTTGTTTGCCACGTGGTTCTGCACGCAGTGGACAGATTTTCCCTATTTTTACCATGCGGATGAGCCGGGCAAGGCGCGTCAGCTTCTTGAGGACACGCGCAACTTTAATCACCCGCTGCTCATGCTCGAGACCGCCCGCGCGGTGTGGCATGCATGGGGTGGAGAGCGCACCACACAGTTTGTGGCCGAGGCCGGGCGGCTTACTTCCGCTCTGTTTGTCGGCCTTGCCACGGTCTTGCTATGTCTGGCAGTGGGGATGCACCGGGGAGGATGGGTGGGACTTTCCGCGGGATGGCTGCTGCTGTGGCAACCCGATGTGCAGGAGTATGCGCGGTATTTTAAGGAAGACCCTTCCCTGCTTTTTGGAGCAGCGGCATTTTTTACAGCCTTGATGGCTTACGAACGACACCCCACCTGGCGTCGCGCCGGATTGCTTGGTGTCGCGTGCGCATTGGCTGCATCGGGCAAATATGTCGGCGCTGTTCTCATACTGCCCGGCATTGCATGGTGCCTGCTGCCTGGACTGCGCAAGGAGGGTGTCCTGCTGCGGCTGGGTGCTTTCTTGCTGGCTCTGTGCCTGGTGTGGTCTGCGATCAACTACCGCCTGCTGAGTGAGCTGGGCACATTTCAAAATTCTTTCAGCCGGGAAGTTTCCCTAGTCGTAGGAGGGCAATCGGAGGTGGAAAAATCCATTCCTCATGGCGGGTTTTACTTCCGTCTCTGGCGCAGGAGTTGGTTTCTGCTGCCGTTTGCGCTCGCAGGCCTCGCAGCCGTCGTGCGCACACGCCAACGCAGTCCGGCGGAAATTTTCCTGGTGGTATCTCCCCTGTTGCTGGCGACTCTCCTCGCGTTTTCCGCAAAAGATTCCGGGCGATACTTTTTTCCGGCTTCGCTTGGAATTGCAGCAGCATCCGCCATCGGGATTGCTGAGATCGCTCGGTGGAGCTTTCTTCGGGTGGGCGCGCACAGAGCAGTCATCGCGTGCATCCTCCTCGCGACAGGCTTGAGCATGTCTCAATCGCTGCGGTATGTGGTGGCCTTTCAAAAAGACCCGCGAAGACATTTGTTCTCTCTCCTCAGCGAACGTGAAGAGGCTAAAGTGGTGCAAGGCAAAAAAATCGGTTTGCCTGATATATCGGGCCAATATGCCGACGGTTGGGCCCGCCGGTTGCCTGAGACAGTGACAGTTCATACCCCCAAAAACATTGCAGACTTCTCCATAAGCGCAGCAAGTCTGCGCGAACGCGGGTTCACGCATGTGGTGGTCGCCAGCGACGACCGCAGCAGATACTATCAGAAAAATGCCAAAGCAAAGTCCGGCAGGGAGGAAGAATTTAACAGGCGCAAGGCCTTTTTCGAATCACTCGATGCGGAAGCTCTTTTAATCTGGCATTTCCCGGGAGGGAAGGTCGGCACGCACCAGCCCGAATTGCGGCTCTATGAATTGAGAGATTAAACTTTGGTTTCAAATATGCGCTCCAGTTGCTTGCTACGGTAGTCAAAAATCCGTTCCACCTCCCGCCGCACGAAAAGCCGATGCACGAGATCGCCCGCAAGATGCAGCGGCAATATATAGTGCACGCGGTCGATGATTTCTGTCGTGTCGCTATCTATGGATTTGAAAAAATGTTCGTGGTGCCAGAGTCGGTACGGCCCCAGGCGTTGTTCATCCACGAAGTAATGTGGCGCATCCACGTGAGTAATCTCCGTGAGCCATGTCAGGGCGATTCCAAGAAGCGGACGCACTTTGTAGCGGATGAACATGCCGGAATACACCGTCTCGGGCAGCTCCGAGAGCACGCGAAAATCCAGGTGGGGCGGTGTGATTTGGCGCAGATTTCCAGGATTACTGAAAAAATCCCAGCATCGTTGCTGGCTGGCAGCCACCTGTTGGGTGCGCTCAAGAACATGGATTCCCATGCCGCATCTACGTGTCTTCGCAACGCGTGAGATGCAAAAAAAGCCCCGGCTCGTGGGAGCCGGGGCCGCATCCTGTTGTTATGAGAGAGCAGCGAGGATGTGAAAAAGAACCTCAGATTCTGCCGCCGTCCATGGCGCGAAGGCGGGCGGCGAAATCTTTCTGTTTGGCAACCCGTGTGTTGGCTTTCACGGTGGGTGCTTCCGCGATTGGAGCTTTCTTCACACGCAGCATCTTGCGACTGGCCGTGCGCACCGGTGCGGCTTCGCGCTCAGGAGCAACGCGGACGACTTTCGCAACTTTCTGCTTTTTAGAAGCGACAGCGGCGAACATCGGCATCACCGTGCTGTGCTGGAAGGTTGCGTTTTTAGCATAGGAGTAGAAGGGCACATACTGATGGCTCGCAAGCGAGGACACCGCGATAGGCCGGG
Organism: uncultured Chthoniobacteraceae bacterium; assembly: GCA_965365475.1. GTDB lineage: Bacteria > Verrucomicrobiota > Verrucomicrobiia > Chthoniobacterales > CAKUMP01 > CBDUBV01. The sequence continues at coordinate 2,770 of CBDUBV010000082.1, read as the reverse complement.
AGTGATGCGTGGGGTCGAGCACGAACCATTCGCCATTGTGTTCCCAGTAGAGCCAGGCGTGGTTGATGCGGCTGCGACTGGAGAGCTTGCCAATAACAAACCGCACATTGCGGTCGCCCATGGCGTCGGCCAGCCATAGACTTTTGTCCTTGCAATCTCCGGCGCGACGGCGAGCGGTCTCCTGGGGAGTGCGAGCCACATAGGCAGTGTCGAACGAGTAACGGAAACCTCGTGCGGTGCGCATGAGAGAATTTACTTCCCGCATGGGCGTGCCGGCGGCGTCAATAGAATTGATGACCCGTTTGACAGGGCTCATGTAGCGGTCGTAAGGAGTGGACTTGGTGCTGGAACCGAGATCGATGTATGCAACCGCTGAGGATTGGAAAACCAGTGTCGCAACACCGGAGATGATTAGGTTTTGAAGTGCAGTAATTGTTCTCATAACGAGAATAATTATAGCAATTACAATACCAGACTACCTGTTGGAGCTTTAGGACCGGCTCTTATATAAGAAAAAGTTTAGTCAGACATTAAATAAAGATTGCACATTTTAACATGCTAGTTGCTCTAGTAGAGTGATTTACAAGTCATGAGAAAAAACCATCATCAAAAATGAAAATATTTTTCTCAAATTCGATGCATGGTCAAAATTGAGAAAATATTGCAGTTTTAATAAAAACTAGAATCGCGGTTTCGATAGGCCTTGTTTCGAGCTGGTATGCGATTCCAAGGTAGCATGGAAGGTATCGCTGAATGGTTTTTTCAATCGGAGTGGTCTGTATTTGGTCAGACTCTGACTCCCGCGAGTATATCCGTGGGAGTCCTGTGCGCTCTGGTCGGCCTGCTTTTGTCGGCTGTGTTCATGAGCAATCGTTTCCGGCGTTTTCTGACCCGCACGGGAGTGGATTCGGGGTTCTCGGCGACTGTGGGGACGATCCTCGGATTTCTGGTGACGATTGCGGGAATCATGGTGGGACTGCATCTCGCAGGCCTGCCTGTGTCGTGGGACATCGAGATTCCGGGGATCGGACTGAGTATTTTGGTGGTGCTGCGCCTGCTGGTGGTGTTGACGCTGGTATTTTGGGTGTCGGCTTTCCTCAAGCGGTTCATTTTTCGCCGCTACCTAAGTCGCAGTGGGCTGAATCGGTCGCTGCAATTCTCGATCTCTCAAATCATTGGCTACAGTGTGCTTATACTGGGAGCTGCGCTGGCGATACAGAATGCCGGGATCGATCTCTCCACTCTGGCAGTGTTGGCGGGCGCAATCGGTGTGGGAATCGGTTTCGGATTGCAGAATTTGGCGGGCAACTTCATCAGCGGCGTGATCCTGCTGTTGGAACGTCCGGTGGAGATCGGGGACCGGGTGGAAGTGGCGGGCGTGACAGGCCAGGTGCGGCAAATTCGTGCGCGCAGCACGACCGTGGTGACCAACGACAATATCTCGATCATTATTCCGAACACGAAGTTCGTGGACGAACCCGTGACCAACTGGACGCACACCGACCCGAAGGTGCGGATTCGGGTGCCGATCGGTGTGGCTTATGGCAGTGATGTGGGTCGGGTAAAGGAAGTGCTCCTGGGCGTGGCACGGGCGCACCCGCATGCGCTCAGCGATCCTGAGCCGACGGTATTTTTCGAGGGCTTTGGTGAGAGTTCGTTGGACTTCGAGCTTGCGGTGTGGACGGGAGAGATGAGCTACCGGCCACGGCGCTTCCGGAGCGATTTGAACTTCGCCATTGAGTCAGGGCTGCGCGAGGCGGGGATAGAAATTCCGTTCCCTCAACGGGATCTGCACGTCCGCACGATTCCGGACCGGATGCAGTCGGAGGGTTGAAACGACCTGGCAGCGCGTGGACTGAGAGCTTTTTTTCGCTCGGCATTGAAGCTGCTTTAGTTTGCTCGATCCGGGCACTTATGTTCATATGGCCGGGAGCTGACGTATCGACACCCTACCATGCCCGAACCGACCACATTCCCGCCCGGCTCCATCGCGATCACTGGCATGTCCGGACGCTTTCCCGGTGCTGAAAACCTGCCTCAATTTTGGCGGAATCTATTGGATGGAGTGGAATCAGTTTCGAGGTTTGGTCCTGATGAAATGGAGTATGCGGCAGATGTGTCCGAGGGACTGCAAACCATGGCGGCGCGTGGTGTATTGGATGGTGCTGATCGGTTCGACGCGGCTTTTTTTAATATCCTCCCCGAAGAAGCTGCGCGGATGGACCCGCAGCACCGAGTCTTTCTCGAAGAGTGCTGGCATGCTTTGGAATGTGCGGGGTGCGATCCTGAGCGTTTCCCGGGGTTGATCGGAGTGTTTGCAGGCCTGAGCATGAACACGTATCTGCTGGCGCAGATCATCGGGAATAGGACGCGAGGGCGGGAGCTGGCTGCGGCGTATCAGCTCGCGGATTACCATACGATTCTTGGTAATGATAAGGATTTTCTGCCGACGCGTGTTTCCTACAAGTTGAATCTGCGCGGCCCGAGTGTGGCAGTGCAATCGGCGTGTTCGACTTCTCTGGTGGCGGTGAACGAGGCGGTGCAGAGCCTGCTCACATATCAATGCGACGCGGCGCTGGCGGGCGGGGTGTCGATCACATTTCCGCAAAAGCGCGGCTATGTGGTGGAAGAAGGTGGCATGGCGAGCGCGGACGGGCACACACGGACTTTCGATGCTGGGGCATGCGGAACGGTGTTTGGGCATGGGACGGGAGTGGTGCTGCTGCGGCGTCTGGAGGATGCGCTGGCGGCGGGTGAGCCTGTGCTGGCG
>CBDUBV010000081.1:0-13249 GCA_965365475.1 uncultured Chthoniobacteraceae bacterium | reverse complement strand
CCCGCCCCCGCCTCTCATCCGAAATACACATTCCGACAGGGCAATGTGTTCCGGTCTGGCGGGGTGATTGTATGGTAGGCAGGAGGATTCCGAGAACAGTGTGTGAGGGTGCTCAAGGCTCTTGGATTCGGCTTATTTTACGGAAGCATTTGCCACCGAAAACGCCATTTCCAGAGTTGAACCTCGCGAGTGCTCTGCTACGGTGTCCGCCCAGATTATGTCTCATCCCGCCGATCCTGCCGCAGAAGCTCCCACAGATTTCATACGCGAGAAAGTTGCACAGGACCGTGCCCAGGGCACCTCGATCACCACCCGCTTTCCTCCCGAGCCCAATGGTTACCTCCACATCGGCCACGCCAAATCCATCTGTCTGAATTTCGGCATCGCGCGCGAGTTCCATGGCACGTGCAATCTGCGCATGGACGACACCAATCCGGTCAAAGAGGACACCGAATATGTTGATTCCATCCTCGAAGATGTCCGCTGGCTCACTCGCGGTTGGGCCGACCATTGCATGGGCATGAAGCCCGATGGCGGACCCTATTTTGCATCCGATTATTTCTCCCGTCTTCACGACTTCGCAGTGCAGCTCATAGAAAAAGGTAAAGCGTATGTGTGCGATCTCACCGCTGCTGAGATCGACACCTTCCGCGGTGCGCCCGATGCAAGCGGCAAAGAAAGCCCTTTCCGCAATCGCAGCGTGCAGGAGAATCTCGACCTTTTCTCCCGAATGCGCGCCGGAGAATTTTCCGATGGCAGCCGCACCCTCCGCGCCCGCATCGACATGAGTTCACCCAATGTATGGCTGCGCGACCCCGTGCTCTACCGCATCCGCCACACCGCCCATCATCAACAAGGCGACACGTGGTGCATTTATCCGCTGTATGATTTCGCGCATTGTCTGAGCGACTACATCGAGGGTGTCACCCACTCCTTGTGCACGCTCGAGTTCGAAGTGCACCGCCCGCTCTACGATTGGATACTGCAAGCTCTGGAGCTGCCTCCGCCCTTGCCTCGCCAGACCGAGTTCGCCCGGCTCAACCTGAGCTACACAGTCATGAGCAAACGCAAGCTGCTGCAGCTCGTAAATGAGAGACTGGTCACCGGCTGGGACGACCCACGCATGCCCACGATCAGCGGACTGCGGCGCCGCGGAGTCACCGCTTCGGTGTTGCGCACATTTGCAGCCGGAGTGGGCGTCACCAAATACAACGGCATCACGGATGTGGCTGTGCTGGAACACGCCATCCGCGACGAGTTCAACCACACCGCAGCGAGACGCTTTGCCGTGTTGCGTCCATTGCGCATCGTCATCACCAATTTAAACGAACCACGCACGGTCCTCGCTGCGAACCATCCTTCCGACCCGGACGCCGGTTCGCGTGAACTGCTTTTTACCCGCGAGCTTTTTATAGAGGAGGAAGATTTCATGGAGACACCGCCACCGAAATTCTTCCGACTCCGCCCCGGTGGAGAAGTGCGGCTCAAATACGGCTGCATTATCCGTTGCGATGAAGTGATCCGCGACGCCGACGGGCGCATCGCCGCGCTGCATTGCACCGCCGATCTAGAGAGCTGGAGTGGCAGCCCCAACAGCAATCGTAAAGTCAAAGGCACTATTCATTGGGTCTCCGCGACAGAATCCGTGGCGGCGGAAGTGCGCCTGGTGGACCGGCTGTTCACCACGGCAGAGCCCGATGCCGAAGGGGATTTCAAACAGCATCTCAATCCGGACTCACTCCTCGCACTCGAGGCTCGTGTGGAGCCCTCACTGGCACAAATCGCGGCGGACGAACGCTTCCAATTTGAGCGTCTGGGCTATTTCTGCCTCGATCCAGACTCGCGCCCAGAACACCTTGTCTTCAATCGCACCGTGCCCTTGAAAGACACCTGGGCCAGGACATGAGCCACAACACGGGGGCTGCACTTTTTTAAAATAAAAAACTTGCCCCTCGCCTCGACACCGTTCATATGAACGGTATGCAGCTTACGCAGCGTCAATCCGAGATTCTTGCCTTCCTCCAGGAACATCAGGAGCAGCATAGCTCCACCCCGTCCCTGCGCGAGATCATGGCGCATTTTAATTTCACCTCGCCCACCACGGTCTCGGATCATCTCCGGCTCCTGGAGAAAAAAGGCGCCATCCACCGCGAGCCCGGTCGCGCCCGCAACATCCAGCTCTCCACCGCCCCGCGTCCGCCGCTGCTTCACATCCCGCTGTATGGCACGATCCCCGCCGGCCTGCCCGACACCGCCGAGCCCCAGGCCGACCGCTGTGTCACGGTCGATCCCGCCACGATCGAGCTGCCACGCAATGCCCGCACTTTCGCTCTCGAAGTGCGTGGCGACTCCATGATCGGCGCGGGCATCCTCGACCGCGATGTGGTCATCATGGAACTCGCTGAGCCGCGCCACCGCGACATCGTAGCCGCACTCATCGACGGCGATGTCACGTTAAAGCGTTTTTTACTGCAAAAAAACAAACCCTTTCTGCGGGCTGAGAATCCGGCTTATCCGGACCTCATTCCCGCGCGCGAACTGGTCATCCAGGGCGTGTTTCGGGCTCTCATCCGGATCAACCGCTCACGCTCATGAGAAGCCATGATTATCCACCTCGATGCGGACGCTTTCTATGCGAGCGTTGAACAAGCCTCCGACCCCCGGCTCCGGGGACGACCTGTGGCAGTGGGCGGAACGAAACGCGGAGTTGTCGCGTCGGCAAGCTATGAAGCGCGCAAACTCGGCATCCACACGACGATGCCGACAGCCCGGGCGAAAAAAATCTGCCCGCATCTTATCCTTCTTCCGGGCGATTTTGATAAATACGAAAGGTTCAGCCGACTGATGTTTTCCTACGCCTACGACCACACTCCCGTGGTCGAGGTGGCGTCCATCGACGAAGGTTATTTCGATCTGCGCAGCAATCGGCGGCAGCCCGCGCTGGAGGTGGCTGGGGTGATCCGCCGAGCCATCGCGCAGACGCTCAAGCTCCCCGTGTCCGAAGGCGTGGCAGCCAACAAGCTCGTCGCAGCCATCGCTTCGAAGCTGAAGAAACCATCCGCGTTCCAGGAGATTCCGCCCGGTCACGAGCAGGCATTTCTTCATCCATTGCCCAACAAATGGCTGCCCGGTGTGGGCCCGCAGCTCAGCCGCGTGCTGGATCAGGCAGGCCTGGCACAGATCGGGCAGATCGCACGCACCGCGCCGGATCAGCTCGCGTTATTTGCAGGCAGCCAGGCGCACATGCTATGGACTTATGCTCGCGGCATCGATGAGCGCCCGGTTGTCCCCGATCCGCCCGCTGCAAAATCCTATTCCGAGCAGGAGACCTTCGATGCCGATGTGACCGATGAATACTGGGCGCTGGCCAAGTTGCGCACCATGGCCGACCGGCTTCTTGCCAAAGCCCGAGCCGATAGCAAGACCATCCGCACCATCGAAGTCCGCCTGCGCTACAACGATTTCGATGAATGCCGCCGCTCGGAAAGTCTGAATGAACCCACCGATCTCGAGAGCGACATCCATCCCGTGCTCGCGCGGCTCATGCACAAAGCCTGGGAACGCCGCGTCTCGTTGCGCCTGGTCTCCGTGCGATTGTCGAATCTTTACGACGCGGTGTTCCAGAGCGGGCTCGATCTGCTGGATGCCGGGCCGGACCCCATCCAACGCCGCCGCCTTTCGCATGTGGTGGATGCCATCCGCGCACGCCACGGGCTGCAAGCTTGCATGCGCGGGCACGATCTTTATTTGCAGGAACAAGCTGTCCTGTCTTCACCGGAAACCACCCGGGCGACGAAAGCCGTATCCTACCGACCCGCGCCGCGCCGCCGGGTGCCACCCGCAAAGCCAGCACAGCCTTCGCAAGCTGCACCCGCTCGAACCGAATGGATTCCGCTCAACTGCAAAAGCGGTTATTCCTTTCTCAATAGTCTGCTCACTCCGCGAGACATCGTCCACCTTGCCGCGCGGCATGGTCACAAGGCCGTAGCCATCACCGATCCGAATCTGCACGGCGCGGTGGAGTTTATCCAGGCCGCAAAGGAATGCGGCATCCGTCCCATCCTCGGCGCGGAACTCACCGTGGCCGGGCGTGCGCTGAGTGCCTATGTGCAGAACCGCACGGGCTGGCAGAATCTCTGCGCGTTGCTCTCGCTGCCGCACATCACCGAGCACCGCCTGCACGATCACAGCCAGGGGCTCATCCTGCGGCCCGTCGATCATCAGCCTGCCATCCGCTACGCGAAAAAACAGGACCGCAGCATGTTCCGCATCCTGTCCTCCATTCGCACCCTCACCTTGTTGGACAGACGTGCGCCGGAGAAATCCCGAGCGGCTTTTCATTACCCCGACACCCTGCCGCCCTCACCCACAGACAGCCTCGCCATCGCCGATGCGTGCGATTTCACACTTGCCACGGGCGGCTTGCAATTTCCCGCATTCCATCCTCCCGATGGCACGAGTCCCCACGTCTTTCTCCGTCGTCTCACCCTCGAAGGCGCACGGCGACGCTACGGCAACCACCCCTCGCGGCAGGTGCTCTCGCAGATCGATGAGGAACTCACCATCATCCGCGAAGTCGGCTACGAAGAGTATTTCCTGCTCACCTGGGATATGCTCTGGAACGATTGCCATCCGCGGGGCATCGAATGGATCACCCGCGGCAGTGCAGCCGACAGCCTCGTGTGTTTCTGCCTCGGCATCTCGGATGTCTGTCCCATCCGTTTCCAGCTTTATTTTCGGCGTTTCCTCAACCGCGACCGCATGGCATTGAACAAGCTGCCCGATATCGATCTGGATTTTGCGCACGACCGCAAAGACGACGTGCTGGATTTGCTTTTTCAAAAATATGGCGACCACGCAGCCATCGTGGGCGGTTTCAGCACGTTCCAGGGCCGCAGTGCTTTTGCCGACATCGCCAAAGTCATGGGCGTGTCGGAATATCAAATCCGGCGCATGACCGCGCACATGCCCTGGCACGTCCGCCCCGATCAATTGGAAAATGCCGTCCGCAACACCCAGGAATGCCGCGATGGCACTTGGGAGGAAGACCCTTACCGCACCGCGTTGCAGCTTGCCGCGCGACTCCATGGCATGCCGCGCAATGCAAAGATGCACCCCTGCGGCATGGTGCTCTCGCGCGAACCCATCGCCACGCTCACCCCGCTCTTCACCGCGCACAAAGGCTATCCCACCACCCATTTCGACATGGACGCCGTGGAAGCTCTCGGCCTGGTAAAGATGGACATCCTCGCGCAAGGCGGCCTCGCCGTCATCCGCGACACTCGCAGACTGCTCGAAGCCACCAGCACCCCTGTGGACCTCACCCGCCTCGCCCCTTGGGACGACACACGCGTCTGGAGGATGATCGCCTCTGGCGGTTCCCGTGGGGTTCACCACATCGAGAGCCCCGCCATGCTCAGCCTCTCGCGCATGGTCGGAGCGGATAATATCGACGACCTCATCGCCATCGTTTCCGTGATCCGGCCCGGCGCCGCCAACAGTCTTAAAAAAGAACAATTCGCCCGACGCGCCCAAGGGCTGGATCCCGTGGACTTCACCCATCCCAGCCTCGCATCCGTGCTGGCTTCCACTTACGGCCTGATCGCTTACGAAGAACACATCCTGCAAATCTGTGAAGCATTCTGCGACATGCCCGCAGGTCGCTCCGACATCCTCCGGCGTGCACTGGTGAAATGCGATCAGGATAAAATCATTGCTCTCGGCAAAGAATTTGTCGCCCATGCGAAAACCCGGGGCCGCACCCCGGAGGAAATCCGCGCCGTCTGGACGCTCATCACCGGCTTTCAGGGGTATGCCTTTTGCCGTGCACACTCCACCGCCTACGGTCTGGAAGCTTACGAAGCCGCCTGGCTAAAATGCTACCATCCACTCGAATTCCTCGCGTGCGTGCTCACCCACGGCAAAGGCTTTTACAACCGGCTGGTCTATTCCATCGAATGCCGCCGACTCGGCATCGGCTTCCTGCCACCCGACATCAACCATTCCACCGCCATCTTCCAGCCCGAGTCCGGTGCCATCCGCGTGCCGCTCGCGCAGGTCAGAGGCATGTCCCAGCGCACCCTCGCGCAGTGGGAAAAGCACAAACCGTTCGGCTCACTGCGCGACTTTTATCTGCGCTGCCACCCCACCACCGATGAGATGAGCGCACTCATCCGCACCGGTGCATTCGATGGTTTCGGCCACCCGCGCACGCATCAATTCTGGCAGTTCCGCGAGCTTGCTCAATGGCCACAGCATCACGGGCAAGGTCTGCTTTTTGAAGCATGTGCCGCCACCGTGCTGCCGGAAATTCCTTTGAAAGAACCCACGCGACTTGAGCGATTGCGCGACGAGCAGGAACTGTTGGGATTCCCCGTGCAAGGGCATCCGCTGGAACTTTTCCCCGACATCGCGTGGGAGACCTATTGCCCGATCAACCATGTGCCGCGCTACGCGAACCAGGAAATCACCATAGCTGGGCTCATCGTTGAAGACCGCAGCCACAGACAAAGCGATGGACGCTCCATGAAATTCATCTCTCTCTGCGATCCCAGCGGCATATTGGAATGTGAACTTTTCGCGCACGCTTACGCCCGATTCGGCGTGGAGACCGTGCGGCATCCCGTGGTGGAAGTGACCGGGAAAGTGACCCCATTCGCCAGCGGTTCCGGATTTTCTTTAAACGTCACCCACCTCACCGCCCCGCGTCTCAACACCGTAAGAGCGTGCCGGTGACTGCGCAGTGGGACGAAGTTCTTTAAAATAGTGCGCCGCTCTCGTGGTGAAAACAATGGGCGACCGAACACAAATTTTCAGCTCACTTCGTCTCACCTTGCAGTGCCTGTCGAATCACGTAGTCAGCCTGCGCGAGGCCTTCACATGCACCGCACGAGATCACGACAAAATCCTCAGCACACGGAGCTGGACGCGGGTCCACCAGAATCTTTAGTGCCGTGGTCGGTGCCCGCCATGCCAGGAGCGCAGCGGGATACACTTGCAAAGAAGTTCCCACCACCACCAGCACATCCGCTTTACTCACGAGCGACTCCGCTTCGTCCATCAGGGGAACCGGTTCACCGAACCACACAATATGCGGACGCAATGGCGAGCCCAGTTCGCACCGGTCATCCTCACGCATTTCCCATCCCACCACGGGATATACAAGTGCAGCATCGCGCGTGGACCTTGCTTTGCTGAGTTCGCCATGCAAATGCACCACCCGCGTGGAACCCGCGCGCTCATGAAGGTCATCCACATTCTGCGTGATGACAGTGACTCGAAAATCCTTTTCCCATTGCGCGATCAACACGTGGCCAGCATTTGGCACAGAATCTCGCATGGCCCGGCGACGTTCATTATAGAATCGCAACACCATAGCCCGATCCCGCTGCCATGCCTCGGGCGTGGCCACGTCTTCCACCCGATGGTTATCCCATAGCCCGTCATTGTCCCGGAAAGTTTTTAACCCGCTCTCGGCACTCATCCCAGCACCCGAAAGGACCACTATGTGAGTATCATATTGCATAAAGCGAAAGTATCTCACCGATCGAAACGATACAACAAGCTCGCCCCGCAAGAAAAGCTCACCCAAAAAAAATTAGTTTTTGAAAAAAAGTTTACAGCCGGACAGATGGGTTGCGGCGAATTGCTTTTGAAACTTAACCAATATGAAAAACTACCGCATAATCATCCGTTCATTCATCCTTGCCGCAGCCACCGTGGCACTAGCCAACTGCGTTTCTTATGAAGAAGAACACGAGGGCACAGACCGTGCAGCTGTGCACAGCAGCCGCACGACCACCTCCGCCACCATGACTCCGGCCAGCACCTCCACCACCACGGTGCGCGCTGGATATTAATCTCGTAGAGGGGGGAACACTGCCGGGCGTCGATTTATTCGATGCCCGGCTTTTTTTTGCCCTGCACCGGCGCACTGCAAGCTTGATGTGTCGGCTTCAACATGGCTTCACTTGGCTGCGATGAATCTCGACACGCACCTTACTGAAATGGGCACGCTTGCACGCGCAGCCTCGCGGAAGCTCATGCCGATGCATGCCCAGGAGAAAAACCGTGCGCTGCTGGCCATGGCCGACGCCGTGGAAAAACATGCGGAAGAAATACTCGCTGCAAATGAACTTGATGTTGAGAACGGGGCCGGACTCAGCCCAAGCATGCTCGACCGTTTGAAGCTGGATAGTCAGCGTCTTTCCGCCATCGCACACGATATCCGAGCGGTCGCGGCACTCGAAGACCCCGTGGGGCAAGCCATCCGCGACTGGACCACATCGCACGGCCTTCATATCCGCAAAATACGTGTCCCCATCGGAGTCGTCGGTATCATTTACGAATCCCGACCCAATGTCACAGCCGACGCGGCGGTTTTATGCCTGAAGACGGGTAATGCTGTGATCCTCCGCGGCGGATCGGAAGCGATACATACAAATAAGGCATTGGCTGGCATCCTGCAGCACGCAGGTGAAGCTTCGGGATTACCCTCCGCGAGCATCCAATTAGTCCAATCCACGGATCGCGACGCCGTGCGACTCATGGCGCAGATGGATCGATATATCGATGTCATCGTGCCCCGAGGCGGACATGCACTTATCGAGGCCGTAGTCACACACGCCCGCATGCCAGTCATCAAACATTATCATGGCATTTGCCATGTATATGTCGATGCCTCAGCCGATCTCGCAATGGCAGTGGAAGTGACGGTCAATTCCAAATGCCAGCGGCCTGGCACCTGCAATGCAGCGGAGACCCTGCTCGTGCATGAAAAGATCGCGGGACGATTTCTACCTGCTGTAGCCGAAGCATTGTGGCAGGCTGGCGTCGAGCTACGTGGCGATGAACGCACACGACTGGTGTTGGGCGAACGCATAGTCCCTGCCACGCACGAGGATTGGACCACTGAATATCTTGCACTCATACTGAGCATCCGTGTCGTCTCCGACATGGATGACGCCATAGCCCATATCGAAACGTTTGGTTCGCACCATAGCGACAGCATTATCACAAGCGATGAGGCAGCCGCAGAGACATTTCTGCAACAAGTGGATTCCGCAGCAGTGTATTGGAATGCATCGACCCGCTTTACCGATGGAGGCCAATTCGGTTTCGGCGCCGAGATCGGAATCAGCACGGACAAACTACACGCCCGCGGACCCATGGGATTGGAGGAACTGACCACGTATAAATACCAGGTGCGCGGCAAAGGCCATACACGGACTTGAGCATTACCCGGAGGGGGCGTTACTGCGCGGAAAGGGCAATGCCGCGTCGAGAATGGTAAAGTCTCCACGCCGCCCACATTGCCGTGATGCTTAGCACGATCAAAAAAAAGTAAAACGCGCGCGGTAATGCACGGGAAGCTTCCAATGGAATCTCCGAAAGAGTCAACAGCGTCGCCGATGCATACCCTGGCAGGCTCACAGGTGAGATCGCTGTGAGCCAAGTTGCAGCAGGAACCAGCCGATTACTGAGGATGCCAGTGACTGCTCCCAGCATGATTGGCACCGCCCCAATGAATATTACGATCAAGCCCATGGCACGGCCACCGCGCCATTCGAGTATGGCTTGAAAAGAAAGCGCGGCTGCCAATAGCGTAACGAGAAAAAAAACCCCAATGGAAAGCGGCACCGCATGGCCAGGAAACCATCTGGATTCCACCACCTGCGCCGTAAAGATATACCAACCGCTGGCACCAGCGACGCTCATCGCAAACACATGAAAGAAAGCGGTGGACGCGTCGGAGCAGAGTTCAAGTCGCGACCGACCGTATTTGCGAGCACGACGCCAACCCCGCATTTGGCTCTCCCTGGATGGCGTGACGATTACGGCCAGCACACATATTAAAAGCAGTGAGACGACTCCAAAGATACCCGACAGCACTACGGCTTCCTGCGCTGGTGGCTGGATGTCGCGTAACGCACGGAACCTGCTGAAACCGTGCGAGGGGAAAAGTGCTCCTGACTCAATCAGTGGAAGAGCATTTCCAAGCAAAAGGATTTGTATCCAAAGGAAAAATGCGCTGGCCCAATTTTTTCCAAGCAAATGCGCGTCCTCGCGCCGCCATTTCCGATGCAGCATGATGAGGAATGTGAAGATGAGTCCGACCTGTGAGAAAAGCGTGTAAATAAATTCGGGGAAATCGAGATCAAAAAATTTCACCATTGGAGCCAGTCGCATCTGGACTTTGGCCAATGCCCCCGCCGAGCCTGGAAGCAACTCGGGCAGACTTTCCTGAAACACCGGGGTGATTGTAAGATACTTGAAAAACACCATGCCAAACTTCGCCGCCTGCGGAATCACCGTGTAGAGGGCAAACACCACGCCAATAGAAATGAGAAAGGCCCATCGCCTGTTTTTTACCACTGTGCCAGTCACCAAACCCGTAAGGTGATACATGATCGCCGAACTGAGCAGGACCACATAGAGAGGACACCACGTGGAGAACACAATACCGCTCTGCCAAAGGCACCAGGCACTGAAAGGCACCGTGACGAGAAACATCGCCCACTCCCGCACAGGCAGTCCAAAAAGAAATCCCATCACTTTGATCAATGGAGGAAGCGGAATGAGCCTGTCGTAATCAATAACACCTTCGTCTCGAAGCGCGGTCATTCCGCCAGCCACCTGCGCCGTGCCCAGCACAAACAAAATCAAACCCTGCAATACAAGCAAAGCGATAACGGCTGGACGAAGTGCATCCTCCGGCACCATATCGGTGCGCACCGAAATGGAATGCACCAACGCCACGATGAACCCCGCAGCGAGCACCGTAAGCAGCAGTGCAACGCTCAATCCGCGGGGACGCATTCGAGACGTGCAGTAGCGGCGAAAAATCGGGTTTCTCCAGAATTGAATGGCATCGACAGATTCTTTCATGACGCGCGATTTGTCTCTGCCACTTCGACTAGAATGTCTTCGAATGAACTACGTTTCTCCTCGAAAGCGAGCACACGAAACCCGCGTGCAACCAGACCGGCAAACAGGTCTGCCTGCGATGAATCATCGCCACGGAAACCGCAATGAACCTCGCTCAGGTGCTGCGCAAGTTCATGGACGCCGGGTTGCTCCTCCAGCCAGCGGGCGGCGGGCGCGGCATCGCCGATGAATTTCACGGTGAGTTTGCGCTCGGTGCGGCCAAGCTGCGTGCGCACCTGGTCCACCGTGCCGGCAGCCAAAAGCTGTCCGCGGTTCATGACGCAGAGAGAAGAACACATCTCCGCCAACTCGCTGAGGATATGTGAACTCACGAAAACCGTGGCTCCATTCTGAGCAAGGCTTCTCAACGCCATGCGCAAATCTCGACGCGCCAATGGATCCAGTCCGCTCGCAGGCTCGTCGAGTATAAGCACCCGCGGATCGTGCAGCAGAGTCTTGGCGAGCACCAGACGTTGAGTCTGGCCACGCGATAAGGCGCGACACCATTTGTCGGCTTCCTGCCCAAGCGCGACTTTTTCAAGGCATTCAATAGCCTTATTCCGCCTCATGGCCGAGTTGCCAAGCTGGTAGGCGTGTGCGAAGTAAAGAAGAAATTCAAACACTTTGAGATCGGACGGCACAGGGGCAAGATCGGGCATGTAACCCAGGATGCGGCGTGCGGCCTCTGGATGCTCAAGCACATCGACGCCATCGAGATACACCTCGCCATAAGTCGGCTCCATGAGCGTTGCAAGCACGCGGAACGTGCTTGTCTTGCCCGCCCCGTTGGGCCCCACCAGTCCGAAGACTTCTCCCGCTGGCACGCCAAGAGTAAGGTCGTTTACCGCCACAAAATCCCCGTAGTCCACACGCAGTGAGCGCAGATCGATCGCGGGGGGCTTGGAATAGCTAGAACACATCTGGATCAAGAAAATCCCAGCCTTCCGGCAGGGCGAGACCAAGTTCCTGCAAATCTTTTTCCGCTTCCACCCGGCGACGTTCACGCTCAGCTTCGAGAGCAGATCTTTGGTCGGGTCTCAGCACACTTAAAGCCCCCTGCCACCCAGTGGCCGAGGTGCCTGGAATCGTGCCAGTCTCCCCTTCCATCCGCATCGCCGGATCATAATCTCGCGAGGATCGAGCCATGATCCCAAACACCTGGTCGCGCTGTCTCGTGTCAAGACTGACGATTTTATCAAGCCGCTCGGTGCGGGTATCGGCCTCCTGCTGCACACGATGAGCACGCTCGGAGAGCCTGTCTGCCTGAAATCTTTTGAGCTTATCGCCGGTGAGCATACCAGCCATGAAAGCATCCAGGCCTTCATCCGGGCGCATCTCGTGGACAGCCCGTGTAAGGTCTATAAGTCGTGTGCCATCGCGCGTAAGCAGATCATTCCAAGCCTTCGCAGTGGATTCCGCGCGGCTTTCAAACCACCGACTCAAGTCCTCCTGCTGTGAAGGCGTGAGAGAATATTTGCGCGCCATCTCCCCGCTCACGCTATCCATGCGCGCTTGCTGCTCACGCAATCGCATGCGTTCGAACAAGGGCGCTAAATCGCGGAGCAGAGGCTGGCTCGCCCGAAAGATGTCGTCCGGTGTTACATTGCGCCCGGCACGGATATCTTCTGCGATGCTGCGCACTTCATCCTGCAGCGTGCGTTTGGGCCGGGTCGTGGATGGGTCAGATTCCAAAGCTGCGATACGGTTCTCTGCGGATCTGAGCTTCACCTCCAGCCGTGCGGCTTTCTCTTCCATGGAACCTTGTTCCGGCAGCAAGCTTTCACTAAACAGATATGAACCCGCTGCGCCAAGCAAAAGGCCGAGAAGCAACGCTGGAAAAGCAGAGGGAATTTTGACCATGATAAACAGCCGACACGGATGCTAGACGATGGACACCCCGTAGTGCAACTCGAACCTCCCGAAAGCCATGGCCGCAAATGTCATATTTTTTTTATTTCCAGGATTTACCCCGCGCTGGAGATGAGAGAAAGTGCACACGGTCAGCCGGCGTGGCGAAATGGCAGACGCAACGGACTTAAAATCCGTTTCCGCGAAAGTGGAGTGCGGGTTCGAGTCCCGCCGCCGGCAGTTTGGAATCAGGGTAGCCTTCGCATGAATGTGCCCGCACAACCGGCACGCATAAGTGAAAACAAAAGATCGCGCCCAATTTTGTCGCATTTTGTGTTCGCCTGATCTTAGGTTGGCGTATAGTGTGGGCTCTTTCGGATTGGATCACACGCATCCCTAGCTCAATGGTAGAGCAGTTGACTCTTAATCAATTGGTTCCGAGTTCGAGTCTCGGGGGGTGCACATCACAGCGTAG
>CBDUBV010000080.1:0-13330 GCA_965365475.1 uncultured Chthoniobacteraceae bacterium | reverse complement strand
TGCCGCGGCCTCATTTTGAAACGGTCTATCGGCGCATTGAAGCTTTGACACCCGGTGCATTGCGCCGCTTGGAAGACCGCCTGGAAGCCACGTTGCGCGAGATGGGCGTTTCGTTCGATGTGAACCACGATAAAAACTGGCAGGCTCAACCTTGGGTCTGCGATGTGCTTCCACACATCTTCAACATTATGGAGTGGGATCACATCACGCGAGGGTTCCAGCAACGGCTGTGTGCATTTGAGCTTTTTCTTCACGATATTTACGGTGCCAGACAGATTCTTCACGACCGCATCGTGCCCCACACTGCGGTGCTTGGCAGCGCTCACTACCAACCTGCTGCGGCTGGGCTCAGGCCTGCTGCGGGCAATTACCTCCACCTGTGCGGGCTGTGCGTGACGCGCGATTCATCGGGGCGTTTCCTGGTGAAACACCACTACTTCAGCCATGCCTCGGGGATGTCCTACATGTTGCAGAACAGGCGTGCACTAGCTCGCGTGAACTCCGCTTTGTTTGAAGACGTGCCGTTGCAAATGGTGAACTCCACTCCACTTGAAATCCTGGAGCAATTGCGCAAGCTGGGTTCGAGGTCCGATCCGTTTGTGGTGCTGCTCACGCCGGGCACATCCAGTGCTGTATATTCTGAACACACGCTTCTTGCGCGGCGCATGGGCATACCACTCGTGGAGGCTGGCGACCTGCTGGTGCTCAACGATTATGTCTATTTAAAAACCGTGGGCGGCTTGGAAAGGGTGGACGTCATTTACAGCCGTATCGCAGATCACTGGCTGGACTCCATGGCACTTGGTAGCGTGCCCGGGCGCGGCATTCCCGGGCTGGTCCATTGCATCCGCAAGGGCTCGATCGCTGTCATCAACAGCATTGGAAGCCAGGTGGCAGACGACCGCAGTCTGCTGGCTTACTCCAATCAGATCATCTCTTATTATTTAAATGAAACCCCCATCCTGCCGACGTTGCGGACCCATTGGCTGGGAGATTTCGATGCGTGCGATCATGTGTTTGAGCACCCTGCGGATTGGATGATTCGCCCTGCGTATGGAGAGAAACCTCCGGCGCTGTTGCCGCTCTCCGAGCTGTCGGATGAACAATTTGCGGCGGTGCGACGCACCGTGTTTCAAGACCCTACCCGCTATGTCGCACAATCCTCAGCGGAGGGAGCCGATGCTATTTGTTTTCAAAATGGCAAGCGCACCTTGCGGGCGCAGGATCATATCCTATTTGCCCTGCGCACAGACGCAGAGTTCCGCGTATTTCCGGGAGCACTCACCCGCACGGCTTCTATGGCGAGCCGTCAGACTGCATCCGAACTGGGTGGCGGCAGCAAGGACACCTGGGTGCTCACCGACAAACCGGCACCGCACACATTGCCGCCGCATCGGCTGGAGCTTCCACCTCCAGTGCGCCGTGTCACGAGCAGGGTTGCGGAGGAATTTTACTGGCTTGGACGGTACCTCGAGCGGGCGCAGAACCTGTGCTACATGATCGGTGTCATCGAGACTCTTGAGACCGAGGAACTCAATTCCGCAGAACGTCGGCTGTATCGCCCGATCTGGAACAAGCTTCTGCCGCCGCTCGAGCGCACTGGCTCGCGCTCCCGCATGTCCATTGCCAATTGGAGCGACCGATACCGTCTGCTCTTATCGTCCGAGGAATCGGGGTCCGCAGCGTCGATGTTGAGCAAAGCGTTTCTTAATGCCGCCAGCCTGCAGGACTCGCTCAGCCCTGAGGCCTGGTCAGTTCTTTTTATGTTGAAGACAAAATTCCAACGCGTGCGGTTTATCTCTTCCATCGATGAGACATCCGCTCAACGCGATACGCGGCGCCTGTCGGAATTGGTCACGCATCTAGTCCCGCAATTCTTCGCGACCGCTCGCGACAGCATGCTCGCCGACGATGGCTGGCGATTCTGCGAGATCGGGCAGATGCTTGAGCGAGCAGTCATCACCGCAAATGCAGTGGTGTCCATGACGGCTTCGCTCGCTTCGCAGAGCAAAGAGCAAGCCGAGTTCACCACGTCCGAAGAGATCGAGCTTTCGGCCTTTCTGCGGCTGCTTGGTTCGCGCGATGCGTATCGCAGGGTGTATCAAATGCGAGCTGCGCCTGCGGAGGTTTTGGAAATCCTGTGGCAGAATCCGCAAAGTCCGCGTTCGGTGTTCCGCTGTCTGCGCCGATGCGCTGCGCTTATCCGCGAGTCGCTGGGCCCGCTTTCGTCTGCGGATTCCACTGCATTGCGGACGTTGCAGGAGCTTCTTGCCCGCATCGATCGCATCGATTGGCATTTCTTTTTTGAAGGAGAGCCCACGCCGGAACAGTCCGCCGAATCGCAGAAATGGCTTGCTGGGCTTGAGACCGAGGTGGCTTCTCGCAGTGAGCGATTGGCCATCCTGCTTGAGCATTTGCTGAACGACGTGTTAAGTCTGCACCATGTGCTCTCCGATGGATTTCTTAGCCATCAGACCAGCATTATGGACGACGCCTACGCGGAAGGGGTAACGCTGCATGGTATTTGAGATTCAGCATTCTACCATCTACACCTACAGTCATCCCGCAGCGGAAGCCTATGTGGAGGCGCGCTTGTGCCCGCCCAGGTTGCCTTCGCAGGATATATTGCAACGCGAATTGATCATTCAGCCCGGGGTGCGCACGTCTCCGTATGAAGATCACTTTGGAAATCATGTGGAGTTTTTCTCGCTGCCCTATCGGCATAAGCGCCTTGAGATTCACAGTCGCATGCTGGTGGAAACATTGCAGACTCAAGTGCCTGAGGACAACCAGTCCGTATCGCTACAGGAAGCACGCCAGATCATGGCGCATCAAGTTGTGGATATCTATCCCTATTTGCAACTTACACCGATAGTGACGAGTGGACGCGACGCAGCAGAATGGGCGCGCCGTATTTTCCACTCTTCGAAATCCCTGGGGGAATGTTGTCGGGAGTTGTGCAGCGAGATTTACAAGACCTTCGAATATAAATCGGGCTCCACGACTAATTCCACTCCGCTTGCTGAAGTCTGGAAACATCGGCGCGGAGTGTGCCAGGATTTTGCGCACATCGCTTTGAGCATTCTGCGGACGGCGCGCATTCCCTGCCGGTATGTTTGTGGTTTCATCGAGACCAATGCTCCTGCCAATGGTGCACGCCTGGTGGGCTCATTGGCCAAGCATGCATGGATCGAGGTGCTTCTGCCTGGTCTGGTGTGGATGGGGATAGATCCTACAAATAATCAACTCACCGGGCATCGGCATGTCGCGATGACTTATGGCCGGGACTTTAGCGAAGCCGCCCCGATCCGCGGCACGTTCAAAGGCAGCGGCGGGCAAAACATGAAAGTGAAAGTGCGCATGCGGCGGGTAAAGACCGTGCGAGAATCGAGTTGAATTGCGCTTTTATAAGTGCGGCGCAATGCTAGGGTCCTCGGGCTCATGTTTATTCTTACTCCTTCCCGCGCTTTTTTCTGTGTGTTGCTTCTCTGGGCAGGCGTGTATCTGCCTGGCTTGGGTAAGCTGGAACTCCAGGGCGAAGAAGGTCGCCGCGTTTTGCCCGGTATCGAAATGCTAAAGAACGGCAACTGGGTCGTGCCTCACATCGCAGGCGAACCCTACCTGCGCAAACCGCCACTCATGAACTGGGTCACCGCAGTCTCGCAGGACCTGGGCGGACGCAACGAGCGCATGGCGCGTCTGCCTTCCGCTCTGGGCGTGCTTTTATTCGCCGCGTGTCTGGTATGGCTCTGTTCCAAATGGCTGGGGCCGCTCGGCGGTTTGCTCGCAGGAGTTTTTGCAATCAGCAATATCTCCATGATGGAGAAAGGCCGTCTTGCCGAGATCGAGGCACTCTATATGGTATTCACCGGCCTGGCTGTGCTATGGTGGCTCACCGCCTGGGTGCGCGGTGCTTCGCTCTGGATCGTGTGGCCGCTGGCGGGACTGTTCCTCGGGCTGGGCATGCTGACCAAAGGCCCGCTGCATCTGGTATTTTTCTATAGCATCGTGGTCGGCGTGTTGTGGGCAGGAGCAAAACGTGGCACCCCAAACTCCGGCTGGCGCGGCATGGTTCATCCAGCGCATGCCCTGGCCTTGGTGCTCATGCTCGGCGTCTTCGCGCTGTGGGCGGTGCCTTATCTGCGGATGACGGCTGCGCTGGACAGCGACGGAGTCTGGCTGCGGCAGTTCACCGGAAGGATCGGCGGAGAGATGGATTGGAGCGGATGGCTGCGCAACTTCCCACGAGGAGTGCTGAACTTTTTCCCATGGCTCGTGTTGCTGCCGCTCGTGTGGCACCGGGGCGCAGGAGCAGAGATGCCGCCCCGCATGGCGGCGGTGTTTCACGGTATGCGCAGCGGCATGGTGTTTGCATTTTTCGCCGTGCTTATCGTGCCCGGCAGCAGTTCGCGTTTTACCATGCCGCTCATCGTGGCTCCGGCGATCCTATTGGCGATGGTGCTCACGCATTCTCCGGGTGTGGTCCCGAGCTGGCTCCGACAGGAATGGCGGCGGGCGGCGATCATCGTGCTCGTGCTGTGTCTGGTCGGTAGTGCGGCGGTGCCTTTTGTCGCAGGCATCTCTGCGGTGTCCGTCACGATCGGGATCGCGCTGGTGGCAGCCGTAAGCGTTGTGCTCGCCAGGCGTAACACCTTCACGGGCTGGATCGGGGTGGTCATGCTCAGCATCTGCGGCATGGTCTTCGCCACATGGATTCATGTGAACGCGATCATGCCTCGCATGCAGCGGCACGATGAACTGCGCACAGTCGGCGCCATGCTCAACGCCGCCCTGCCACACGGCGAGATGCTCACCGTCTTCAGACCTGGCTTCGAGCCGTTCCTGTATTATGTTCGGGAACCGCTGGTGTATGCACAGAGTCGCGACGACATCACGCCCACCACGCGACTCGTGCTTGTGGATGAGGAAAAACTTGAGCGGGTTGTGACTCGGAGTCGGCCAGTGAAAGGCGGGCCATGGATTCGCATCCCCGCTCGTGATGACACCCGGATGATCGTGATTGAGCTGGAGCCATGATTGCGTCTGACTCTGAGCAAGTGCGCTGCGCGATGAATTTCTAACAACCACCGCGCAATTACTCCCGCTGATGGACGGTGCCACATTCATTATCGTCGCTAATGCTCACGCGGGAGACCATTTTTCTCGGCGTAATAAAAAATGAGCAGTGACATGAAAATTTGCCGATTCTTTGCCTTGCAACATTTTCCGCAGCCGCTACAAAAATCTCTCTTTTTCCAATAATCGATGGCGAATATCTTTCCACGCTGGTCCAACTACATGCCGCTCAAGGTGCTGGTATGCTTGCTCGTGACGGCACCGGTAGCAGTAGCTGGCGTGTGGTATTATTTCACTCCGAAGTACACACGCGTGGGTTACATGCCGACGCAGCCCGTGCCGTATTCGCACGAGTTGCACGTGAATCAGCTCGGGTTGGATTGTCGTTATTGCCACAGCCATGTGGAAGTCGCAGGCCATAGTAATGTGCCCACCACGCAGACGTGCATGACCTGCCATAGCCAGGTGCAGGCGCAGAACCCTGTGTTGCAGCCGGTGCGGGACAGTTGGGAATCAGGCGAGCCCATTCCGTGGATCAAGATTCACAAAGCTCCGGATTACGTTTATTTCAACCATGCCGTGCACGTGAATCGTGGTGTGAGCTGTGCGAGCTGTCACGGACCGGTGAACCGCATGGAAGTGGTCTGGCACGACCAGCCGCACAGCATGGGCTGGTGTCTGGATTGTCATCGGGCGCCGGAGAATCATCTGCGCGAGCCGGAGCATGTGTTCAACCTGGACTGGGAGCCGGGCGAAGGAGAAAGCCAGAAAGAGATCGGATTGCGGCTCAAGGAACAATGGCAGGTCGATCCGCCAACCAACTGCGCGGGGTGTCATCGCTAAATGAAACGAGTTTTTACACATCCACCCAAGCCGGAGACCGGCAGGAAATACTGGCGTAGCCTCGAAGAGTGCGCGGACACTCCGGAATTTCGAGGCTGGCTGGAGCGCGAATTTCCCGCAGGCGCAGCGGAGATGGAGATGGATGGCGTGTCGCGGCGCAATTTCCTGCAACTCATGGGCGCATCGCTCGCGCTCGCCGGGTTCGGTCTCGCGGGCTGTCGCCGACCGGAGGCGTATATCACGCCCTTTAGCAAGACCGTGGAATGGATGATTCCCGGCAAAGCACTTTTCTACGCATCGTCGATGCCCACCCGCAAAGGCTCCATCCCGCTGGTGGTGACCACCTACGACGGACGCCCGACGAAAGTGGAAGGCAACCCGCTGCTGCCTGGCAGCACTGGCGCGACAAATGTCTTTGCGCAGGCATCCGTGCTCAGTCTATACGATCCCGATCGGGCGCGGCGTTTCCGGGCACCGGATGGCAGCACCGCCGATTTCGAGAAGTTCCAAGCCTATCTCGCGACACTCCCCACCGAGTCCATCGCGTTTGTGTTGGAGGAAAATAATTCACCGACCCGGGCGCGGTTGCGCAAGGCACTGGCAAAGCGTTTCCCGCAGGCGCAATTCTGCGTGTATGAACCCTGCGGCAATACTGCTGGAATGGAAGCTCACCAGGCCGCATTCGGAGCCGATTCCCGCGCACGTCTCCGCCTGGAGAATGCCGATGTAATCCTCTCGCTCGGCGCGGATTTTCTTGGGCCGGAAGGCACCGTGGAAGAGACCCGCGCATTCAGCTCCCGCCGACGTGTGGAATCTCCTTCGGACACCATGAACCGGTTGTATGTGGTCGAGCATCGCTACACGATCACCGGGGGCATGGCGGATCACAGGTTGCGTTTGCGAGCGTCGGAGATTGCAAATTTTGCCTCGTTGCTGGCGTCCAAACTCGGTGTCGGCAACGCTCCTGAAAGCGTGGATGCCGAGCTGGAGTCATGGGCCAATGAAGCAGCGCGTGACTTGCAGAAAGCGGGTAGCCGCGCAGTGGTGGTGGCTGGAGCCACGCAACCTGCCGCAGTGCATCTGCTTGCGGCCAGTATCAATTCGGCATTGGGTTCGCTGGGAACAACGGTGACGTTTCAATCTGCCGAAGCGGAGCAGAACATTTCCATCGCCGAGCTTGCCGAGGACTTGAAAGCTGGGAGCACAACTGTCGTCGTGTGCGGCGGCAACCCGTCTTACAATGCACCGGCGGATTTGGATTTTCCGAAACTGCTCAAAAGCGCGCCACATTCCATCCGCCTCGGCTATTACGAAGACGAGACCTCGCGCGATTGTAAATGGCACGTGCCGATGGCGCATTATCTGGAGAGCTGGAGCGATGGCCTCACGCCCGAGGCAACCTACGTCCCCGTGCAACCCATGATTCTGCCCATCTTCGGCGGGCTCACCGAGCATGAGCTTTTCGCGATGTTGGCGGAAGAGCCCACAGCCGAGCCGGTCAGGCCTGATGGCGCGGAACTCGTTCGCGAGACTTTCCGCTCGATTGCCCAGGCGTCGGATTTTGAAAGTGCATGGACAGCATTCCTGCGCGACGGATTCCTTCCGGAAAGCTCTGCGCCCGACGCGGCTCGCAGTATAAATTCGGGAGCCGCTTTGCAACTTCCTCCGCCCGCATCGGACGGAATCGAGTTGGTGCTCATTGCTGATTATAAAGTTGATGACGGTCGCTATATTAATAATGGCTGGCTGCAGGAGTTGCCCGATCCCATCACCAAACTCACTTGGGACAACGCAGCCTGGATAAGCCCCGCGACCGCGCTGGAGCTTGGAGTCCGGATGCACGAGATGGCAGCGGATACCATCACCATCGAGGCGAACGGAGCGTCAGTCACCGTGCCTATCATCGTGGCGCCGGGTCACGCCGACCGCTCCATCACGCTGCCGCTGGGCTACGGACAGGCCCTTGCGGGTAAAGTCGGAGCTGGCACCGGCGTTAATGCCTACCCGCTGCGCACTTCCACGGCGCCCTACATTATTTCCAACGTCAAAGTCGCAGCCACCGGTGAAAAAGTGGAACTCGCGATCACGCATGGACACTGGACCATGGAAGGTCGCGAACTGTTCCGCGAGGGCACGCTCGCTGAGTACCAGGCGAATCCGGAGTTTGCGAAGACCATGGGGATGGACAGCCACATTCCGCCAGACATCTCACTTTACCGTCCCGCCGCGCTGGATGCTCCGGAGCAATGGGGCATGGCCGTGGACCTCAACACCTGCACAGGTTGCAACGCGTGCGTGATCGCGTGTCAGAGCGAGAACAACATTCCCATCGTCGGCAAGGAACAGGTCATCAAGCACCGCGAGATGCACTGGATGCGCATCGACCGTTACTTCTCCAGTGTCACCGACGAGGAACCCAATCCGGCTGTGGGTATGCAGCCTGTGGCGTGTATGCATTGTGAGATGGCACCTTGCGAAACCGTATGCCCGGTGAACGCTACCGTGCATAGCGAGGACGGGCTGAACGTCATGGCCTACAATCGCTGCATCGGCACGCGGTATTGCGCAAATAACTGCCCGTATAAAGTGCGGCGGTTTAACTTTTTCGATTACAACAAGCGCAAGGTTGGCACCACGAAGAAAGGCCTGTTCGAAGCGGACAACCTTTACTTCGGCCCGCTGGGCGAGAAGCAGGAGACCTCGCTCACTGCGATGCAGAAGAATCCCAATGTCAGCGTGCGCATGCGCGGTGTCATGGAGAAATGCACTTTCTGCATCCAACGTATCGAGGAGGCACGCATCAACACCCGCGTCCGCGCTGGAGCCTCCGCGAATCTTAAGATTCCCACGGACAGCATCAAGACTGCATGTCAGCAGGCGTGTCCGGCGAGCGCGATCGTGTTTGGCGACATCAGCGATCCCGAGAGCACCGTGTCGAAATTAAAAGCACGCGACCGGGATTACGTGATGCTGAAGTATCTCAACACTCGTCCGCGATTGAGCTATTCCGCACGGCTGCGCAATCCCAACAGGCAAATGCCGGGCGCGGATAAAGTCGGCGCGATGAACCATGTATATGGACACGGCGATGCCGAAGGCGACACGCACGGCCCGGGTGTCCACGAAGCCACGCAGGAAACTCACCATTAAGCGAAAAGACGCATAGACCATGGCACACGTCAGCACCAGCACCACAGAGCCGCCCGTGAAAGATGCTCTTCCGCGTGAATTGCTCGTCCTCAATGGACGCAGCTTTCATTGGGTGACCGACCGCATTTGCGGCATCGTGGAGGCTCGGGGCAGCAAAATCTGGCTCATCTCGGTGATCCTTTCCGCCATGTTGGCCTCGGTCTGCTTCGCATGTCTCGCGTATCTGATCTCCACGGGCGTGGGCGTTTGGGGCCTTAACCATCCGGTGGGTTGGGCGTGGGACATTACCAACTTCGTCTTCTGGATCGGCATTGGCCATGCGGGAACACTCATCTCGGCGATTCTATTTCTCACCCGGCAGAAATGGCGCACATCGATCAACCGCGCGGCGGAAGCCATGACGATCTTTGCCGTCATGTGCGCCGGTATTTTCCCCGCCGTTCACGTAGGGCGCGTCTGGATGGCATGGTTCCTCGCACCGGTGCCCAATGCCAATGCCATCTGGCCGAACTTCCGCAGCCCGCTTTTGTGGGACGTGTTTGCGGTCTCCACGTATTTCACCGTGTCCGCGCTGTTCTGGTACACCGGCCTTGTGCCCGATCTGGCGAGCTTGCGCGACCGGGCCACCACCAAGGTGCGTAAATTCATCTACGGATTCTTCGCGCTCGGCTGGCGCGGGGGCAACCGACAATGGCGTCACTACGAGATGGTATATCTCATCCTTGCTGGACTCTCCACACCGCTGGTGTTGTCCGTGCACTCCGTGGTGTCCTTCGACTTCGCGACGTCCATCATCCCTGGCTGGCACACCACCATCTTCCCGCCTTACTTCGTTGCCGGTGCGATCTTCGGCGGGTTTGCCATGGTGTTGACCCTCATGCTTCCCGCGCGGGCCATCTTCGGATTGCACGACGTGATTACAGGCAAACATGTGGACAACATGGCCAAGATCATCCTGCTCACAGGCTCCATCGTGGGCTATGCGTATCTCATGGAATTGTTCATGGCGTTTTACAGCGCCAATCCGTATGAGAAATGGGCGTTCCTGCGCAACCGTCTTGCGGACCCCTTCATCGCGGAAGGTATTTTCGGCATCCCACGGGCTCCGTATTGGTGGGCTTACTGGGCGATGATGACGTGCAACGTGATCAGCCCGCAGTTGTTCTGGTTCAAATGGTGCCGCAGCAATGTGTTTGTCGTCTTCGCTGTGTGCATGGCGGTGAATGCAGGCATGTGGTTCGAACGCTTCGTCATCATAGTCACTTCCATTCACCGGGATTTTCTTCCCTCAAGCTGGGGCATGTTTCATCCGACCTGGGTCGATATCTGGACTTTCGCAGGAACCTTCGGTTTGTTCATGATGTTATTCCTGCTCTTTATTAAATATCTGCCCATGGTGGCGATGTCGGAGGTGAAAGGAGTCATGCCAGCCGCAGACCCGCACCATCACCCGACCGAGCCGCAAGGCCCACGTGGACCGGAGGCCACAGGAACGCCCTGATTCGCCTATGAATTCCAAGCCCGACAAAGTATATGGCATCATCGCAGAGCTGGACTCCGCAGCGTCGCTCTTTCATGCCGCCGAAAAAATCCGGGACAAAGGGTTCAAGCGGTGGGATGTCCACACGCCTTTTCCCGTCCATGGCATGGATGCGGCCATGGGGATGAAAAAATCGCCCATTGGCTATCTTGTATTTCTCGGCGGGCTCGCAGGTGCTCTCACCGGGTTGGCACTTACATCCTATCCGTCGATCATCGAGTATCCTCTCATCGTGCACGGCAAGCCGCTGAACTTATTTACAATCCCGGCATTTTTCCCAATCATTTTTGAACTCACGATTCTGCTGTCCGCCTTCACAGCGATTGGTTCGTTATTGGTTTTCTCAGGCCTGCCGCGCTGGCACCATCCGGTGTTCAATTGGGACCGGTTTGCGAAAGTCACCGATGATGCATTTTTCGTCGTGATCGAAGCGCGCGATCCGCATTTTTCGGAAAAGCTTACTCCGCGATTCCTGGAGGAACTTGGTGCTACGAACATCACCTTGCTGCATGAGAACCAGGAGGTGTCGGCGTGAGATATTATTTTCTGGCATTGCTGCTGGTCATCGTCGCTGTGGTGGTCATCGCAGGTCCACGGGGTGCGCGTTCCGCGAAGCCACCGATTGAGATATTTCCCGACATGGATCGGCAGCCAAAGTACAAGGCGCAGCAGCCAAGTCCTTTCTTTGCAGATGGCCGAGCCGAGCGGTCTCGCGTGGATGGCACCGTACCGATAGGCTATCAAGTTCCCGGTGAGCCCGCACGTGGCGACATGGTCCCCGACAACGACGCTTACAGCGCAGGCACGGATTATTTTAACACCGGGAAGATCGATGGGTTCTGGGGCGATGGTATTCCCTTTGAAGTGACTCCAGCAGTGATGGCGCGAGGACAGGAGCGCTACATGATCAGTTGCAAAGTCTGCCACGGCGGCACGGGCGCAGGCGATGGCATCGTGAAGCAATACGGATTCGCCTTCATCGCATCGCTGATCGATGAGCGGTTGCGTGCACAACCCGACGGCGAAATTTTTAATACCATCACTCACGGCAAAAACACCATGATGGCCTATGGCGGTAAGATCTCGGTGAAAGATCGCTGGGCTATCGTGGCGTATGTGCGCGCTTTGCAAGCCAGTCAGGGATTACCCGCAGACCAGGTGCCTGCCGACCTGGTGAATACTTTAGAAAATCAATGAGCGAACAACATCACGGAGGCTTCAAGTTGCCTCAACCGGAATTCCTCGATGCGTCCCGCAGCGGGCTACCCATGCTTATATGTGGTGGCGTGGGCGTAGTGAGCCTCATTATTTCTCTCGTATGGGGATTTTTCGATACGAGACAGTTCGCGTTCTCCTGGCTGTTTTCGTTCACGTTCTTTTTCACCATTGCCGCAGGTGGCCTTTTCTGGGTCATGCTCCATCACGCCACCGATTCCGCGTGGTCAGTCGTAATCCGGCGTCAGGCTGAGAACCTGGCCAATTTATTTCCTTGGCTTGCTATTCTTTTTCTTCCCATCGCATTTCTCGCGAGCAGCCAGCTTTACTCATGGATGACGATTGACCCCAAAGTGGACCATCTCTTGCACGAGAAGGAATTCTACCTTAAGCCAGTGTTGTTCTATGTCCGGGCAGTGGGCTATTTCTTTGTGCTCTCGCTGGTGGCGCGGATGTTTAAACGCCATTCCACGCAGCAGGACGCCAGCGGAGCGGTCGAGCATACTTTTGCGATGCGACGCTGGGCATTTGGCGGGCTGCCACTGTTTGCGGTGAGCCTCACATTTGCCGCGATCGATTGGCTGATGGCGCTGGATTACACCTGGTTCTCGACAATGTGGGGGCCTTATATTTTTGCGGGCAGCGCGCTGAGTGCCATGGCGGTGCTCATATTATTTATCACCTGGCTGAAAAGCCTGGGGTACTTGCAGGGCGTAGTGTCCATGGAGCACTACCACATCATGGGCAAGTTGCTTTTTGCTTTCACCGTATTCTGGGCCTACGTGAGCTTCAGCCAATACATGCTCATCTGGTATGCAAACATCCCGGAGGAAACCAGCTACTTCCTCCGGCGCAACACCGGCTCGTGGAATCTGATGAACATCATCCTGGTGATCGGGCATTTCTTTTTACCCTTCGTGTTCCTGATCCGACGCCGGATGAAGACCAATGCGACTCTGCTCTGCGTGGGTGCTGTGTGGCTGCTCATCATGCACATGCTGGATTTGTATATCATCGTGCTGCCCGTGCTGCACGCAGCGGGCTTTGCACCGCACGTTTTGGATGTGACATCATTTTTGGCCATCGGAGGGCTGCTGGCGTTTTTGTTCTTGAGTTCAGTCGGGAAAGTTTCACTGTTTGCGGCCCGCGACCCGCGTATTATTGAGTCGCTAAAGTGCTCCAACTAGAGATGTCAACCACTGCTCCAAATCGGAAGTCCGCGCTGCCAATTGTCGTATTCACGCTTGTTGCGTTTCTGCTTGGCATCCTGGGCGTGCGCTATCTGGTATTCTTGCAGCGCGATCAATCGACGGTGGAAATGCAACGCGCAAGTGTGCGGCTTGAAACGCGCCAAAAACTTGATGCGCAGGATGCAGTGCGTTTGCAAACTGGCGCATGGCTGGACGAGGACCGCACCACAGCGCGTATTCCGATCGACCGAGCGATGGAACTTATGGTGACGAAACTTCAGCTTAAGCCGGTGGCTGCATCGTCTGTGGCGGTGCC
>CBDUBV010000079.1:0-13371 GCA_965365475.1 uncultured Chthoniobacteraceae bacterium | reverse complement strand
GTGACCGCAGAACGAAGCCAGGTAATGACTGGTGGAGCCAAGGGCGACAGGAAAGTGAATGCTTCGAGCGAAGGACCAAGCGAAGAAAAACCCTCGGGAGTTTTCCAAGGAAGCCGGGAATAAACAAGGGGGAGAGGACTTGTGGGAAATCCACAAAGCCGAACGTGGACTCTGAAGCGAGAAGATGCTGGCAGCCCTCGAAATGGGGGTTAAAGGAAACAAGTGGTTCAGCCTGATCGATAAGGTTGCAAGGCTGGATGTGCATGAGCTGGCTTGGGAAAAAGTGCGGTCCAACGCAGGCGGCTGCGGCGTGGATGGCGTGAGTGTGGAGTGCTTTAGGAAAGACAGCCAAAGACGGCTGCTCGCCGTGAAGGAGCAGATCGAAAGCGGCACTTACTACCGCCCTTCCGGGGGAGATGGGCTACTCAAAAATATGGGAATGTTCGCGGGTAGGGTGGGCGTCCCGCCCGCCATGCCGGGCATCCTGCCGGGTATTTTGATGCAGGGGATGGGGGATGGTTTCGGCGAGACGCCGAAACCGGCGGGCGAGACGCCCACCCTACCCGGGAGGTGATCTGCCGGGCGGAGGTGTGCGTTATGAGAGGGCGAGCAGGAGGTCGCCCTTCCGGGGGGAGAGTCTGAGAGGGCGGGCGGGACGCCCATCCGGTCCCGAGAAAAAAATGCTCGATTTACGCCTCCGCCCAAGAATGTGTTGCCGAGCGGAATCGAGTTGTCGTTCACGATGAGCCAAAGGCAGCTTTCGCGGCCGATCAGTGACGAGCTGGATAGACCGAAATACTGATGGGTTGCCGCGATGGGTGATGCGCGTGAATGTGCTTAAAACTTGTAAGTCGGCACGTGCCAAGCCGCAGTGACAGTGGCATGGTTACCAAGTGATGCCTGGCAAATCGCGTTGATCAGCCATTTCACTCTTCACTCTTCACTCTTCACTCTTCACTCTTCACTCTTCACTCTTCACTCTACCGTCGGCGACGAAGCAGCATGGCGCCACCAAAAGCAGCAAGCAGCAGTGCGGCGGTCGGCTCTGGGACAATCTGCACGTTATCCACGCCGAAGGTGCCAGGCGCATCGCTCGCTGTCTGGACCAGGATGCGGAGCTGCGCGAAGGACGTATTGGCATCGTTGGCGACGTTTGTCAGCGCACTTTGGAATGTCGTGTTATTTAATAAGTCAAAATTGATGGTCTGCGCAACATCGGCAGTAAGACCAGTGGTGAAGATTGTACCGCCGCCACCGGCTGCATTGGTGCTAAAATCGACTGTGACAACGCCGAATGTCCCGGTGCCGTCCCAGATCACGTCGAACTCGAGATCATTATTATTTTCCAAATCGAGTAGAAACGGGTCCTCGTCGGTTCCGGTGTTGTTAACAAAATTTGCAACTGCGCTCTGAGAAAAGTTGTAACGAAGAATTCCATCTACGCCACCGTTATTGGTTACCTCGAGATAATTGCCCGCGCCGAAGCCGGAGAAGGTAACGCTCGTCGCGCTGTCCACTTCGGAATAGTTCACGTTACTACTATTATAGGCGAGTAGTGCTGCCGGATCGGGCGGGGTCGAATACAAATGTGAAGCGGCTCCATTATTGGATGTGATGGCATGGGTCTGGGTGCCATCGTAAAGGACAACCTGCGCGTAGGCGGCGGTTGCGAAAGTGAAAACGGCTGCGAGAGCAAGAAGCTTTTTCATAATTTTGTGTGTTTTTGTGGGTGGTGTATTGGTGTTCTTGTTATGAAATCAATTGCTTGATTGAGTCATAAAACCCCAAAGTTGCGAATGAGTCAAGCCGGGATGGGTAATTCTATTTTTGGATCACGGCCAGTAACCAATCCGACGAGAAAGCTTGTGAGGCGGCAGGTAGTGCTCAGAAGAAATGGCGGCGGTGGCAGGCGGAAGATCGAGGTCGCCCCGAAGTGATGACGCCTTGGTTCATATAGGAGGAAAGCCGCTCTCAGCACGCTAGCGGCCGCTCTTGTCGGGGGTAATTTATGCCGGCATACTGGGTGGGTATGTCCCATATACATCCGTTGCTGCGTCGTTTGCTCCAGTTTGGTGCGGTGATTTTACTTTTGCTCCTGACGATTCCTGTGGGCCGGTTCGCTGCGGTACGCTTTGTCCTGCCTTATTCGCCGCCGCTCAAAGATGTGTTGCCGAGCGGAATCGAGGTTGTCGTTCCCGACGAACCGGAGGCGGCTTTTGCGGCGGAGCAGGCTGCAGCTTTGCGGCAATTTCTTTTTGCCCGGCATAATCAATTCGAGCGGGCTGATCTGGTGGCGGCGGGGGGTATCGTGCCGGTTGCTGCAGGCACACGGGTGCGTGCTGTGCGGTCCGATGCCGACATGGTTCGGGTGCGTTTCCTCGAGGGCGAATATCAAGATCGCGAATTGTGGATGAAGTCGAAACCTTTGCTCGAATCCCTACGCACGCCGCGCTGAATCGCATGCGCGTTGGCCGTCTGGGTTTAGCTCATTTTAAATCTGCCAGAGAATGCTTTGCCCAGGCTAAGTTCGTCTGCTGTCTCCAACGCGCCTCCTGCGGATATGCCTTGCGCCAACCGGGTGATCGCGATGCCCGAAGGCCGCAGCAAGTTGGCGAGATAATGCGCGGTCGCTTCGCCTTCCACATCTGCGCCCAGTGCTAGAATGATCTCCTGTGGCGGTGCGGTTTCCACTCGGCGAAGCAATGGATCGATGCGAAGTTGTTCGGGCCCGATGTGGTCTAGCGGCGAAAGTCGTCCACCCAAGGCATGGTAGAGGCCGCGATATGTCCCTGTGCGCTCGATAGGCAGTATGTCGGTGGCATTTTCCACGATGCATAGCGAATCGCTGCGACGCGTGCTATCTCGACAGATTTCGCACAATTCTGTGACGCTAAAAAACCCACATTCCTGGCACGGCGCAACGGCGCGTGTGGCCTGGTCGATGGCCGCTATGATTTCTTCCGGACGCGAGTCTGTGCGGGAAAGCATCCATAGAGCCATGCGCTCGGCGGATCGAGGGCCAACGCCGGGGAGACGCTTTAACTGGCGCACCAGCTCCTGCAACGGTGCGGGATACTCCACCGCGCGGCTCATATCCTGTTTAAGGTGCTGCCTGCAAATGCGCTGGAACGCAACGTGTCGGATTTGGCTGCTGCGATGCGCTCCAGGTAGTGTTGCGCTGCGGCGTCCTCGCCACAGGTGACGAGAACTTCGGTGAAACGGTCGTGTGCAAGATCGTAGCGGCGTTCGCGGAAATAAACGATGCCTTCCCAGAACAACGATTGCCGACGCCGATCTACTTCGTCCATTTCTCCGACCAGAGCCAGAGGTTCATATATCTCCACCCGCTCGCCATCTTCCGTGCGGCGCACCATTTCGATGGGACGCACTTCGATGGTATCGAGCACGTAGTCGTAGGTGTCTGAGGCGATGAGCACATGCGTGCCGAAATTTAAATTGGCGGCGCATAGACGCCTTGCGAAATCGACCGGCGCACCGCCTGCGCTGAAACCGCCAAGCCGTGCGGAGCCGAACGCGCCCGTGACCAGATCGCCTGAGCTGATGCCGATGCGGTAGTCCACGGTCTGGTGCCAACGGCTGTCGCATTCCATGTTCACATTGCGCAGTTGCCGGTCGAGAGAGAGCGCGGCTTTCACAGCGCATAGCGCGTGGTCGTGGTCTTCGAGCGGCGTGCCGAATAACGCCCGGATGCCTTCGCCGTCGCATTCATCGAGGTAGCCGCCCGCTTCGACCAGATGCTGCGACGCAGTGGACAGGTGCATATTTACCACCGTCACGTATTCTTCTGGTTGGAGTTTATCGATGAGTTGTTCGTGATTAAATACCTCCACCATGACGACGGTGCCTTGGAGACATTCGCCTTGGAACGTGGCGGGATTTCCTTCATCCACCAGGCGGCGGAAAGAGCCGTCGCTCACGCGTCTGCCAAAGAGTTGCCGGACGATGCGTTTGCGACGTCCGCCTGTGGTACAGGAATAAATCATGCCCAGGATGAATGAGAGCATGACGCACAGCAGGGGTGCACTCGGTGCGAAAAAATGTCGATACAGTGCCAGGACATACGTCGTGGACAGGACCAAAAGAAATGCGCCCACTGCGACCACCGCCTTGAGCGAGGGCCGCGTGATGTCGATCGTGGTCCAGCAGACAGCCAGTGCGAGCAGGGGGATAACTGCATACATGTAGGGCCAGCGCAGGCCGGAAACAAAATCAGGCAGCCCTAGGAACCTCTGAACATGGGCATCGAAGGGTTGAATCAACTGGAAATGGTATGCGGCAAGCACGGCACCGCCCACCAACACACCGAAGATGAATGCGACTTTAAAATAGCGGGACATGGAAAAAATCTAACTCTGCTCGGAGTTGGCTTTATCAGGTCCGCCGGTTTTTTGATACGATTTAACGACCAGTTCGCTCAGGTATTGGTCCGGTGCGAGCACTGCCGCTCGAGGCAGATCGAAAGTCTGGTCCGAACCGGATTGTGTGATTAATTTCAGCCCGTAGGGATAATCTGCAAAGAGTTCTTCACATAGATCGGCCATGCGCTTGTCGAGCTTTCCTGCCTGCTCTACGAGTGCCAGCACGGCGTCATCGGTGAAGCGAATCCGCACATCGTGTTGCGTGGAAAAATCGGATGCGAACTGTCTGGCTATAGCTGCGCGGGAATCCACCTCGCGCTCGCGGGCTTCGCGCAGGAGCGAGGCCAGCCGCTCGGCGGGCTGGCGCGTCAGGTCGGCATCCACATGCAGTTCGCTGACTCCGCGGTCTGGAAGTTCATATTTGAAATCGCGCAGCAGTTTCTCACATACGGTGACCAGACCGCGTGCACCGGTGTTTTCCAATGCTGCTGCCTCGGCAATGTGGCGGATCGCGGGGTCTTCGAAGGTGATCCCGATGCCATACGCTGCAAACGCGCGCTCATACTGGTGCAGCACGCTGCCTTCGGATTGTTTGAGTATGTCGAAGAGATCGTTTGCACTGAGTTCCTCGCACACCACCCGCACGGGAAGGCGGCCGATGAATTCCGGCTCGAACCCGAAGTCCACGAAATCGCGGGTATTGGCGTGGGAAAACAGGCTTCCGTCGCGGTGGCCTTCCTCGGCGACGGGCGCGAAGCCGATGCTGCTGCGACTGAGACGACGCTTGATTTGCTCGCCTAATTTGTCAAAGGCACCACTGACTATGAAGAGCACGTGGCGGGTATTGAGCGTCTCGCGACGGGATTTGCCGCCGCGCTGCATGTCCATCGCGGCTTGAATCTGCCCTTGGATATCCATGGGGTTGCGCGTGGGCACTTCGGTCTCTTCCATGAGTTTGAGCAGCGTGGTCTGGACTCCGCGCCCGCTCACATCGCGCCCGGCGGCAGTAGCGGTGCTGGCGATCTTATCGATCTCGTCGATGTAAATGATTCCATATTGAGCGAGCGAGAGGTCGCCATCTGCTTTGGCAACCAGCTCACGCACGAGGTCTTCCACGTCGCCACCCACATAGCCGGTCTCGCTGAACTTTGTGGCATCGGCTTTTACAAAAGGCACACCGATGAGTTCGGCGACATGCTTCACCAGGTAGGTCTTGCCCACTCCGGTCGGCCCAAGCAGCAGGACGTTTTGCTTGGCATGCTCGATGTGAGCTGAGGAGCCCGGCTCGCGTTGCTCCATAGCACGCACGTGGTGCACATGGTTGTAGTGGTCGCAGACTGCGATGGAGAGCACCTTTTTTGCTTCGTCCTGGCGAATGACAAATCGGTCGAGGTGGCGCTTGATGTCGCGTGGTTTGAATCGGAATTCGAACGCGTCGGCAGCAGGAGTGGGCGAGGGCGTCTCGTCCTCGCCCAGTGGTTCTGCGGCTTCGCGGCCCATGGCTTCCATGAAGCTGGTGAAATGTTTCCTGAGGTCTTCAGGCTTGAAAGACGGCGTATCGCTCATAATTCAGGAGAATCGCACAAGATCGCGCAGAAATTGCCACCAGAGATAAAACAGGCCCCGCCAGGAGTATTGGATTTCGCCCTCAGCATTTTTGCTGAGCACGCCGGCCTTGAGGTTGTGATCGATCTGTTGCCGCTGGTCATGCTGTGCGCCCAGAATGAACGTGCTGCTGTCGGGACGTTGCAGGGAGTCCAGGGCGATGTGATGGCGATCCAAGAAAGCACTGTGAGCAGTGAGGAGTTCGAGGATGCTGCCATCGCCGCGCAGGCGGTTTACTTTCATGTGAGGCGGAAGTTTTAAACTATAGGCGAAGGGATAATTCCACGTGGTCCATTGGGTGCCGTCTGCCCCGCGCGCGGAGATGCTGACATAGTAGAAAGTCATGCCACGCTGTTCGAGCAGGCAGATGGTGCCTTGGAAAGGATGCACCTCGTGGGAGAATACGCGGAAGAATTGGCGCATGTCCTGCCATTCCCAGCAGAGGTCTTCGACGTGGGTGAAGCCTTCGTCTTCAAAGTCTGCGCTTAGTTCATTGAACGTGGGAAACTCTTCGCGGTTGGGCGGGGAAGCAGGCTCAAGATTTTTCTCAACTGGCAGGCGGACACTGCGGACATTGGTAAGCAATTCCAGCCAGGGTAGAAAAGCCCAGCTCAGCGCGAGTGCCACGCCGCCCAACACATTTCCAAAAAGAAAAAGCCCGGCAAGATAGGAAGTGGCCACCAGACACAGCAAGCTGAGTCGCTGCGCCACGACATGGCGCACGGTGCGCAGCGCGGCACTGAGCACCGCCACGCCGCCAATGATCATGAGGTCAGAAAAATCCATCAGGGCCGTATGGAATGCTGGGTAAGAAATCGCTCGAGTTGGGCCGTGTCAAAATCTGCAAGCACATGCTCGCCCACTTTTAGAGTAGGCGCGTAGGTCTGACCGGAGAGTGATTTCATTTCATCAAAAGCTTCCCGGTCGCGGACCACATCGATCTCCGTAAATTGATAGCCTTTATCGCGAAGATACTGTTGCGCTTCGATGCACCATGGGCAGCCAGTTTTGACATATAGAATCATGAGCGCACCTTACCATGCAGGCACCGTGCGTCAACCAACAGGGTGGTTGACGTGGTGCGTTCGCATGCTCAGCCCGTGCTGTGACGGTGCACCCAGACGCTATTCACCAGACCCATGGCAAACATGACCACCACCACAAACGAACCGCTGTAGCTGAGCAAAGGCAGCGGCAAGCCTGTGATCGGAAGCACGGCGATGGTCATCCCGACATTTTGAAAAATATGCGCGAAAAGCAGCGCGGCAATGCCTGCCGAAATTAAAAGCCCCAGCCGATCTGCACTCGTCATGCCGATAAATAAACACGTGCACAGAAGCAACGCGAAAGCACCGATGAGCATCGTGCCGCCGATAAATCCCCATTGCTCCGCGATCACCGCGAAGATGTAATCGTTGTGCACGGCGGTGGATGGGAGGAACCCAAGGTCCACCTGGGTGTTTGGAGCTTTGTAACCCTTGCCGCTCCAGCCGCCCGAGCCGACAGCGATCAACGATTGATTGATCGCCCAGGAGATGCCTTGCGGATCAATCTCGGGATTTAGAAACGCAGTGATCCGATCGCGCTGGTAGGGCTTGAGGCCGAAGTTGAGAAAGATGGGCACGATAGCCATCACAATGGCGAGAATAGCGATGAGATAGCGCTTGGGAATGCCGCCTGCGAAAAGCATGACCATGACCACAGGAAACCACACGATGGTCGAGCCCAAGTCCGGCTGGATGAGGATCAAGAGCGCCGGTGCTGCAACCACTGCGCCACAGATTACGAGCTTGAAGAAGGGGTGAAGTTGCCGGAGTTGACTCAGCACCAACGCGATGACCAGGATTGTGGAAAGAAGCGCAAGTTGGGAAGGTTGAAAATTCATCGGGCCAAGATCGATCCAGCGGCGCGAGCCATCGATCTTGACGCCGATAAACATCGTGGCCACCAGGAGCCCCAGACCGGTGAGGTAGAGGAGCACGGAACCCCAGCGCACCCAGCGATAATCCACGAGGCTGGCTGCGAAGAATGCCACTGTGCCCGCCATCGCCCAGATGGCCTGTCGCCGGTAGAAGCCTGCAACAAACGGGTCCTCGCGCATGTAAGTCGCGCTATTGATCGCGATCACACCGAACACCGCCAGGCTCGCCATGAGTAGGAAAAGCAGCCAGTTTGTGGAGATGAATTTACGGAAAAAAGGTGTCATTGCAGGAGACCATTAAGCCAGCACTGGCATTCGATCAATGCCATAGCGAGTGGTTGCGCGACAATCCATCCTATTGCCGGGATAAACGTTTCCGGGCAAAAAGAAAAAGCACGCCAAGCGAGGCGAGGAAACACAAAACCAGCCAGGGCAATGCTCCGGCAAAGGCCGCATTGGCAGAGTCCGTAGCATCGGGCTTGCGGTGGAGAGTAAGCACTCCGGCAAATGCAGCTCCAAGACCCCCGTAAGCCAGATTCAGTGCCAAACCTTTGAAACTGAGAACCGTGGCGCGTTGACGTGAATCCACCGTGCGATTGAGATGGTAGGAAACCACGAAATTCATCAGAAAAAATCCCACGCCCAGCGGGATCATGAACACCACTCCCCAGTGCGCGACCCCGAGCGCGATGCCGACAAGCCCGCAGAGAATCAACACCGCAACCAGCGACAACGCGCTGCCCGCGCTCATCGTTTGCGTGACGCTCCTGCCCAGGCGAGCGCTGAGAAATCCAATAGCCGCGAATGCCGAGCCCCACAGCCCAAACGAGGCTTCCGGCAGCTCGATCAAACGATAATACGAGCTGGTAAAAGTGAGGATGATCCGCACCACGCTATCGAAACACAATGCACAGGCGATGAGTGCCAGCGCAAATGGCGAGCTGAGGAGCCATTGAAACGCAGTGCGCATCTGCATCCATGCCCCGTGGGAAGGCTCGTTCGCGCTGGCCTGGTGCTGTGCATCGACAAACCCCAGCGAAATATAAAACACCAACAGCCCGCTTAGAAGAGTCAGAACGATCGGGAGTCGCCGGGTCAGCTCGGAACTTAATCCCCAGTCCATGCCGAGCAGCGAGCCAAGCGAGTTCAGCACTGCTGCGTCGTATGCCAGCGCACCCAAGAGGCTGCTGCAAACAAAGGCGATCGATTGCCAGCGGACGAGTTTTTCCAGGAGCAACGGCCACTCTGCTTCGCGCCCCAATGCGGCGAGCGAATCGTATGCCAGTGCCTCGTCCGCCCCGCTTGCAGCCGCTTCCGCCGCTCCGCTCAGGACGCGATTTAGAAAAATGCAGACCAGCAGAAATGCCGTGCCGAAGAGCGGTGCGGCGATGAGCAGTGCCATTTCCACCACCATGAGAGCCGACGCCATGATGAGCAGCTTGCGTCTGCCGAAGAGATCGGCCATGGCACCCGAGGGAACTTCCAGCACCACGATGCTTATCGCCCACAGCGTATTTGCCAGCGCGAATTGCGACGCACTCAGGCCCAGATCGAGAAACAAAATGGCGAACACCGGGTAGTAGAACCTGGCATTAAACAATATCCGGAACAGAATAAACCGTCGGACGTTGCGTTCGTAGGAAGCTCGCATGACGCGCAGACCTCTACCGGCCAATTCGGGCGATGACAACAGCGGCTGGGAAAAAATATCATGGTATGCTGCTGCCCGTGTGCTAAATGCTCTGTGGTTCCCACTTCGTCTTATGAATAAACTTTTTTCACTCGCATTGGCTTTCGTGTTCATCGCTTCCTCCGCATTCGCGGCGCAAAACATCGACGGCACTTACAAATTTCGAAAAGGCTCCGGAAAGTTCGAGGTGGACGAGCGCGAGTATAAAGTCAGCACCAGCGACCTGCGCGATTTTGCCGTGCTTAAGGATGGAAAAGTCAAAATCTCAAAAAACAAAATAAAACTTAACCTCAAAGGCGTGCAGGACGCATTTGATCGCATTTCCGGGCGCATCAGCGTTTCAGGCCCTTCGTCCATGACAGTGACCAAGATCGAGGGCAGCAGCAAATACAAAGGCCGCACACCGGTCTATGTAAAAGTGAAATCCGCCACGTATGAAGTAAACATCAAGGTGGTTCTCAACGTGGAAGTTTCCGGCAATAAACTCATCTTGAAAGCTCCGGTCTCCGGCGACATCGACTATCTGTGGGGTCTCTTCGACGGGCCAGTGCGGGGGGAGATCAAGCTGGAAGCGCGCAGGAGCGATTAGGTCTTCATACAGCATGCGCACGCAGCTGCATGCGAGCGTCGCCCGGCGGTCTCAGCGCATCGTGGAGAATCTCGGCTGGATGCAATGCCAGCCTGCCTGTGCCATCATGGATTTGATGTCGGCAGGATGTTCCGGGAGCGGCAATGACTGTCTCCGGTGTTGCCGCACGCACGGCGGGGAAAAGAACCAGCTCACCGATTTGCATAGAGACATCGTAGTGCTCTTGCTCGTAGCCGAACGATCCCGCCATCCCGCAGCAACCGCTGGGGATCACTGTGACTTGATGTCCTCGGGGGATGCTCAGTGCTTTTACCACGGGCACCAGCGAGGCAAGCGCTTTCTGAAAGCAGTGTCCATGCAGCCGGATGAGGCGGGGTTCGTCGGAAAAACTTTCGCTGGAGATGCGCCCTTCTTCTGCCTCGCGCGTAATCCATTCTTCAAACATCAAACAATTTGCCGCCAGGTCCCGAGCTTTCCCGCGCAGATCGGGCGGCATCAAGTCGAGGTATTCATCGCGGAACCCCAGGATCGCTGAAGGTTCGATGCCGACCAACGGTCGTTCCGCCGTGACCACTGGCGCAAGCAATTCGACATTGCGGATCGCGATCTCGCGGGCTTTGCGCACGAAACCTTTTGAGAGCCAGGTGCGCGCGCTTTCCACATGCCGTGGAATCGCGATTTCGTAGCCGAGACGCTCCATGAGCGCCACGGTTTTGCGCCCGAGAGGCACGTCATTATACTCGGTAAACTCGTCGGCAAATAGCCAGCAGGCACCGCGGCGTGTCGTAGCTTGGGCGGTGTGTTTTCGGAACCACTTGCTTAGACGCTGCCCATGCAGCAAAGGGATGGTGCGGTCGGGATGGAATCCCACCAGGCGATTGAGAGTGCGCCGGATCGCGGGCGTGCCGAAAAGCGCATTCCAGATGGCAGGTGCATATGCCGCCAGACGGCTTGAGCGTGTGAAGTTAGCAATCATCCGCGCGCGCAGCGGTGCTCCGTGGGCATCGTAATAATGTTGGAGAAACTCGGCTTTGAGTTTGGCGATATCGACACTCGATGGGCATTCCGCTTTACATCCTTTGCACGAGAGGCACAGGTCCATCGCGTCTTTAATCTCCTCGCTATCGAAAGGGTTCGTCGGATTTGTCGGGTGTGTGAGCAGATGGCGAAGGATGTTTGCCCGCGCCCGGGTGGAATCCTTCTCGTTGCGTGTGGCCATGTAGCTTGGGCACATGGTGCCGCCAGCCAGAGCCGATTTGCGACAGTCGCCCGAGCCATTGCATTGCTCGGCAGCGCGAAGGATACCTTGATTCGCTGAGAAATCGAAGATGGTGGCGTAGTCGGGTGTGGGATGCTGCGGGCTGTGTCGCAACGAAGTATCCATCGGCGGCGTATCGATTATTTTTCCGGGATTGAAAATGTTGTAAGGGTCGAAGAGCTGTTTTACTTCCCGCATGAATTGATAGCATTCCGAGCCGACCATGAAGGGGATGAACTCGCCGCGAAGACGCCCGTCGCCATGTTCGCCGCTTAGAGAGCCGCGATATTTTTTAACTAATGCCGCCACATCCTGAGCCACGGCACGAAAGGTTGCCATGCCTTCTGGAGTTTTTAGATTGAATAGTGGACGTGTATGTAGCTCGCCCGAGCCGGCGTGCGCGTAGTAAACGCATTCCTTGCCGTGTTTCTCACGCATAAGCCGGTCGAACTCTGCGATGTAAGCAGGCAGATCGGCCACATCCACTGCGGTATCCTCCACGACTTCACGAGGTTTGGCATCGCCGGGGATATTTGTCACCAGACCTTGACCAGCGCGGCGCAGCTCCCAGACGCGCCGCTGATCGGCGCCGCGCAGCACGGGGAAATGCGTGCCTAATCCTTGCAGGTCGCCGATGAGCGAGGAGATGCATTCTTCGACCTCCTGTTGCGTTTCGCGCCGGATATCTATCACCAATATGGCGCCGGGATCGCCTGCGATAAAGAAACGGTTTTTGAGCTGCTCATGGTTGCGCTTGGTCGCTTCCAGGATATGGCGGTCGATGAGTTCCACGGCAGCGGGGCGATGTGCCAGAGCAGGTGCCACAGCATTGAGCGACTCGAGAACGGAGGAAAAATGGGCGCACAATAAAGCACCATGCGGCGGGGGCAGGGGGTCGAGCTGCAACTCAAATTCATAGCCGAGAAAAAGTGTGCCTTCCGAGCCGGCAATGAGTCGGCAGAAGTTGAAGGGCTTATCAGATGCGGGATCGAACACCGCAGTATCCATCAGCAAATCGAGTGCATAGCCGGTATTGCGACGGGGAATGTTTGGCTTGGGAAAATGTTCGCGGATCAAGCGGCGATTTCTCTCCGGGGCGAGCAGGTCGCGGCAACCGCTGTATATGCGTGCTTCCAATGTGTTGGCTGCACATTTATGCTCGAACTCATCGGGCGTGAGTGGATGGAATGACACATCGGAACCATCACTGAGGAACCCACGGCAGGAGAGCAGATGTTCGCGCGTGCTGCCATATACGATGGAGTTCGAGCCGCAGGAGTTATTGCCGACCATGCCCCCAATCATGGCGCGATTGGCGGTGGAAGTCTCCGGGCCAAAGAATAGTCCGTGCGGTGCGAGGAATGCGTTGAGTTCATCGCGCACTACGCCTGGCTGTACGCGCACCCGGCGCCGGGCGGTGTCGAGCGAGAGGATACCATTCATGTGTCTGCCGGTGTCCACCACGATGCCCGCGCCCACCACCTGGCCTGCCAGCGAAGTGCCTGCGGTGCGCGGGATTAAGCTCAGACGCTGCTGGTGCGCGTGGAGGATAAGTTGGCGAAGATGTGCCGGAGTCTCCGGAAAAGCGACGGCTGCGGGGAGTTCCTGGTATTCCGAGGCATCGGTCGCGTAAAGTTTGCGTAGCAATGGACCAGTTTCGTAGCGGAATTCGAATGGCACTGCAGATGTCGGTAAGCTTCCGGGCTTGATCGTAGAGATGGAAGGCGTGGGCGTATTCAATGGTCGCGAGAGATTTTGCTCCTTGTAGCTACATCGCTATGAAGCACGAACCAAGAGAGAAAATTCCGCACCGCAGGAGTGGAGGTAAGGGGATTCGAACCCCTGGCCTCGTCATTGCGAACGACGCGCTCTACCAACTGAGCTATACCCCCGGAGAACTCCGAACTCCGAACTCCGAACTCCGAACTC
>CBDUBV010000078.1:0-13638 GCA_965365475.1 uncultured Chthoniobacteraceae bacterium | reverse complement strand
GCCATATTTTATATCGTCCATCATATCATCGTGAAATCGTCGCTGTTTCTTATCGGTGGTGTCGGAGCGCTACTGAATAAAACCGACGATCTCAGCCGCATGAATAATCTTTGGAAATACGTGCCGCTTCTCGGCGTGCTGTTTCTTATCCAGGCGTTGTCGCTGGCTGGCGTGCCACCACTGAGCGGATTTTGGGGCAAATATGTGATCATCCTTGAAGGTGTCCGGCTTGGTGAATACGCGCTCGTGGCAGCGTCTGTGGTGGCGAGCATTCTCACGCTTTTTAGCATGTTAAAAATTTGGTATGGCGCATTCTGGGCGCATTCAGGTGAGTTGCGACTGCTCCTCACCGACAAACGCTGGCCCGGGCTTACCGCTGTCATCGCCGGACTCACCGTGCTCTCGTTGTGCATCGGGTTTGGTGCCCAATA
Organism: uncultured Chthoniobacteraceae bacterium; assembly: GCA_965365475.1. Classification (GTDB taxonomy): domain Bacteria; phylum Verrucomicrobiota; class Verrucomicrobiia; order Chthoniobacterales; family CAKUMP01; genus CBDUBV01. Next base: position 13,207 of record CBDUBV010000078.1, on the reverse strand, counting down.
TTTTCTGGTCGTTTCGGATGAAGCTGCAAAGTCCCTACTCGATTGGCGGGGCTATGCTGATCGAGTCTTTGCGGTGCAAGGAAAGGGGGCCTTGTGAAAATCGCTTTTGGTCTAAACCTCTCCATTGCGCTTATATGGCTTTTCTTAAGCGATCATCCCTCGATAAGTTCCTTCATTGTCGGATTGCTGCTTGGTTTTCTCTTGCTTGCGTTCTTTCCTCAGCCTTTGAACGCCCGAGATTATGTGCGGCGTGTAATCGCATTTTTCCGTTTTGTTATCATCTTCCATCGTGAGTTCATCGTGTCCAACGTGGTGATGGCACACGCGGTTCTCTTCCGCGATCGTGAAAGCATCCATCCCAATTACCTGACTTTCGACACACGAGGCATGCGACCCTTCGAGATTCTTTTGCTCAGCCACTGCATCACCCTTACACCGGGAACTACCACCATCGACATCGAGCCCGACTATTCCGCGATTATTTTTCACGCCTTCGATGCGGACGATCCAGCGGCCGTGCGCCGCGCCATTGAGAAAAATCTTAAACAACACATTTTGGCCTTCACACGCTAAGCACCCACACGTCTTATGGATCATTTCCTGCAAATCCTCATGGGCGCGATCATCCTCGCCATCTGCCTGGCGTTGGTCCGGCTGTTCCGTGGTCCGACGGTCATTGATCGCTTACTCGCGTTCGACGGCATCGCTATCTGTTCGGTCGGCATTTTCGCGTTGCTGAGCTTGTGGTGGGAGACAGAGATGTATATCGAGCTGATACTTGTCTATTCGCTGCTGGGCTTCGTAGGCACCGTGGCGATGGTGCTCTACTTGCATCGCACGATCCGGGTTCGGGAATTAAGAAAAACTCAGGAGGAAGAAGAATGATCGTCCTCACAATTATTTGTGCCGTGTTGGGCACCGCGTTCCTTATGCTGGCCGCCATCGGATTGGTGCGACTTCCCGACCCGATGTGTCGGTGTCATGCGGTGGCCAAAGCAATGACTTTGGGCATCTCCCTTTTGCTGGCTGCGGTCATCTTTCACCTGCAGTCAGAGGAAGCGACGCTCAAATTGCTTCTCGCCATAGCCTTTCAGTTTGCGACCATTCCCGTGGCTGGACATTTGCTGATGCGCCTCGCTTACGACAAAAACATGGAGCGGTGGAAAGAGCGGCCCATGAACGATCATCGAAAGTAGCACCGTGCTGGACTTGCAAGCGCGGAGGCGTTATCTAGCGATCCATGAAAAACCGCAACGTGCTCGGAGGTGATCTCAAACCGTGTTGCCATGATCCCATGACCGGCTTCTTCCGTGATGGCACCTGCCGCACAGACGAGCGCGATCTTGGCAGCCATACTATCTGCGTGGAAGTCACTGAAGAATTCCTTGCTTTCAGCCAGGCTGCCGGAAACGACCTCTCAACCCCACGGCCCGATTTCGGATTCCCTGGTCTGAAACCAGGTGACCGGTGGTGTGTGTGCGCGCCCCGATGGATGGAGGCATACCTGGCCGGAGCAGCCGCACCGGTGATCCTGGCCGCGACCGAAGAATCTGCATTGGAGCACGTGCCACTCGAAGCAATGCACGAACACGCCACTGCGTGAGGTGCTCAGTTCGTATTCTGAGCAGTGTTTGCCCGCTTAATTAATGCGGCGAAATCGCTGACGATGTTTAATGCCTCGTAGCGCTCAGCATCGAAATCATCCACCAGCAGATCAGCCTCCGAAGCCTCTTCTATCTCTTTCTTCTTCTCCTTCTTCGCAAGCTCCAAAGCCGGTTCCGAGACATTCTCCAGCGTCAGGGAATAAACCGTTTCCTTGGAGGCTTCTCCCGAGCCTGATAGTCGGCTCTTCTTCCGCTCCTCGATCCTCTTTTTATCCTCCGCGATTTCTTTGCGACGCAATTCTTCATTAAGTGAAAGCGCATTTGTTTCTATGCGCTCGCGTCGGCGTTCGATATCTTCCATCACATATTGGAACTCTTTGGAAATTGACACCCGATCTTCGCTGCGCGAGGCCAGTTCGGAGATCGGCAGTTGATGTTTGGCGAATATATCGGCAGGCACAGGATCGATCTCATCGTAGGGCAACGGGTTCTTCAACGCGGCCTCACCGATCTGTGGATCGTCCGTAAGCGAAGGGAGCACGATATCAGAGCGCACGCCTTTAAGTTGGGTGGAGCCACCGTTTACCCGATAGAATTGCTGGATCGTCAGCTTGAGTGCGCCAGCATCGGTGGAGCTGATGCCGAAAGGCGACATCATCCGCCCAATCTCCAACATGGTCTGAACCGTGCCTTTTCCAAAGGTGCTTTGATCGCCCACGATGACGGCGCGTTTGCGGTCCTGCAATGCGGCGGCAAAAATCTCGCTTGCCGATGCGCTCAGGCGGCTGGTGAGCACGACCATGGGGCCTTCGTAAAGTGCAGGTTCATTCTTTGCCCGTGACACCCGCACCTCGCCCTGTGTGTCTTTGGCCTGCACAATTGGGCCGCCGTTATTAAGAAACAGCCCGGTCAGATTCACGGCTTCTTCCAGGGAACCGCCGCCGTTGCGACGCAGATCGACTACGAGCCCGGCAATATTCTCTTCTTTTAAACGCTCAAGCAGCCGAGCCACATCGCGCGTGGTGCTTTTGGAAGTGGAACTGCGTCCCTGCATGTCTGCGTAGAACGAAGGCAAAGTAATCCAGCCCAGTCGCTCCGGCGTTCCATCGGGGCCAATGCGATCGATGATCTCCGCTTTGGCTTCCTGCTCGGTCAGCTTCACTTCATCGCGCACAATTTCAACTACGGATTTCATTGCCGGGTCCGGCGCGTTGTGAGGCAGCACTTGCAGGCGCACCTTGGTCCCTTTTTTACCGCGAATAAGTTTCACGACTTTATCCAGAGGCATGTCCAGCACATCCACAAATTCTTCTGATCCTTGTGCCACGGCGGATATACGATCATTAACTTGCAATTTGCCGTTCATGTCTGCGGGACCACCAGGCACCAGTTCCATGATTTTGGCATAGCCATCCTCCGAACGCAGCACGGCACCTATGCCCACGAGCGAGAGCTTCATATTGATCTGAAAGTTCTCCAGTGCCTCCGCGTTCATGTATTCCGAGTGGGGATCGTACACCTGGCTCAGCGAAGAAAGGAACGTGCTTAGTATGTCGTTCTCATCCTGCTCTTCTGCCATGCGCTGAATCTGGCGGTATCGACGCTCCACCACCTCCTTGGGGGACTTGTCGCTGCTTTCGTTCAAATGCACTTGAAGCATTTCGCCCGTGAGACGATCGCGCCAAAGCTGCTCCGCTTCCGCCGCATCTTTGGGCCAAGCCGATTTCTGACGACTGATCTCAATAGTCCGATCTGTAGTAAAATCAGGTTCTTTTTGCAGAAACTTATCTACCAGAGCAACTCGTTCCTGAATACGTTTTTTAAACAATTCGTAAATGTCGAACGCGGGTTTTGGGTTGCCGAGCAGCAGGTAGTCGTCCAGCTCGGTGGCATATTGTGAACGCAGTCGTTCAATATCCACCTGCGTGAAGAACAGACGATTGTAATCCAGGGTTTCCAGATATGTTTGCAAAAGCCGACTGGAGATATCGTCGTCCAGACGGTGCCTGGTAAAATGCCCTTCTTCGAGCAGACGGCCCACGTAGATCGCCACCTGGCCTGGGTCGGCGTTGGATTGGACTTGAGGGATCGTGCCAAGCACGAGGACAAACAATAGTGCCAAGGATGGGAAAAATTTCATGATCTGAGTTGGAATACTGTGGCAGAAATTCCCGAACACGCAACCCGCAGCCTTTTATCAACAAAATAATTCCCAGGCACCGGTCGTCTTTACACATGCCTGAATATCGGAAGATGCGCTTGTATCCGAAGCCGGGTTGGGGGATGGTCGCTTCCTTGGCCATGGTGGACCCTAAGCTAACAGTGAATGAAATCTATGTCTCGATCCAGGGGGAAAGCACCTGGGCTGGGGAGCGGTGTGTTTTTGTAAGACTCACGTTTTGCGATTTGCGATGCACCTATTGCGACACGGCGTATGCATTTTACAAAGGGGAGAGAATGTCCCTGGCCGACATTGAAGAGAAGGTGATGAGTTTCAATTGCCCACTGGTTGAAATCACAGGCGGCGAACCTTTGCTACAGCGCAATGTACTGCCGCTCATGACGCGCTTGTGCGACCGAGGACTCACGGTGCTCATCGAGACCAGTGGCGCGCACGATATTTCGCGTATCGATCCGCGCGTCCACCGCATCATGGACCTGAAGACGCCCGATAGCGGGGAGTGTCATCGAAATTTGTATGAAAATGTCGCGCATCTCACCTCTGGCGATGAAGTGAAATTTGTGATCGGCTCTCGAGTTGATTACGAATGGGCGCGGGAGCAAGTGCGGGTGCTGGGTCTCGCAGACAAATGTCGTAGTGTTTTATTTTCTCCCGTGTTCGGACGGATCGAGCCGCAAGCAATCGTGGAGTGGATCGTGGCGGATGCTTTGCCTGTGCGTTTCCAGTTGCAAATGCATAAATTTATCTGGGAACCCGCTGCTCAAGGCGTATAAAACGCAGGTCTATGAAAGTGCGACTCTCCAAGGATTTCCGTTTCGAATGTGCTCAAGCTCTGCCCAATGTACCCAAGGGCCACAAGTGCGGCAAGCTGCACGGGCACAGCTTCAAAGTGGAAATATGCGTGGAAGGCGATGTGAATCCCGAGACCGGTTGGCTCTACGATCATGCCGAGATCAGCCGCGCGATGAACCCGCTGGTCGATATCCTCGATCACGCTTATCTCAATGAAATTGAGGGTCTGGAAAATCCTACAATCGAGAATATGTCAGGGTGGATTTGGAAGCGTTTGAAACCTGCTTTGCCTGAGCTTTGCGAGATCATCATCCATGAGACACCGTCCGCGCGGTGCATTTACCGGGGAGAATAACAAGTATGTTTACGAAAATTACATTCACCAGTATCGCCTTTGCATTCGTATTTTTAGGCGCGGCTTGCGAGCGCCATACGATCGAAGAGACAAAGTATTTCAGCAAGGGACACCATGCCGACCACGACGATAAAGTCAGTGCGCCAGCCCACGGCCATGCAACTGAGCAAGCCGACCAGGGCCACTCGGACGACCATGTCGCTGAGCCGGAGAAAGAGCCCAAGCGGTTTATGGATCGGTAAGAACCGGCTCTTCACGCGGAGTGCAGGTGCACATCGCGTTGCGGAAACGGTATCGAAATCCTGTCGGAGTCGAACGCTTTTTTCACCGCTTCCAGCGTGGCAAAATTGACCGGCCAATAATCCTCTTTCGCTACCCAGAACTGGCTTACGATCTTCACGGAACTGTCGGCCAGTGCAGACACGGCCACATTCGGCGCGGGTTCCAGGAGGATGCGCGCATCGGCTTCCAGCGTTCGGCGGATCACACTCTTTGCATGGTCGATATCTTCCGCGTAGCCGATGTCGAAGGTGAGTTCCAGTCGGCGCGTGGCTTGTGTGGTGTAGTTGACGAGCGTGGCATTGCTGAGTTCTGAATTGGGAATGATGATCGTCTTGTTATCGGCCGTGGTGAGCACTGTGTGAAAAATCTGAATTGCCCGCACGCTGCCAATCACGCCTCCAGTCTCGATCACGTCGCCGACGATGAACGGCTTTAATATCAAGATGATTGCGCCACCCGCGAAGTTCTGCAGCGTGCCAGTGAGCGCGAGGCCGATGGCCAGGCCTGCCGCGCCCAGCATGGCGATGAGGGAAGCTACCTCGATCCCGATCATGCCCGCGATGGTGATGATGACCACAGCCTTCAGGCCGATGGACAACAGGCTCATAAGAAATGTCTGCAGCGAGGCGTCGAGTCGGCGGCGGCGGGCGAGATTCTCCGCAGTGCGCACCAGCACCCGCACGAGCCAGAGGCCCACAACCAGTGTGATCAGCGCCAGGATGAGTCGCGGAACGTATAATGCGATTTGTTGGATGATCAGGTCGGAGTATTTTTCGAGTTCAGACATAGCATCTGCACTTTTCCACGGGAGTCATGCTCCAGACAACCCCAGAATCCTGCCGAGGCATTTTGTCTTCGGGAAATTGCAACTAGAGTTCCACGACCTCGAACTCCACGCTGTGCACTTCACCTTCCGCAATGGTGACCTCCAGCCGATGATGTCCGGGCGCGAGAAGCACCCCGCCATCGTGCAGCATGGTCAGCGACGGACACGACCACGTGCCGCATACATCCCGCGACAGACGCGGATACAACACCCGCCCGCCACCCGGCAAGTCCGCGTCCAGCAACAAGCGCGCACCGGCCTGTGGCCACACGATTTTGACCGGCGCCGATGCGGCTTGTGAGGCATGCTGTAGCTTGAAATCGCGAAAAGGTGTCACGCCATATTCTTTCGCGAGGTGCAGGAAAAGTTCGTGGAAGATGGGTCCGGCACCTGTCACGCCGGATACATTTTTCATCGGGCTGCCATCGAAGTTTCCTACCCATACGCCGACGGTATATTCCGGCGTGTATCCCATGCACCAGTTATCGCGGTAATCCGTGCTCGTGCCGGTCTTTGCAGCCACGGCAAAGGGCAGGTGCAGCGGGGAATGCCAACCAAACGTGTCCGACCGCGCGGTGTTGTCGCTCAAGATGTCTGTGACCAACTCTACAGCATGCGAAGCAAATCGCCGGATGCCCTGGCCTGCCGACGCAGGGGTGAGGGTTTGAACCGGAAGATGCATCCCGCCTCGCGCCAGGGTGGCATACGCATTCGCCAACTCGAGCAGACGCACGCCTCCATTGCCGATGGCCAGCCCCGGCCCATAATGCTCCGCAGTTTCCCTCAGAGTGCTCAGTCCGCATGCGCGCAGACGTTGTCTGAGTACTTTGGGACCACCGATCCGATCGAGAACTTTCACCGCACTGATGTTGAGCGAATTGCCCAAGGCATGGCGGTAGGTCACTGCTCCGTGGTTTTTCCTGTTGTAATTCACTGGCAGGTACATGCCCGCGGACGTGGCAAAAACAGTCGGCGCATCCTCCACCATGGACAGGTCGGTGTCGCCTTTCTCAAACGCCATGGCGTAAATGAATGGCTTGAGCGTCGAGCCGGAGGAACGCGAAGCGAGTGCTCCATTTACCTGACCGTTTCCCGGCCTCGAGTAATCCGGCGAACCGCACAGTGCGAGCACATGCCCCGTTGCGTTCTCCAATATCACGACCGCGCCGTCTCGCACATTTTCCTGCGCCAGCATGGCGAGACGCGTGGATAGCACGGACTCGGCAAACTGTTGCAGCGGCAAGTCGAGGGTGGTGGACTGAGGTGCGCTCGTGCCTTCTGCAGCAGATAAAAGCATATCCACAAAATGCGGCGCATGCCAGTCACGGCCAGGCTGCGCAAGTGCAAGCGTCGAAGGCTGCGCATCGTGGAGTTGCATACGGCGCAGGATGGTGCGCTGACGTTGCATGGCCGCCGTCGGATTTATGTGCGGGTTCAGCCGAGTCGGCGCGTGGATGAGTCCCGCCAGCAAAGCGGCCTCTTCGATGCCAAGTTCAGCAGCAGATTTGGCAAAATAAAAATGCGCAGCGCGTTCGCAGCCGATCTGTCGATTGCCAAAATCCGTCCGCGAAAGAAATTCGAGAAGGATGCGCTCTTTGCTCCATTGTTTTTCCACTCGTCGTGCGGCAAGCATGATGCGGAGCTTATTTGCGAGTGTGCGACGGGAGTTAGGAAGAGCCGTTTTTATCAATTGTTGCGTGATGGTTGAGGCGCCTCCATGGCGGAAGATCGCCGCACGCGCCAGAGCGAGCTTGTCCACTCCATCATGCTGAAAAAAGCGTTGATCTTCCGCCGCAACGATTGCCCGAACCAGATTCATCGGCAGTTGCCACGTCGGGGAACGAAACTCACCCGGAGTATGAGGCACGCGCCGGAGGCTCCGTCCGTGGCGATCCAAATACTCTATGTCGGCTGGGATAGGTTGGTTGAGTTGTGCGGGAATTTCTACAAGACCCGGTGCTGCATGCCACGCAAGCACTGCTCCCAGCCAGAGCAAAAGCATTGCGAGCAGACATTTTTTCCATCTCATGGCTCGATGACCAGCGACTGAGTTTCTGATAACCCGAACCGCTCGGGATCATACATCGCTTCGACTTTGGCGGGCGGAGCGGTGGAGGTGCCTGCGGCTCGCACTCGGGTAAGATACTGGATGGAGTAATGGCCCGCGGGCACATGGTCTGCAAAGAAGAGCATGCGCCCGGTGCGAATCTCGCGATGATCGCTGAAATCGTCGTTTGCCGCATCAGTATTGCCGGACGTGCGGAATGCTGCATTGATGCCTTCCAACTGCGCGGGCAATGCATCGTTGATCGCTACAAATCTGCTCTCTTTGTGCGCGCTGATTTCCAGCGTGACGACAATGGTATCGCCCACTTTGCTGCCTTCCACGGGCAGTAGCTCCCCGTCTGCACCCATGCGCTGCAACCGGCGCGCGATACCGAACCCACGATCCTGACGCGGCATGGCCCCGACGTCCGGCTGTGCCTCGGCGGTGACCATACTGATCAACGCGCCTGGTCCCTCGTTGTGCAATACAAGCGGTGCTGACCTGCCTTTGCCTGGCAGCATGAATTCACGGGTTTGTTCAGAAGGCGTCTCATCGAACGATAGAACCTCTTGATAATCGGCCCGGCGAAGCGTGGCGCTGGCTGCAGATGCGGAGGTTTCGCGCAATCTCAGGTATGCATCGAAGGCGAACACAGCCCAGGCATTTCCCTGCGTGGTGCGCCAATGGCCGCCCTGCCGGGCAGCGAGCAGTTTCTCCATCTCGCGTTCCAGCGGCTGGGCAGTTGCGTCGCGACACGCGAGCAGCACTTGCAGCGCGGCCATACGCTCGGGTCCGCCGTAGTCCGCATAAGCTACATCCGTAGCAGCAAGCAGCGGTTGCACCATTTGCTGATCACCGCCACCTTCCAGAATGGCGAGTGCCAGGAACCTGCGGCTTTCGGCATCCAACTTCGAGCGCTTGGCCAAAAGCACTTCGTGATAAGCGGGCTCGCTTTTCCCGGCTTTGGCGAGCGCGTAAAGCGCAAGGCATCTGGCGGAATCAGGCACCTTCGAAGCTTCGCGAAGAATGCTCGAAAGATAATCGTAAAGTGATTCGAGTGTCGGCACTGCATGTCCTTGTTCCCTCGCAAATGTGAGCACGAGTGCCACGTAGGCACTGGTCCAAGGCTCCGAAGAGCGACTCGATGGCCAATAGGCAATGCCGCCATCCGCCCGTTGTGAAGCCAGCAGTTTATCCACGCCCGCTGCGATGCGCTCGCCTGCGCGGTCCCTGCCCTCCGGCGCCAACAACCATGGCAGCAGGGCGGATGCAGTCTGCTCCGCACAACCGTAGGGATAATGTAGAAGTTGAGTAATGGCCTCCGCTATTTGCAAACGGCGGGAATTGGAAATGCGCACGGTCGCAGACCCCTGGTTCTCGAGGATCGCAGGGTTTACCGCAGCGAACAAATTGCGTTCACCTTTTTCGTGATAATCGAGATGCACTTCCCGCAGACGGGGCACCACGGGGAACACCGGAAGCTGGACCTGCATACCATCGGTATGGCTGGCACCGGAAGCTGTGGTAAGCTCGCCGCTCCAGGCGACCGTCTGCTGAGCGAGTTCCGGGAAGCTCACCGGCACTTCGATCGTAGCGGATTCACCTGCACGGAGGGAGCGGGCAAAGTCCGTTTTTTCAGCCACCGCACCGCCGCTGATTGCGAGCCGGATGTTGATCGCGCCATCCTCCTGGGTTTGGTTATGAACAACGGCCCTGCACAGCAAAGTGTCGCCCTGATTGGCGTGCGGCGGGAGAGCGGATTGCACCATGAACGGACGTTTGACCTCGATAGAAGATTCCCCATGGCCAAATGCCTGTCTCGCTGTGTGCGCCACGGCAATCAAACGATACCGGGTGAGCGCATCCGGCACCAGAAACTCCGCCTGCACCTGCCCTTGCGCGTCGGTGCGCAACGCCGACTGCCACAAAGGAGTAGGCTGAAACAGCTTGCGCAGATTGCCCGGATACAACCCTTTGCCGCCGCCGCCGATCAGGAAGCCTTTGTTTTCAAAGTCCAAAAACTGCGGGTTCTCGGGCAGCATGAGCGGCAAGCTCAAACCGGTGCCAATACTTGCTCCCATGGGAGCATGGAAAATGGAGAACGGGTCGGGCGTGGGTGTGCCCATGATGGCAAGTATGCCTTCGTCCACAGCATAGAGTGTGACTTCCGCATCCTTGACCGCCTCTTCGTTTCCATCGCGCACAGTCGCTACCACTCGGGCTTTGCTGCCCGGCTCAGCCACAGCACTCCCGGGTTGCACATCGATCTGCAACTTTGTGCGAGGGTCCTCAATCTTCAGCGTGACATAGCCCATGCGGAAATCCGGGGTCTTGTATACTCGCTCACTCTGCGCGAGCCCACGCAATAGTATGACTCCAACGGAAACATCCGGTGGCGAGAACTCAGCCAGCGGAATTTCCACAATGGGAGCATTGCCCGCAAGCTCCTCGATACGCGATGAGAGAATCCCAGCCCGCTCCACAGTGATCAGTGCCTTGCCTGCAAATGGCGTCTTCACCAGAACCCGGGCTGTGTCCCCCGCAGCGTAACGATCCGCGTCCGGCACCAGCTCGATTCTGGCCGCATTCCCATATTCCCAGACCACCGGCTCATCTCCGCTTACGTAGATGGTGAGATGAGTCCGGACCTTTCTGCCCTGAGCATCGTCGGCTGTGAGTTCGATGTCGTATTGCCCTGGCTCGGGAGGCACCAGCCTCGTCTCCATGCGAGCGCTCTTCCATTTGCCTCCTTCGCGTGAAGCTTTCGGCACGGTGAACTCCGCCTCCGCGACCTCCTCGCGCGCAGTGTCGTTTACATACAACATGGCGCCGCCCGCTCCTTCCGCCAACACAGTGCGGTGTCGGACGGCAAAGAGCCGCGCCTTGACTGGCACGGTCTCGGCGATTGGTTCCCCGGCGTGATCCACAGCGATCAGGTCCAGAGCGAGAGGCTCATTCGTCCGGACGAACGAGTCCGCCAACGATGCGCCCACATAAAAGTCCGATAAATGCTGCACCGCTGTGATCCACTCAGTCACTGTCTGCTGGTTTGCATCGGTCACGGCAGCTTCGATCCGGATGGAAGCGATGCCCTGCTGTTCGACAGGCGCAAGCTTACCTGCGATGCGCAGCGTCCCATCGCTGCCAACCGTGTCCTCGCCAGTCACGGATTCGGAAAGCTGCGAAGTGTCGCCTTCATATACAATCGTGCCGAAAGCATGAGAAGGCCATTGAGGCATCAGAATCTGTGTCAACTTCCGTGTGATACCCCACCGCACTCGTGCCTGGGACAAAGGCACTCCCATGAAATAATTGGATGCAAGCGTTGTCGAAACCCGATTGTTATCCGTCGAAGGCTCACTGAGTTTTACCTGAAACGCATTCGGCTCGAACTCTTCAATCCGGAACAGTTGCCCGAGATGATGCTCGAAAGCCTGCTCCGTGCCCGCGTCCCGCAGCATCACCGCATGGATGCCACCCGTGCGCACATTTTTCTCCAAAGTAAAAGAATGAGCGAAACTGCCCATGTCCGACATCACTACCGAGGATTCGTGCAACACAGAGTCGTCGTCCGCGATGAGCCGGAGTTGCCATTGCGCCTGCTGCGGCATGGCAAGCTGCGCGGCGCGGATGTCGCGTAGGATTCCTTTAAGCTGCACGGTTTCACCCGGGCGATAGAGCGGGCGGTCAGAAAACACCATGGTTCTCACGCCCGAATCCTGCTCGCCCCAGATGGCACCAAACGCATCGGGATAAAGCACAGCTCCATCCTGCGATTTTAGCGGGACGAATACTACGTCCGTGCCGTGTTGGAATCGCAGCCATTCCGGGTCGGCCAAGCCGCTGAAAGCTGGCCCATACGCAAGTCCGTGATCGTTGCACTCCGCATCGGCAGCCACATTGCCATCCGCGCTGATGACCGAGATCCGGGCGGAGTGAAGCGGCTGACCCGTTTCCGTGGAGAAACAGTAAAAGAGCGTCCGATCCGTGCCCATCTTCCAGATGCCGCCGACATTTGTGAGCTGAATGATCGCCTGGGTGCCCTGCTGGATAAGACCATTCTCCTGCTCAGCCATTACGAAAAACAAACCGTGCGTGCGGCCTTGGAGCACTGTGCGCCAATCCATCTCAAATGTCTCCTGCCGGTCCGGCTGATTGGGGAGAGGATGGCTTTGCGAATAAATCAAGTCACCCGGTATTGCATCAAAATCCACACCTTGAAACGGTTCCATCTCCACATTCTCCGCGTCCCAGTCTTTGCGGTATTTGGAATAAAGCTGGAGCGCAGCCACCGCTTGGTCAGGTTCTATTTTTTTAACCCGGACACGGATGCCTGGCACGTTCACGCAATGGATGGGATGCAACAGCCGACCTGCGCTGTGTTGTGCCCGGACAAAGGATGGGAAATATACGCGCGGTGCCACCGGCGGGAACACGATCTTCTGCTCGAAGGCCCTGCCCAGACGAGTGCGCGGCGATGCGGGCAAGTCTGCACTAATGCGCAGGGTGACAGGTTGCTCCCGACTGAACTTACCTCGCAAACTTACCTCACTTCCGTAAGCATCGATCTCAAAGTCCTCCGGGACAGGCTCCACGCGAATCAGCTCCTGCAGACGCTCCGGTGTGAGGTCGCGTTGCAGTTGCCGGGTAAAAAGCACATCCATGGAGCATCCGCTGCGAAACAGATTCTGCACTTTCACTTCGGCCACTTCAAACGTCCGAATGTCGCCCACATCCACGACCGCTTCGCCCGGGAGTGTCAGCTCGGGAGTGGACGCCGCCAGGCCTTTTGGCAAAACCAATCGCCACCCTGCTTCGGCAGGAAGCGGCTTCCGGGGTGTCACGGTAAATACCGAAGCGCCCGATGGCGGAGCGGGATCTGCCGCGTTTGCGTAAAAAATCTCGCGCCATGTGCGGTGTTCCCATTTTTCCTCCGCCACGATGGTGTGCGCTCCGACACGAGTGCCTGCGCTGCTGCGGAAGAACAGCGCATCGCGCAACTGTTCCGGACTCATGTTGGCATTAAAACGGATGCGCAAGGTGGGTTCATCTTCAAACACTGCATTCCACGGAGTCGAATTAAACCCATCCACCTGGAGCGGCGGAGTCTGAAACTCGA
>CBDUBV010000077.1:0-13991 GCA_965365475.1 uncultured Chthoniobacteraceae bacterium | reverse complement strand
TGATGGGGCGGGTTTTTGCGTTCCCGGCTGGCATTACTTATAATATTAGTTTTTGTATTATGACTGCGCTGGTGACGGCGTGCGTGGGTGCGGCCTTGGGGGCGATCGGTCTAAAGAAAAAGATGAGAGTGTTGGTGGTGGCTACTTTGCTGATCGGAGGGACAGGGATTACGCCATTTGTTCACGCCATCAAATCCAATGTTCGATTGAGTGATTCCATGCGTGTGGTGGGCCACGCGATCTCAGTCGAAAGAGCTGATCGAACAATCGGCAAACAACTCGTCGCCTGGTCTGGTTCGCCGGATAAAGACAGCATTAATCTGCCTGCGGAATCCTTTTCTTATCTGGTAAGCTTGGGGGATCACCATCCGCCGATGGGTGGCTTTGTCTTGCTCGCCACGGCTCTCCTGGGGCTGGTGTATTCAGGCACCAGCGGGGGCGCAGCGATTCTGGGCGCCAGCTTGCCGCTGTGCATCGCGGTGAATACTTGGAGCCTTCCATTGCAGGGACTCCTTGTAACTGCGGGATTTGTTTACAGGTTATATTTTGAACAACGCTTCGTTTGGCGCTGGTTTATTTTCGGCCTCCTGCTCGCGGGCATATGTGTGTTTCCGTTCCTCGGCTATTTCGCGCAGCGCGCAGCGGGTTACGACACCGTCTTCCGTTTTGTGGAGTCCGACATCCGCACGCCATTTATAGCAGGTTTTCTTCAGCTCTGGCCGTTTTTGCTGATTCCGGTGTTTTCGTTATTTGCGCCGAAAGAAGAGAGCCGCACGAAGTGGGTGGCCTTATTTTGGATATTTCTAATGTTAATCGCGGAGGTTATATATCTCGATGATATTTATTCCGGCAAATATGAGCGATTTAACACGACTTTGAAATGGCTGCCGTGGATATGGTTCGGCACTATTGCCACATGCGGTGCGTTAAACCTGCGCTCCAAAAATGCATGGAGTCGCCGGGGCACAGTGCTGATCTTGTTGGTTCTGTGCAGCTATGCTTTCGACCTTGCATCCGCGTATATGAAAGACAGTCCGACACGCGGGCAACTTCATGGCACGGGCTGGATGCGCAAGGAACAAGGCTGGCAATCCGTCCATGAATATCTTAGAACCCAGCCCCCGGGGATCGCCATTCAGCGGTTGCAAAATAAAGCGTACACTCCGTCACCTGCCATACCCATCCATGCTGGGCACCATGCTTTGCTAGGCTGGCCGAGCCATGAAAAATTGTGGCGGGCCAACCAGGCGGATGTCGAGATTCGTCGTGTGCAGATCGGCAAGTTCTACCGTGGTGAGCAGGAGGACACCCTGGCATGGCTTATCTCCATGAATGTGGATTACGTTATAGTGCTTCCTGGCGACATCGCGACACCCGAGCTTTTCAAAGAGATTCACGCTGCCATCGGGTCTCGCTATGCGTGGCGGCCATTGACTTGGGATCGCAAAGGACACGCGGGCGTGTGGCAAAAACTGCCCTGAGAGCGCACGCTAACGCGCCAAGAGAACTGCGGCGGTTGCAACGATGCCAGCCAGCCAGCTCGCCGGGTCCGCAAGACTTCCCACCAGCGGGTCCGACGAGAGTCGAGCGGCACGGTATTTATTCCAAGTTCGCACGATCCAGAGTGCGATGCCGACAACCGCAAACCACAGGATCGATGGTGAACTATAATACCGGGCTGCATCCTCGGAGGGTACATACAGACATGCGGTTCCCACAGCGCCGGTGCCTGAAATGATGCACAGGAATTTGATGCGGCTCTCGTGGTGAAGTTTGTATCCGCGTTGCAGTATTCCGGCGGGGTGCACAGTAAATTCCACCAATCTTTTCAAGCAGGCGAGGTATAAAAATATGCAAACCGCGAAAAACCACAGCCAGCCCGATATGGTGACAGCCGATGCAATGCCGCCACCATATATTCGCAGCAGATAGAATCCCACGAGTATGCACATCTCCACACCTGCGATTTTCTTGAGCCACAAAGAATAAATGATGCCGGCCAGGAGATAAAACAAGACGACAAGATCGAATGTGACTTGCGAGGGGATGATGATGGCCAGCAGTGCCAATAGCAGGCAGGCAACCATCGCCCAGGCCGGATTGAGCAATCCACGGGCAAGTGGGCGCAGCCTGCGAGTGGGGTGTTGAAGATCTTCTTTTCTGTCTGCAAGATCGTTCAGGACATAGACGGCTGAGGCTGCTGCACAAAAAGAAACGAACGCTGCGCTGGCGCCCGCCAGCTGACGCGAGTCTGCCCCAGCTGCCAACGCAGGCACAAACACGAGAAGATTTTTCGTCCAATGGAGAGGCCGGAATAATTGAAGAAAAAATCGCGTATTCAACGCGGCACTTTATAGTCGCCCGGCTTCCCTGGTGCAATTGCCATGCGGAAGATTTCCATCACACTTTTCTTTCCTGGCATGTCACGACCTCATTTTCTTGTTGTGGGCGCGGGTTTTTCCGGCGCTGTCATTGCGCGTGAACTTGCCGATGGCATGGAGTGTCGTGTGAGCGTGTGGGAGTCCCGCAGCCATGTAGGTGGGCATTGTCACACGGCCCGCGATGCCAACACGGGGATCATGGTACACCATTATGGCCCGCATATTTTTAACACCAACGAGGACGACGTGTGGTGGTATGTAAATCGCTTCGCCACGATGCGGCCTTTTATCAATCGGGTTAAAGCCGTGAGGAACGGGCGCGTGTATTCGTTGCCTGTAAATTTGCACACGTTGTGTCAGATTTATGATCGCTATTTCCGACCGGCCGAGGCCCGTGATTTTCTGCAATCCCGATTGATTGCTAACAGTTCTCCGGCGAATTTCGAAGAGCAAGCTCTCGCGCAAATCGGGCCTGAGATCTATGAATTGTTATTTAAGCATTACACTTTGAAACAATGGGGATGTGAGCCTCGCGCCCTGCCTGCCACGGTCTTCAAACGATTGCCGATTCGTTTCGATTTTAACGACAATTATTATAATGCAACTTACCAAGGGATTCCGGAGGCAGGTTACACTGCTCTGGTGGAAAATATAGTGAAGCATCCTGCCATCGAGATCACAACGCGGAAGGATTTTTCGTATCGTGACGATCACTTGTGGGACCATGTCTTTTATACGGGACCGCTGGACGCGTTTTTTGACTTTGCAGACGGACGTTTGGGGTATCGGAGTCTGACATTCGAGCGCGTCGAAGTGGATCGACCAGACTATCAAGGCAATGCGGTGATTAACTACACCGGACCCGAGGTGCCCTGGACGCGCATCCATGAACACAAACATTTCACACCATGGGAGCAGCATGAACGGTCCGTGGCGTTTCGTGAGTTCAGTCATGAGACGACCAAGGAACTCACGCCGTTTTATCCGAAGCGACTGGCTGCGGACATGGATTTGCTTGAGAAATACGAGACGCGCGCCAGTCAACTTGCAGACGTGACATTTCTCGGCCGATTGGCCACGTATCGCTATCTGGATATGGACAAGGTCATTAAAGAAGCTCTCGATACGGCCACAACATTCATTCGTAAATTTTCGCGATGAATCCCGAGTTGTGTGTTGTGATGCCTGTGTATAACGAGCAAGAGAGCATCGCCTCCGTGCTTGAGGAATGGCATGCAGCGGTGCGGCAGATGACCGAATCGTTTTTGTTTATATTGATAAATGACGGATCGCGAGACGGGTGCGGTCCGATTCTGGACCGGCTGGCTTCGCAGTATTCTTATGTGGAAATAATTCATAAAGAGAACACCGGGCATGGCCGTTCCTGTCGGGTTGGCTATGAACGCGCGCTTGCGCAGGGATGCCAGTGGGTGCTGCAAATCGATTCCGACGGTCAATGCGATCCGCGTTATTTCTTGAAGTTTTGGGAAGTGCGCGAAGGTTTCGATTGTGTCTTCGGCACCCGGACGCACCGTGGGGATGGGTTCACGCGTGCCGCTATTTCCAAGGCATGCACACTGTCGTTGTGGTTGGCGACGGGTGTGCGCTGCGGCGATGCAAATGTGCCCTACCGATTGCTGCGCTCCGAAGTGCTTGCGCACGCGCTGACCCATATCCCGAGTGAGTTTAATTTACAAAATATCGCGCTGACTTTGTGGTTGAAGCGGCAAAGAAATCTGCGATGGCATGGCATCGACATCCATTTCCCAGAACGTCGCGGAGGTGTGAACAGTCTGAATTCCCTCCGGGCCATTCGGACCGGGCTGGCGATGTTGCGGGAGCTTAAAACCCTGAGAGCCAACAGCATTGACCGAGAGGAAAAAGTGCGCTAAGAACACGCACTCAATCCTTCACACACCTTTTATCTCTTATAATAATTCATGGGCCAGGCACTAAAAATTCGCGAGAAACGTCGTAATCGTAAAAAGTATCTCGAACGTAAAAAAGAACGCGAACTCACCGCACGCATTACTTCCAGCAAGCCTCGCGGTGGGGATGATAAAAAGAAAGCCGCAGCGCCCGTAAAAAAGAAAGCCGCGCCACGTAAAGCCAAAGCGCCAGCCGAGGCTGCACCAGAATCTCCGGAAGTTTCCGGGGAAAACACCGCCGCAGAGAGCGCAGAGTAAGCTGTCGGGCTGCGCCGCTTGTGGTGGTTGCTTGAGTCGATGCACTACTTGGCAGCGGCACACAAAAGCCCGGGCGGAATGTTTTCTTTATGCCGTTGATCGTCCAAAAATACGGTGGAACTTCCGTGGGCTCCACCGAGCGGATTCGCAATGTGGCAGCGCGCGCGCTCGCTACGCAGCGCGAAGGCAATGAGGTCGTGGTCGTGGTCTCGGCGATGTCGGGCGTGACCGACGGACTCATCAAACAGGCAAGAGAGGTCTCGCCGCAACCTAACGAGCGCGAGATGGATGTGCTACTCGCCACTGGGGAGCAGGCCACCATCGCGCTTACGGCGATGGCCATCGAGGCGTTGGGCGGCAAAGCATCCTCGCTCACTGGCGCTCAAGCGGGCATCATCACCGACGATTTTCATACCAAAGCGCGTATCGCGAAACTGGCACCCACACGCATCCGCGAACAGCTCGACTGCGGTGCCATCGTCATCGTGGCAGGGTTTCAGGGGCAAAGCCCAGACGGCATGATCACGACGCTGGGGCGCGGCGGGTCGGACCTCACGGCCATCGCGATCGCGGCAGGTGTCGGCGCGGATTTATGCCAGATTTTTACCGATGTCGAAGGCGTGTTCACCTGCGATCCGCGCATCGTGCCTTCGGCCAGAAAGCTGGACGAGATTTCTTATGATGAGATGCTGGAGATGGCCAGCAGCGGGTCCAAGGTCATGCAATCGCGGTCGGTGGAGTTTGCGAAGAAATTCGGTGTCGTCTTTGAAGTGCGGTCCAGTTTTAACAATAACCCGGGAACTATCGTGAAAGAAGAAACCAAAAGCATGGAGAACGTGGTGATTCGCGGCATCAGCGTCGAGAAGAACCAAGCCAAAGTTACGATCCGCAATGTGCCCGATCAGCCGGGCGTGGCGGCGAAAATTTTCAACGCCATCGCGGATGCGGCCATCGTGATCGATGTGATCCTGCAAAACGTATCGACCAGCGGTGCGACCGATATTTCGTTCACGCTCAATCACGATGACCTCGCGAAGGCGGAGGCCGTGTTGAAGCCTCTGGTGGCGGCAATCGGAGCGGGCGGTATGACAGCGCAGGCTGGAATTGCGAAGTTGAGTGTGGTGGGAATCGGTATGCGGTCGCACTCGGGCGTGGCGGCACGTTTGTTCGATTGCCTAAGCTCCGGGGGCATAAACATCCAGATGATCTCCACCTCCGAGATCAAGATCGCGGTGATTATCGATGAATCGCGCGTTGCTGAGGCCGCCCGGCTCGCGCACGAAGGGTTTGGTCTTGAGTCGCTGGCTTAGTGCTGTGCGCGTGCGGGAGAGGGGAGTGGGTTGGGAGGGACTCGAACCCTCAACCAACGCCTTAAAAGGGCGCTGCTCTACCATTGAGCTACCAACCCGGAAAAAAAGCGGCCCGTAGAATTAATTCAGCCATTTAGCCCGTGCAAGCATTTATCGATAAAAAACCAATCCACTGTCTGTGCCTGGCCGTTGTGCTGATGTGCGCTGGCTGTGGTGATTCTTCGCACGAGGAACGCGATTTGCAGCCCATGCTGCAATCGGTCGCGCCGGAGCTTCTTGAAGGTGCGATCTTTGCTGACGCCGAGGCTGCCAGGCTGCTTGCAGAAGCCGATCCGCAGCGCTTTGGCGAGCTTCCCGCAGCGGTCGCTTCGGGCTCCTACGAACAAGCCGCGCTCGATGCTGCTCGTTGGCGGCGGCTGGACCGCGAACAAAGATTCTCCCTCATCATCTGGGCGGGCGACCCAGCCAATGCGCGTGCATTGTTCCAGCATCTGCTTGCCGCTCGCGATTGGTGGCCGATCCATCTCGACGCCGACGTGCTCGTATTTGCGCGTTCCGGCGGGAAATGGTCGGCCAATGCTGCGGAAATCTCCGGGAAAACTCCGGATGCATTGTCACGCATCGCAGCGCGACTCATCGCAATCGAAGAGCGCACGCTAGCTCGAGATTTGCTGGAGCGAAGTCTGGCATCCTACCCCGCGCACCACGACACGCTCGTGCTGCTCGCCACGCTCGAAGCTGCGCGAGAGCGGTGGCAGCCCGCGCTGCAGCATGCGCGAGCGGCGCTGGGAAGCAATCCCGATTCCGTCGCCGCATTGTACCTCGAAGCACAAGCATTGTTTGCTCTGGGCAAACCCGGCGAAGCGACCCGGCCATTGGATCGGCTGATCGAGAAGGTGCCGGATAATCCCACGTATCTGTTTCTGGAGGCCAAAATTGCTCATGCGCTCTCGCAGTTCGATCGCGAAATTCGCGCGCTCGAGAGCATTCTTTCAGCCTTGAAAAGCAGTGGCATGCCAACAGTTTTTTACGAAATCTATCTCGCACAAGCTTATGCTTCCAATGGCGAAAATGCCCGCGCGCTCGCACTCTTCGACCAATTGGAAAAGCAAAGCGAACTCACCACCGGTCAAAAGGATTTCGTGCAGCGTGCGACTGTTCGGCTTCGCGAGGCACTGGAGAAATGACTTCCCCTATGGCGCATTAACCGCCATTTTTGACCCTCGTTTTTTTATCTATGGCCGTTCATTTTTTTAATACGCGCACCCGCCAGAAAGAAGAGTTCACGCCCCTGCAGGCTGGTGAGGTTCGGATGTACACCTGCGGGCCTACGGTGTATTCCTACGCGCACATCGGCAATTTTCGCGCGTATATATTCGAGGACCTGCTGCAACGGCACCTTGAGTTTCGCGGTTACCGCGTACGCCGCGTGATGAATCTCACCGATGTGGATGATAAAACAATCCGCAATGCGCAGCAATCCGGCGTGCCGCTGCGCGAGTTCACCGCTACTTTTAAAGACGCTTTTTTTGCCGATCTCGATGCGCTCGCAATCAAACGTGCAGACCACTACCCCGCTGCGACTGACCCGGAGAACATCGCACGGATGATTGAAATGATCGAGCTGCTCGTGACGCGCGGTCACGCGTATCAAGCGGATGACGGCTCGGTGTATTTCCGGCTGGCATCCTTCCCGGCTTATGGTTCGCTGGCGCAGTTGAATCTGGATGAACTGCGTCCGGGGGGACGCGTCCAGAACGATGAATATGAGAAAGAAAACATCGCAGATTTTGCGCTCTGGAAAGCCTGGGATACCGCAGACGGCGATGTTGCATGGGATAGTCCGTGGGGACGGGGACGCCCCGGCTGGCACATCGAGTGCAGTGCCATGGCCACCCGGCTCCTTGGCGATGAACTAGATATTCATTGCGGCGGAGTGGATAATATATTTCCGCACCATGAAGCTGAGCTGGCGCAATCGGAGTGCTGCACGGGCAAAGCTTTTGTCCGGACATGGATGCATTGCGCCCACCTCATGGTGGATGGCAGGAAGATGGCGAAATCGGCGGGAAACTTTTACACACTTCGCGATCTCATGGAGAAAGGCTACTCCGGACGCGAGGTGCGCTACGCTCTTCTCTGCGTGCACTATCGACTGCCGCTGAATCTTCGGATGGAGAGTCTGGATGCAGCTCGGAGTTCCTTGCAGCGCATCGATGAGTGGATCGCTCGTCTGCACGTGCAAGCAGCCGACGCTGCACCGCTGTGCACGCATATCTATGACGAGCAAGATGCGTTCGGCACGGCTCTGGATGATGATTTAAACAGCTCCAGTGCTCTGGCTGCGTTGTTCGACGTAATCCGGCATTCTCATCGGGCAATGGATAGTGGTGAACTCTCTGCAAGCCAGGCCGCTACGCTTTTGCAATGGTGGGAGTCGATCAACAGCGTCCTCGCAATCTCCCAAGTCGCAGCAGCAGTCCCTGCGGAAATCCTGCACCTCGTCGAGCAGCGCGAAGCCGCTCGCGCATCCAAGCAATGGGCACTGAGCGATACGTTGCGTGACACGCTGCTCTCGCTCGGATGGGAAGTAAAAGACACCAAGCAGGGACAGCAATTAAAAGCCAAGTGAAAAAAAAATCGCCCGCTCCTGCCACCAAAACATCGTTGGATTCCATCCGCATCCGCGGTGTGCGCCAGAATAATCTTCGCAACATCGATGTTGATCTGCCACTGGGACAACTCACTGTGGTCACTGGACCTAGCGGTAGTGGCAAATCCAGTCTCGCGTTCGATACCATCTATGCCGAAGGTCAGCGCCGCTACGTGGAGACTTTCAGCCCATACACGCGGCAATTTCTCGACCGCATGGACAAGCCCGATGTGGACGAGATTCAAGGCATCCCTCCCGCCATCGCCATCGAGCAATCGAACAATGTAAAAACCAGCAGGTCCACCGTCGGCACGATGACGGAGATCAATGATTACCTGAAGCTGCTATTCCCCAAAGTAGCGGATGCATTCTGTCCCGAATGTTCCCGCCCGATCCGGCCCGAGAACCCGACGACTGTTGCTGCGGATACGCTTAAATCGCTGAAAGGTAAAACGCTGCTGGTGACCTTTCCGGTGCCAGTGCCTGCGGGCGCTGCCGCTGCGGATTTTTATGAATTTTTAAAACAACAAGGCTACCTGCGTATTTGGATGGATGGCACCGCGCATCGCACCGATGAGCTTCCAACCAAGGGGCGCTTGCCTGCTGATGTGCTGGTTATTCAAGACCGCATAGTCATTGAAAGCAATATCAAACAGCGCATTCTTGAAGCACTCGAATCCGCATTCCGCTTGGGCAAGAACCGGATTACGCTCATCGACGCGGAATCCGGTAAATGCCATCCGCATTCCTCGGGATGGCACTGCGCACATTGCGACATCGATATCCGCCAGCCTTCGCCGGGGCTCTTCAGCTTCAATCATCCTCTGGGCGCGTGTCCCGAGTGCAAGGGGTTTGGGCGCGTCATCGGCATCGACCTCGACCGCGCGATTCCGAATAAACGCATCAGCCTGCGAGGTGGAGCGGTGAAGCCATTTCAGGGCGCAGCTTCGCGGGAGTGTCAGGACGATCTTATCCGCGCAGCCCAGCGTCGAGGAGTGGATGTGGATATTCCTTTCGATGAACTGCCGCAGGAAGATCAAGACTGGATCATGCAGGGTGAGGGCAATGTGGATGTCACTGCTGAGGACTTGTGGTCCTCCGGCGGATGGTATGGCGTTCGGGGATTTTTCGACTGGCTGGAATCGAAGACGTATAAGATGCATGTCCGCGTGCTCTTGAGCCGCTATCGGTCCTATACGAAATGTCCCGCGTGCGATGGAGGGCGCTACCAGCCGGAGACGATGAACTACAAGTTGCCGGTGTCCGGTGGGCTTACGTTGCCGGCCGTGAATGCCTTGTCGGTGAATCGTTTGCAAGTGGTGTTACAGACATCCATCGGAGAAAATGAAGACGCCAATACCGCGATGTTGCGCAGGGAGATCGTGGCCCGGTTGGGATACTTGATCGATGTCGGGCTCGGCTATCTCACGCTTGACCGCACGACTCGCACGCTTTCCGGCGGCGAGATCGAGCGGGTGAACCTGACTTCCTGCCTGGGCGCTTCGCTGGTCAACAGCTTGTTTGTGCTGGACGAACCAAGCATCGGACTGCATCCGCGCGATATTTCCAAGCTCATCGATGTGATGCAGGACTTACGCGACAAGGGCAACACGCTGCTTGTAGTGGAGCATGAGGAAGCGGTGATTCGCGCTGCGGATCATCTGCTCGATCTGGGCCCGGGACGTGGTGAGGAAGGCGGACACTTGGTTTTCTCCGGCAGCCCAGCGAACTTGTGCAAGGAGAGTCACACGCTCACTGCGGATTATCTTACTGGAAAAAAGCGCATCCCGATTCCTGCTACACGCCGCAATCCGCAGGCCTGGCTAAACGTGCGCGGCGCGACGGAGAATAATCTGCAGAACATCGACGTGGATTTCCCGCTGGGTGTTTTCACCTGCATCAGCGGCGTGTCGGGCAGTGGGAAAAGCACTTTGGTACACGATGTGCTTGCGGCGAATCTTCTGCGTCGTCAGGGCGAGATGTTGGAACAGCCAGTGGGTAAATGCCAGGCGATCGATGGGCTGGAGCATGTCGGACGCGTGGTGCTGGTGGATCAATCGCCGCTCTCGCGCACGCCGCGTTCCACGCCGGCTGTGTATATCGGGGTGTTCGATCGTATCCGCGATATATTTGCTGCTCTGCCGGAAAGCAAAACTGCGGGCTACACGTCGGGGACATTCTCGTTTAACTCGGCCGGTGGCCGCTGCGAGCGATGCAACGGCACGGGCTATGAGAAAGTGGAAATGCAATTCCTGAGCGACCTCTACATTCGCTGTCAGGAATGCGAAGGGCGCCGTTACCAGCCGTTTTTGTTGCGCATACTTTATCGCGACCATTCCATTCACGATGTGTTGGAGCTGACCATTTCCAGCGCAGTCGCGTTCTTCTCCGATACGCCTGCGATTGCCGACCCCTTGCGAATTCTGGAGGAAGTCGGGCTTGGCTACTTGCGACTCGGCCAGCCATTGAACACGCTCAGCGGTGGCGAGTCACAACGGCTCAAGCTCGTGTCGCACCTCGGTGGCAGCAAGAGCAAGACGCCGCGGGCGCGCAGTGAAGAGGACGATGAGGATGAACCATCCGACGTGTTGGATATGCCGGGACACACGGTGTTGATATTTGATGAACCGACTACCGGCCTTCATTTCGATGACATCGCGGTGCTATTGCGTGTGTTTCACCGTCTGGTGGAGGAGGGGAATACGCTGTTGGTGATCGAGCACAACATGGAGGTGATCAAGTGCGCCGACCATGTGATCGACCTCGGACCCGAGGCGGGTGCCGACGGCGGCCTGCTTGCCGCGACCGGTACTCCGGAGGAGGTGGCTGCCAGCCAGGGCCATACCGCGCAGTATCTTGCGGAAACGCTCGGCATTGTGAAACGTAAGCGCCCAACGCCAACTCGTAGCAAACATCCAGAACGTGAACCGCTCAATGGCATCCGCATCACAGGTGCACGCGAGCACAATTTAAAAAATCTCTCGCTGACAATTCCGCGCGATGAATTCGTGATCATCACGGGATTGAGTGGCTCTGGCAAAAGCACGCTGGCATTCGATATTCTTTTCGCCGAAGGCCAGCGCAGGTTTCTCGACAGCATGTCGCCCTACGCGCGGCAGTTTGTGCAGCAGCTCGAGAAGCCCGATGTGGACTTGATCGAAGGCCTGCCTCCGACCGTCGCCATCGAACAGCGGATCACACGCGGCGGCGGCAAGTCCACCGTGGCGACGGTCACCGAGATTTATCATTTCCTGCGCTTGCTCTTCGCCAAGACCGGCGTGCAGCACTCTCCAGCGACCGGCAAACCTGTGGTGAAACAAAGCATATCATCCATCGTGAGTTCGATTGAGGCGATGTTGAAAAAGGGTCCCGTCCGTCTGCTTGCGCCGCTGGTGCGTGGGCGGAAAGGTTTCCACACAGACGTTGCCAAATGGGCGGAGTCGCATAGCATCGAAACGCTTCTGGTGGACGGGCGTTTCATTCCCTCGGCCAATTTCCAAAAACTCGAGCGGTTCAAGGAGCATTTCATCGATGCTCTCATCGTCGAGCTGCGCGCAGGCCAGGAAGCAATCATCGAAGCGCAAGTGCGACATGCGTTGAAGATCGGCAAACGCAGCATCCGCATCATGGATCATCGCAACAAGATATCCATCATCAGCACGGAAATGTTCTGCCCCGATTCCGGGATGGCATTCGAAGATCTCGATCCGCGCTTGTTTTCCTTCAACTCTCCGCACGGCTGGTGCGAGACCTGTCGCGGATTTGGAGAAGTGTGGGACACGCCGGTAAACGCGCAAGGCGAGACAGCCATTGAGCGTGAGTTGGAAGAAGAACGTGCTCATGAGAATCTGGAAGAGGGTCACGCGCGCCCGTGCCCGGAGTGCCACGGGGTGCGGCTCAATACCATAGCTCGCGCTGTGCGGGTGAGCGGTCATCCCATGTCGGACTTTGTGCATTGCGCAGTGGAAGAACTGCCCGGCTTGCTGCGCGGTCTGCGCTTCTCGGGTGCAGAGAAAAAAGTCTCGGAAGTCATCGTCCCGGAGATTGCACAGCGACTGGAATTTATGAGTAAAGTCGGTCTTGGGTATTTGCGCCTGGACCGCTCGGCCAAGACATTGAGCGGTGGAGAGTCCCAACGCATCCGCTTGGCGGCTCAGTTGGGCTCGAATCTGCGAGGCGTGCTGTATGTGCTCGACGAGCCCACGATCGGGCTGCATCCGCGCGATAATGCAGCGTTGCTCGACACGCTTGTGGCGTTGAAGGACAAAGGCAACTCCCTGCTCGTAGTGGAGCACGACGATGAGACCATGCGGCGAGCGGATTGCATCATCGACCTGGGTCCTGGAGCGGGCGTGCATGGTGGCGAGCTTGTCGCTTTCGGGTCGGTGGCGGATATTTTAAAACATCCTGCATCCACTACCGGTCGTTATCTCACAGAGCCCATGGTGCATCCACTGCGTGGGAAACGGCGCTCTCTTGCCGATGTTGATTGGGTGGAGATAAAGGGTGCCAATGCCAATAATCTACGCGACATCGATGTGCGATTTCCTGTGGGCAGGCTCATCGTGTTGACTGGCATTTCCGGCTCGGGCAAAAGTTCTCTCATGCGTGGGTCGCTGCTGCCAGCATTGCAGAAGCGTCGCAAAGGTTTGAAATACGAGCCCGCATGGAAATCGCTCACCGGGGGGCAGCATTTCGAGACTGTGTATGAAGTGGACCAAACGCCTATTGGCAAGACATCCCGGTCCACCCCGGCGACCTATATCAAGGTGCTGGATGAAATCCGGAAGCTGTATGCAGGACTGCCGCTCGCGCGGATGAAAGGATACACCGCAGGGCGATTTTCGTTTAATAACGAAGGCGGTCGATGCGAGACATGCCAGGGCCAGGGACTGATCAAACTGGAGATGAGCTTTCTGCCGCCCACCTATCTGCCGTGTGGTGATTGCCATGGCAGCCGGTATAATTCGCAGACGCTGGAAGTCCTCTACAACGACAAGAGCATTGGCGACGTGATGAACATGACTATCGAGCAGGCGGCCGAATTTTTTGAAGCCGTGCCACTGGTGCATCGTCCGCTGGCGTTATTAGTCGAGACGGGGCTTGGGTATCTGAAGCTTGGCCAGCCGAGCCCAACCTTGAGCGGAGGCGAAGCGCAGCGTTTGAAACTTGTGAGCGAGCTGCGGCGTGGCGTGGGGCGGGCGGTGCAGAGCAAGATACGCCAAGGCAAGAACACGCGGTCCACGCTGTACCTGTTGGAAGAGCCATCCATCGGTCTGCATATGGCCGATGTGCGACGGCTACTGGACGTGATCCATCGCCTGGTGGACGAGGGTAATACGGTCATGATCATCGAGCACAATTTAAGTATCATTGCCGAGGCGGACTACATTGTGGATATCGGACCGGAGGCTGGGTCCAAGGGTGGTAAGCTGGTAGCCTGTGGCACGCCCGAGCAAGT
>CBDUBV010000076.1:0-14320 GCA_965365475.1 uncultured Chthoniobacteraceae bacterium | reverse complement strand
GAGTGGTCTGCATGGTGAAGGGGCCTGAGAGCCGAGTCAAGAACGAACGATCAAAATGGTCACGCGACCCAATGGGGAATGGCTCCGCAGCATACAGCCGCAAAATGAGGGTGATTGCCGGATTGGAAAAATTTTATAAAATATTGGAAAATTGCTTGCACGCTCAGAGTTATCTGGTAAATACGCCGTCCCTGTTTAACTCAAACCGCAGGAGTCCGCCCTGGTCGCGGACGTTTGAACTGCAACCTCATCATGCAAAAAACTCGTAGTAAACGTTACCGGTCGGCGCTCGAAGCGGTCGATTCCTCCAAGACTTACAGTCTCGAAGAAGGCATTCAGACTTTAAAAAAACTTCCGCCCACCAAATTTGATCAGACAGTCACGCTCTCCTGCCGTCTCGGCGTGGACCCTCGCCAATCGGACCAGATGGTTCGCGGCACGTGCCCACTTCCTCATGGCAGCGGCAAGTCGGTGCGGGTGATGGTATTCGCGCAGGGCCAGGCTGCTGAGGCCGCTCGCAATGCCGGAGCGGAATATGTGGGCTTCGAGGACATGATCAAAAAATGCCAGGAAGGTTTTCAGGATTTCGACGTGGCAATCGCGACGC
This sequence comes from uncultured Chthoniobacteraceae bacterium, assembly GCA_965365475.1. Taxonomy (GTDB): domain Bacteria; phylum Verrucomicrobiota; class Verrucomicrobiia; order Chthoniobacterales; family CAKUMP01; genus CBDUBV01. The sequence goes on along the minus strand of CBDUBV010000076.1, from coordinate 13,713 downwards.
CTGCTGCCATGGCCGAAGTGCGCAAGTTGGGCAAGGTGCTCGGACCTCGCGGACTCATGCCCAACCCCAAGACCGGCACGGTGACAGACGATACCGCCAAAGCAATTCAAGAGGTGAAAGCCGGACGAGTCGAATTCAAGCTGGATAAAAATGGCAATGTCGCCATCCCTGTGGGCAAGTTCAGTTTCTCGGAAGAACAGCTTCGCGATAACGCCGGCGCTGTGATCGATGCGGTGACAAAATCCCGCCCGCCTACCGCCAAGGGCACTTACATGCTCAATATCACACTGGCAGCCACCATGTTGCCCGGCATCCGTATCGCCACTTCGCACGCCTGAACCTCAACCTAATTATTAAGTCATGAGACCCGAAAAAGCCCTTATCGTTTCCGATCTTCAGGCCAAGATTGATTCTTCACCCTTCATGATTCTGGTGGATTACACCGGACTCAATGTGCCTCAATTCTCCGAGCTTCGCACGCGGCTGGAGAAGGCTGGGGCGGAATGTCGAGTCATCAAAAATTCTTTTCTAAAACGCGCTGCGAAAGAGTCCGGCCTGCCGGATATGAGCGGCGATCTCAAAGGCCAAAGCGCATTGGTGGTGGGTGAAAGTGATGTCTGTGCTGCTGCCAAAATTCTCAAGACATTTGCTGCGGAATTTGAAAAACCCTCCATCAAGATGGGCGTGCTCGATGGTTCTTTGCTGAACCAGCAGGAGATTCTGGCCATGGCTGAGTTGCCCTCGAGGGAAGTGCTGCTGGCCACTCTGCTCGGAGTGCTGCAGGCGCCTGCTGCCAAATTCGTTCGCCTCATTAATGAGCCCGCCTCGCAGTTTGCGCGGTTGCTCAAAGCCAAGGCGGAGAAGGAATAAGCTCGCAATACTATACCGACACATTTTTCCGGGATGAAGAGAAGCCAAGTCCTGCGAAAGCAACAAAAACAAAAAACAAATGGTTCCTCGTCGGGTCCGGCGGCTGCCGGAACTGAAATGTCCTGAGGCTTCGGGGCGCGACGACACCGACAACTACAATACATACTATGGCAGACAATACTGCACTCGTGGACCAACTCAGCGGAATGACCGTTCTGGAAATCGCTGATCTCGTAAAACAACTGGAAGAAAAATGGGGCGTCAGCGCCGCAGCACCCGTGGCCGTGGCCGCAGCAGGTGGCGGTGGAGCTGCTGCACCTGCAGCGGAAGAGAAGACATCCTTCGATGTGATCCTCACCGAAGTGGGCGGCAACAAGATCGGCGTTATCAAGGAAGTCCGTGCCGCAGTGGCCGGGCTGGGTCTTGCTGAAGCCAAAGCTCTTGTCGAGAGCGCACCCAAAGCACTCAAAGAAGGTGTGACCAAGGAAGAAGCCGAAGAGATCAAGAAAAAGATCGAAGCGGCCGGCGCCAAAGTCGAGATCAAGTAACACTATCCCAACTGCGCGTTGCTGCGGCGGTATTTTTTTAAAACAAAACACTTGCCGCAGCAGCGGGCACGGATATTCTCCTCACCCCACCTCGCTCAGCTCATCACTCATATTTTTCGCAGCCCAGCCCAGCAGTTCAACCAAAGACTCAGAATCGCAAGTCGAAAATCGGCTGGCGATTCTGGGTCTATTTGTCTGCCCGGAAGTCGCAACGGCTTTCCAGGCAGTCCGTAGAAACCAGTTACCACAGCCCTTTCCTGCCTGTCCAAGGCCAGAGAAATCCACCCGACACGCCAACCTGAATCGTCCTATATATGTCTGATCGTCTTTATTTCGGCAAAATCAAAGAAGCAAATGAACCGCCGAATCTGATCGAGGTTCAACTCAATTCCTACGTGGACTTCCTGCAAATCGGCGTGCCACTTTCCAAGCGCAAGGAAGTGGGCTTGCAGGCGGTGTTTAAGGAAGTGTTTCCAATTGAGAGTTACGATGAAAAAGTGGTGCTCGATTTCGCCAGCTACGAGATTGGCGAGCCGAAGATGTCCGCTCTGGAATGCCAACGCGAAGGGGAGACTTACAGTGCGCCGCTTTACGTTACTTTTTTACTAAAAGACGAGAAGAGCACGAAGGAAGAGAAAGTGTATATGGGCGAGATTCCGCTCATGACGCTGCAAGGCACGTTTGTCATTAACGGCGCTGAGCGTGTGGTGGTGAGTCAGTTGCACCGCTCCCCGGGTATTTGCTTTGAGTCCAGCCTGCATCTCAATGGCAAGACGCTGTATAGTTTCCGTTTAATCCCGGATCGGGGTTCGTGGATGGAAGTGCAGTTCGATACCAGCGATCTGCTCTACATTTATCTGGACCGTCGCAAACGTCGGCGGAAATTTCTTGCGACCACATTCCTGCGCGCACTCGGGTTCGGGTCGGACGAGGAGATCATCAAACTGTTCTACGCCATCCAGGACCTCAAACTTAGCGAGAAGCTTGAGGAAGAAGAGATCAGCACCAAAGTGCTCATCGCGGATGTGCGCGACGGCGACATCCTGGTCGGGCGGGCATTTGAGCCGCTTACCAAAGCCACCATCCGGGAGATTCTGGCGCTGGGCATAAACGAAGTGAAAGTCGTCGATACGAAGGAAGACGACAGCATCATCAAAGCACTCAAAAAAGATCCTGCGCACGATGAGGAAGAAGCACTCAAGGATATTTATCGCAAGCTGCGTCCTGGCGATCCGCCGACCGTGGCGAACTCGCGCAGTCTGCTCAAGCGGCTGTTTTTTGATCCGAAAAAATACGATCTCGGGCGTGTCGGGCGGTATAAGATCAATCAGAAGCTGAGTCTGGATGTCGATCTCGCCGAGCGCGTGATGACGAAAGAAGACTTCGTCGCGGCGATGAAATATCTCATCACGCTCAAGCGCGGAGACGGTATCCTGGACGACATCGATCACCTGGGCAGCCGGCGCGTGCGGACCGTGGGAGAGCTGTTGGCCAATCAATGCCGCGTGGGTCTGGCCCGCACGGAACGGCTTGTGAAAGAGCGGATGACGTTATTCGACGTGAACCTCGATGGCATGACGCCGCAGAAGCTGATCAATCCGAAAGCGCTCAGTGCGGTGATTCGCGATTTCTTTGGGCGCAGCCAGTTGAGCCAATTCATGGACCAGACGAATCCTTTGGCGGAGCTGACTCATAAGCGGCGTCTATCTGCGCTCGGGCCAGGTGGTCTGAGTCGTGATCGCGCGGGATTCGAAGTCCGCGACGTGCATCCCTCGCACTACGGACGCATCTGCCCGATTGAGACGCCCGAAGGTCCGAACATCGGCCTCATCAGCTCGATGAGCACATTTGCCCGGATCAATGAATTTGGGTTTATCGAGACGCCGTATCGCAAAGTGGAGAATGGGCGGGTGACGGATAAAGTGGACTATCTCACTGCGGACCGGGAAGAGAACTATCTCGTCGCGCAGGCGAATGCTCCGATCGATGAGAAAGGCAATTTCCTCGGTGAACGCGTCTCGATTCGCTATCGCGGCGATTTTCTGGAAGTCGAGCCAGACAAGGTCCACTACATGGACATCTCGCCCAAGCAATTGGTGTCTGTGGCTGCCGGGCTGATTCCGTTTTTGGAGCATGACGATGCCAACCGCGCACTCATGGGTTCCAACATGCAGCGCCAGGGAGTGCCGCTCATTATTTCCGAAGCACCGCTGGTGGGCACCGGGATGGAAGGCAAAGTCGCCCGCGACTCTCGCGCGGTGATCGTGGCCGAGGCTGATGGGAAAGTGGCGTCCGTGACTGCCGATCTCATCGTGGTGACCAGGACGGGCGATCTGCCTGAGGGCCGCAAAAAACTCAAGCACGATCCGGAAGAAGGTGTGCACTTGTATGAGCTGCGCAAATTCATGCGCTCCAATGCGGGCACGTGCATGAACCAGAAACCGCTGGTGAAGCGCGGTCAGGCGGTGAAAAAAGGCGACGTGATCGCCGACGGACCGAATACGGATCAAGGCGAGCTGGCATTGGGCCGCAACGTGCTGGTCGCGTTCATGTCGTGGAACGGGTATAACTTCGAGGACGCGATTCTCATTTCCGAGCGCGTGGTGAAGGACGACGTCTATACCTCGATCCACATCGATGAATTTGAAATCGGCGCCCGCGACACGAAGCTCGGGCCGGAAGAAATCACGCGCGACATTCCGAACGTGAGCGAGGAAGCACTGGCGGATCTCGGGCCCGATGGCGTGATTCGTGTCGGAGCAGAAGTCAAGCCGGGCGACATTCTCGTTGGGAAAATCACGCCCAAGAGCGAGACCGAGCTGGCCCCTGAAGAGCGGCTGCTGCGCGCGATCTTCGGCGAGAAAGCTGCGGATGTGAAAGACACTTCGCTCATGGTTCCTTCGGGCACTTACGGAATCGTGATGGATGTGAAGGTGTCTTCGCGTAAGGAAATTCAGCGTCAGAAGCTGACTCCTTCCGAGACCAAACGTCAGTTGAAGACTATCAACGACGACTACAACAAGCGCAAAGATGAACTGCATGAGCAGTTGACCGAAGCGTTGTCCAACATCCTGCTCGGGGAGAAAATTCCGTTGGATGTGGTGAACGCCGAGACCGGTGAGATCATCATCCCAGCCAACCGCAAGATTACCAAGACTCTACTGCGCAAGCTGGCGGGAGTGTATGACCATATCGACATTGATCCGAGCCCGATCCGGAATAAGATTCGCGAGATCATCAGCTCATTTGAAGGCCGTTTTGCGGACCTTGACCTCGAGCGCGATCGGAATCTGAATCGCGTGGAAAGTGGGGACGATGTGGACCCGGGGATCATCAAGCAGGTGAAGGTATTTATCGCTTCCAAGCGCAAGCTCGGGGTGGGGGATAAAATGGCGGGACGCCACGGAAACAAAGGCGTTGTGGCCAAGATTGTGCCTGAAGAAGACATGCCGTATCTCTCCGATGGCACACCGGTGGACATCGTGCTCAACCCGCTGGGCGTGCCGAGCCGTATGAACGTCGGCCAGGTGCTCGAGACGCATCTGGGCGTAGCTGCGAAAGCGCTCGGATTCAAGGTCGCGACGCCCGTATTTGATGGCATCAGCGAAAAACAGATTCGGGATTATCTTACTGAAGCCAGTAAAGTGGAAGGGTTCACATGGACCAGCGAGAGCGGCAAAGCCACGCTGTACGATGGACGCACGGGCGACCGGTTCGATCAGAACGTGGTGGTGGGCTACATTTACATGCTCAAGCTCGGCCATCTCGTGGCGGATAAGATTCATGCACGTGCGGTGGGTCCGTACAGTCTGGTCACGCAGCAGCCGCTCGGGGGCAAGGCGCAGTATGGCGGGCAGCGTTTCGGCGAGATGGAAGTGTGGGCGTTGGAAGCGTATGGCGCGGCCTATACTTTGCAGGAATTGCTGACCGTGAAATCGGACGACGTGCAGGGACGGACGCGCATTTACGAGGCAATTGTAAAAGGCGACAACTCACTGGAAGCCGGAACGCCGGAATCTTTCAACGTTCTCATTAAAGAAATGCAAAGCCTTGGGCTCGATGTGAAAGTCGGCGCGAGGTCCAGTGCCCCCGCTCTGACAGAAGGCATTCTGTAAAAAAACACCCGAGTCACAACACACGATATATCTATGAACGAATCCAATTTACGAGAAGTCTTCGGAGAAGAGCGGACAGTGGGGTTTGACGAAGTGTCGATCACCGTGGCGTCGCCTGACACCACGCGCTCCTGGAGCAAGGGGGAAGTGAAAAATCCCGAGACGATCAACTACCGCACGTTTAAACCCGAGAAGGGTGGGCTATTCTGCGAGCGCATTTTCGGGCCCACGCGCGATTGGGAATGCTCCTGCGGAAAATACAAACGCATCAAACACAAAGGCGTGATCTGTGATCGATGCGGTGTGGAAGTCACACTCTCGCGTGTGCGTCGTGAACGCATGGGCCACATCGAGCTGGCAGTGCCCGTGTCGCACATTTGGTTCTATAAATGCATGCCTTCGCGTCTGGGGCTCATGCTCGACATGACCAGCCGACATCTGGAGCGGGTGATTTATTACGAGGATTACATCGTGATCGATCCCGGGCAGACTCCATTGCAGCGGTGCCAGTTGCTCACGGAGCCCGAGTTCCGGGAGGCGGAAGAGCAATACGGCGATAGTTTTGTCGCGGGCATGGGTGCGGAAGCGGTGAAGACATTGCTCGCTCAGATCGATCTCGTGCAGCTCCAGAAAGAGCTGGAGGAAGCGATGGGCAATACCCGCAGCAAACAGATTCGCAAGAAACTCGCGAAGCGGCTGAAGCTCGTGCAAGGCTTCATGCAATCGCGGACTCGTCCGGAATGGATGGTGCTTGAAGTGCTGCCGGTGATCCCGCCGGACTTGCGCCCGCTCGTGCCGCTGGAAGGCGGGCGCTTCGCAACTTCCGATTTGAACGATCTGTATCGCCGCGTGATTAACCGCAATAACCGGTTGAAAAACCTGCTGCAGCTCAAGACTCCAGACGTCATCATCCGCAACGAGAAACGCATGCTGCAGGAAGCGGTGGATGCGCTCTTCGACAACGGGCGCCACGGGCGTCCTGTCACCGGTGCTGGCAATCGCCCGCTCAAATCGCTCAGCGACATGCTCAAGGGCAAAGGCGGCCGTTTCCGGCAGAACCTGCTTGGCAAACGCGTGGACTACTCCGGACGTTCCGTCATCGTGATCGGGCCGGAACTCAAGCTGCACCAGTGCGGTCTTCCAAAGAAAATGGCACTCGTGCTGTTCGAGCCGTTCATTATCCGTCGGCTCAAAGAACTCGGCTACGTGCATACCGTGCGCAGCGCGAAGAAGCTCATCGAGCGGCAGACGCCGGAAGTGTGGGACATCCTGGAAGAAGTGACCAAGGGGCATCCCGTGTTGCTCAACCGCGCTCCTACGCTGCATCGGTTGTCCATTCAAGCCTTCGAGCCCACGCTTATCGAAGGTGAAGCGATCCGGGTGCATCCCCTGGTCTGCACGGCGTACAACGCCGACTTCGACGGCGACCAGATGGCAGTGCACGTGCCGCTCTCGGTGGAAGCGCAAATGGAAGCCCGCATGCTTATGCTGGCACCGAATAACATCTTCACGCCATCCAGCGGCAAGCCCATCACCACGCCCTCTCAGGACATCACGCTGGGTTGCTATTACCTTACTCAACCGCCGCGGCGCCAGACCAAGCCGGTCGAGCCCAAGTATGATGAACACGGCAAGCTGCTCAATGGCGATGACATGGCGGCTGCAAAAAATTCGATCCGAATTTTCTCGCAACCCTCCGAGGTGGAATTTGCCGTGGTGGAGAAAGCAGTCAAAACCCACGATTGGATTTACTACAAGAACCCGGATTTTGGTAACGACACGGTGTATGGCGACAAGCATGCGCGGCTTCTGTTGACAACAGTGGGACGCGTTCGTTTTAACCAAATCTGGCCGGATGAACTCGGCTTCTACAATCGCTCAGCGGGCAAGAAACAACTTTCCGACCTCATCTGGCGTTGCTATCAGGCCACGGGCCAACAGCGCACGGTGGAGACGCTTGATAAGATGAAAGAGCTTGGCTTTACCGAAGCCACGCGCTCGGGCATCTCCATCGGCATCGTGGACATGATCATTCCCGACGAGAAAAAGAAACAGCTCGAGCTGGCTTACTCGCAGGTGGATGAAGTCGATAAACAATACCGCAAAGGCATCATCACGCCTGGTGAACGCTACAACAGGATCATCGACATCTGGACCCATGCGGGCGAAGAAATCGCGAACTCGCTTTACCGCACCATCGAGCACAACAGCGGGCAGGTGGAGTTCAACCCAGTCTATCTCATGGTGGACTCCGGTGCGCGAGGCAATCGCCAGCAGATCAAACAGCTTGGTGGTATGCGTGGATTGATGGCCAAACCTTCGGGGGAGATCATCGAGCGCCCGATCACTTCGAATTTCCGCGAAGGTCTCACTGTGATGGAGTATTTCATTTCCACACACGGTGCGCGGAAAGGTCTTGCCGATACCGCATTGAAGACTGCGGACTCCGGCTATCTGACACGCAAGCTGGTCGATGCCTCGCAGGACGTGATCATTACAGAACCCGATTGCGGAACCGCTTCTGGCATCGTGGTGCGTCCGATCTATGAGGGTGACGAAGAGGTTGTGGACCTCCAGACGCGCATTATCGGGCGTGTGAGTTGTGAGTCGATCAAAGATCCGGTGAGTGGAGACCAGCTCGTGGCGGTCAATGAACTCATTGATGAAGTCGCCGCCGGGCGCATCCATCACATGGGCATCGAGAAGCTCAAAATTCGCTCCGTGCTTACCTGCGAGAGCAAACGCGGCGTGTGTGTCCACTGCTATGGACGGAACCTGGCCACTGGCAAACCTGTAAAAATCGGCGAGGCAGTGGGAATCATTGCTGCGCAATCCATCGGCGAACCTGGCACGCAGCTCACCATGCGTACATTCCACATCGGTGGCACGGCGAGTCAGACCTTCAAGCAGCCGATTGTGAAAGCCAAGAGCAGCGGCCAGTTGCGGTTCAACGATCTGCGCGTAGTGCAGTCCACGGAAGGTAGCTGGATCGTGTTGAACAAAAATGGCTCAGTCTCCGTGCACGATGCCGACGGACGCGAAGTGGAACGCTACAACGTGGTGATTGGTTCCACCATCTCCATCGGTGACGGAGAGAAGGTCAAAAAGGGCGATACCTTTATCACATGGGACCCTTACAACATGCCCATCCTCACGGAAAAGACCGGCAGAGTGGAGTTCCGGGACATGATCGCAGGTGTGACCGTGAAGAAGCAGATCGATGAGCAAACCAAGATGGCCGGCATGGTCGTCATCGAGCACAAGGAAGATTTGCATCCGCAGATTGTGATTGTGGATGACAATAAAGATGTGCTCGCGAGCTACTCGATCCCTGCTGGTGCGCACGTGGCAGTCAAAGAAAAGCAGAAGGTACAAGCTGGTACGTTGCTGGCCAAGACACCACGGAAAGTTTCCAAGACCAAAGACATCACCGGTGGTTTGCCCCGCGTGGCGGAACTCTTCGAGGCGCGTCGCCCGAAGGACGCAGCCGACATTGCCAAGATCGATGGCATCGTGGAAATCGGTGGCTCCGTGCGAGGCAAACGCCGTCTTATCCTTCGCGATCCCGAGACGCAGGCCGAGGAAGAGCATCTCATCCCGCTGAGCAAACACATTATCGTTTTCAATGGCGATCACGTGAAGAAAGGCTCACAGCTCACTGAAGGCCCCGTGGTTCCGCACGAAATCCTGGAGATTTGCGGGCCGCAGGAATTGCAGGAGCATTTGGTAAATGAAGTGCAAGAAGTCTATCGCCTGCAGGGCGTGGAAATTAACGACAAACACATCGAGATCATTGTGCGGCAGATGCTGCGCAAGGTGAAGATCAGCGATCCGGGAGACACCACGCTGCTGTGGGGCGACCAGATCGATCGGTTGGATTTCGAGGCGGAAAACCGTCGCGTGGTCGAGCAAGGCGGCAAGCCAGCGGAGTGCACGCCTGTGTTGTTGGGAATTACCAAAGCGAGTCTGGAGACAGACAGCTTCATCTCCGCCGCATCGTTCCAGGACACAACGCGAGTGCTGACCGAGGCGGCGACGCTTGGGAAGACAGACATTCTTCGCGGGTTTAAGGAAAACGTGATCATGGGACATCTCATCCCCGCTGGCACAGGTTTCAAGACCTATCGGCATTTGCAGCTTTCGGAGCAGGGCGACCCAATCGCACCGATCACTCCGGAGGAACCAGACATCGAGCCGTTGCTGGGGTAGCGGCCGCATAAATAATAAATGGAAGCAACCGGAGGCTGATTTGTCAGCCTCCGGTTTTTCGTGTGGCGGGCGAGAGACTCACTGGGGCATAACTAAGGAAAATTTTTTTCGTAGTTCATCTGCAAGTTTCTAAATTTCGCGCGTAGTTCTCATAGCTGGCCGAATGATCGGTCAGGTTAACCCAACTTGTATAACTATGAAAAAACTGCGTCTTCCCTTCACGTTTATCGGTGTGGCACTTTTTGCCAGTGGATGTGCAAACACCGGGACTTCCACCGCAAGCAAAGTCTCTAAAGCTCCGCCGCCAGACAGTGTCTCTTTCGCCGTGCGGCAATTTACTTCCCCGGACTATTCCAAATTAAACAGCGCAGACAAAGGCGTGCGCGATTTTGAACATATCGTGTTACCCGCGCAATTGGTGAAAAATCTGCGGGGTACCGGGGGAGTCAAGAATGCATGGTTTACATCGGGGCCCACTGCGGCGGCGGACTTCGTGGTGGATGGGTCAATCATGAAATCTGACGGACGAACGCTTGAGGTTGAGATCAAGGCTACCCGTGTGGACGGTGCACAAGTGTATAAAAACAAGTTCTGGGTGACTCAAACCAGCGGAGACGTGGGCGCTATCCGTGGGAAATTGGCGGGGATGTTCCAGGAGTCTTCCAGGCAATTGGTGGCGGCAGCGCGGAAGACTAATATAAGCCTTCCGCAGGCTCGGACGCTTGCTTACGCAGAGCAGCCGCTGTTGCCGTTGCATGCTGAGGTGGTATCCGATGCCGAAGAAGCAGCCAGGATCGAAGGCGAAGACATATTAGATCCGCTGACTAACGAACTACTTCCGCGAGCAGACATCGCCATGCAGAGTTATGAGCAATGGCAAAGTGTGTCCACGCCATTGATGATTGAGAAAGCTCAAGCGCAGGCTCGGAAAAACATGGCGACTTTCGGGGCGATCATGGGCGTGGCTGCGGGCGCTGCTTCGTTTAACAGCGGGATGGACTTCGCCAGAGCGGGTAACGCTCAGGGGGTGCAAATGGCACAGAGCAACATACAACAAGCGGGCATGCTCGTGGCGCAGAATGCAACCAATGCCGAAGTCGCCGAGAATCAGGTGCAAGGTTTGGCTGCCACGTTAAACTCTTTCAAAAATGATTTCACGATTGGAAAGACCCGGCAGGTCACGGTGAAAGTATATGATCGCGTGATCAAGCTCAGCGGAGACCAGGCGAGTATGCTGGCGGAATTCCGGGCAGTGGTAAAAGAGCAACTAAATAAACGCGCGTTCGCCGTGCCACCGGAGAGCGCGACACTGGCAGCAAATTGAAAACTCGGAAATCTACCGAAGGGGCGCGCACCGGGTGGAAGCATAAAAGCTTCCGCCCGGTGCTGCGGCGTTTTCGAGTCGGGATTGCTTGCTTTGTATTCATAACTTTCGGGGTAACCGCGCAGCACAGCATAGCGCAGGGTTATTCCTTTTCTTCTCAACAAGAGAAAGACGCAGCTCTCCGGTCTGCTGATAACTCTCTGCGGCAAGCAAGAAGCAATCCTTTGAAAAATGATCCTCAGTTCAAAGCAAAGGTGAATGCTTTGCAGCGGGCGCGCGATGCGGCAGCACGGGCACCCGTCCGAGGTGGCGGTGGTGGCGGCTATGCAGGAGACTACGGCGCAAGTCCCCAGGAGTTTGCGAAAAAATGGGCCGAGGATATGCAGGAGATGCAGCAGAAATTTGAGCAAATGCAAGCACAGGCCAAAGAGCAAATGGCCGCCGATAACGCTCGGTTCCAAACCGCGAAGGAGCAAGGGCTCAATGCGACGTCCACTACTGCCGACTCTGTGCTTTCGCAGTTGGATGCCCTGGATAAGCAAAGCACCAGCCAATCCACGCGCAACGAATCTCCGCCGCAGACGTCGGCAGCCCAGGCACAACTTAACGCAATCAATAGCGGCCTGAATGATCTTCTTGGAGGGATCGACATAACCGACCCCGGCGCAACCCAATCGCTCATCGACTCGACTCCGCCAGTTGGTAATCCTGATTTACAAAAGACGTTGCTGGACCCTGAAGCATATGATGCTCTGCCGCCGGACTCGTTGCTTCCTCCCGACGGATCACCACTTGATGATGTGGGAGTTTCCGCTGGAGGCTCGGTGGAGAATGCCAGTCTTGCGAACGAGACTGACGTCGCCGATAGTGCGCAGCAGGCCGAGGACAACCAAGCATTCGCTGCGCAGGGTCAGGAAACTGGAAAAAGTTCTTCAATGTCTGACCCGGCGCAAGATGAGACGCTGGCTGCGAACAAAGACGATGCCAGCATGAGCCAGGAGGTGTCGCCCGAAACGGGCGTGACAAACAACGAAGAGAATTCTCAGCTTGCCGCTGCAGAGTCGCAGCAGTCCGCAGACAACCAGGCATTGGCGGCGCAGGATCAGGAGACGGAAAGTGGTTCCCAGATGTCGGCCCCGGCGCAAGATGAGACTGCGAATGCCAACCTCGCCGACGTTTCAGAAAACGATCCTGCAGACCAATCCATCGCACAGAATTCGGGCAATGACCCACTGAACTCTGAAGATGCGACGGGCAGCTTTTCCCAAAATGGCACGCCTGCGGAAAATAACTCCGCAGACCCAGCGGGCGACACAAACGCATCCGAGTCTTTGGCCACCAACTCGCTTGAACCTGCAGGAGCCGACGAGCAACGCGTGGATGTGAAGTCGCTTCCTCCGCCTGAGCAGACGGCCATCAACACCGAAGCGGATGCTCGTTTTTATACCGAAGTTCCGGAAATGGACGGCAAGAAGATCGATCCGACTACCAATCCTGAACAAGCAGAAAGATGGATGGAGATTCAACAGGATGTCGCGCAAGGTCGCCCCTCGGTCGTGCCATCTTCTGCGGAGGTAACGGAAGGCTCCCCGCCACCCCCAGGATTTATGGACTATCTGGATCGGCGCGATGCCCAGGCTGCGCAGCCCGCTGACTTGATGCCAGTCGTCCGCGACGCCAGCAATGCAGCTTACGATGTGGACACGCTTAAGCCGGGCACAAGAGTGGGAGATTATCTAGCCGTTGAAGTCATCAACGACACGGATTCCAAACTGGGTGCTGTCGTGATGGATAATCCGCTGACAAACACTCGGATGGTCTCGATCCGTGGGACCGACGGTGCTATGGACATGGCAAATAACGTGGGTCTCGTGTCTTCCTGGACACCGAAAGAATTCGATCAGGCGGATCAGTTGGTGAACAATGCCCGAGCAAATCTACCGGAAGGTTATTCCATGCTTGTGACGGGTCATTCACAAGGCGGCGCTGTCGCTTCATTGCTTGGAACAAAACACGATATCCCCGCAGTCTCGCTGAATCAGGGTCCCAGTTCGTCTTATAAAAATGAGCAATATGGGAATGCGATGGCTACAGCTTCACAGTATGATCTGAGGTCGGAATACGAAGCGCCGCTGGGCATTACGGTTAAAGACCCTGTGAGTTCTTTGGAGAATTTGGGACCTTATGTAAATGACAAGGCGGCAAACATCGGGCTACCGATAAATGTAGCTCCGCACACCCGCACGGTTCCGATCTCGGTGCCGGTAACGTATTCAGGGGATTGGTCCGCACATAAGTTGGACAATTTCGATCACGTGAAAAGCAGTTCGCCGATCCTCCCGCCTTCCCTCGTTCATCAAAGAATCGATCTCGATAAGCTCATGCAAAACTCCACTCCGGCCACCATCCAGATTCAGCCTTATCGACCGGAGCCGATGGTGGAAGCCCGCGATCTCGATGCGGCCCCGCGTTGGGTGCCAAGGCAAGCCAATCCGGTGTCGGCTCCACCGGCCTCTGCAAACGCCATGCAGTTTCCAGATGTCAGCCGCGTTCTTGAATCCACTGCGGTGCCGAGAGCCGTTCTGCAATCCATCCCTGAACCGCTCCAACCGAAGACTGTCCAGCGCATAAATCAGGCCTCTACTGT
>CBDUBV010000075.1:0-14560 GCA_965365475.1 uncultured Chthoniobacteraceae bacterium | reverse complement strand
GATGGCGGTGTTTGTGATCGGAATCATGCTGATACTGGCGGAATTGATTTTTTTCCCTGGAACCATCGTGTTGGCTCTGGCAGGCACGCTCGTGGCTCTGGGCGCGATTTTTTACGCTATGATTGACAAGTATCCGACTGACCCGGTCTTGCCGACGATGGAAATGATCACGCAGCCGCTGATTCACATGACAATCACACTGGTGGGAAGTGCCTTGGCCATCGCGGCGCTGGCTCAATTTTTACCGCGCACGCCTATCTATCGGCGGTTGGTGCTCGCTGGTGCTGTGCCGACGGGCGGGAATATATCTGAGCCGAGACACGCGAGCGTGCGTGCCGCAGACTTGCGAGCCGGAGATGAAGGCGAGGCTGTGACGACGATCGCTTCGGGAGGCAAGGCAAGGATCGGTGGGAGATTATTGGACGTGACCTCGGAGGGTATGTTTATCGAGAAGGACAGCCGGGTACGCATCGTGAGCGTGCATGGGCACCATGTGGTGGTGGAGCAAATCCTTTGACAAAAGATTCTGCGGCGTGGATGGTGGCCGCACTTAGAAAGCGGGGGAGCCCACAAGGCTGAGAGGTCCGGACCACGGACGACCCTTTGAACCTGACGCGGGTAATGCCGTCGAAGGGAGCGAGGTGATCGACTTTCAGCTATGTGGAGTTTCCCCATACACTCCAGACATGATCGCACCGAACTCTTCCACGAACCTGCTGCCCAATTCCACACGAGCATATCTGCCCGGCTCCATACATTCTGACGTGCAAGTGCCGGTGCGGGTCATCCATCAATCACCCACAAAACGATTTGATGGGACGATGGAAAGCAACCCGCCAGTGCGTGTGTACGACACCAGCGGCCCGTGGGGGGATCCGGATTATCAAGGGGATGTGACTGCGGGATTGCCTGCGACGCGACAAGCCTGGATATATGCTCGCGGCGATGTGGAGGAGTATGCGGGGCGCGAGTTGCACCCCATGGACAATGGGTATCTCACGGGCAAACATGCGCAGTTTGCAAGTCAATCGGAACGCAACAGGTTGGTGGAATTTCCTGGGTTGCGTCGTCGTCCCTTGCGTGCAAGCGCGGGACATGCTGTGACACAACTTTGGTATGCGAAGCAGGGGATTATCACGCCGGAGATGGAGTTCATCGCTATCCGTGAAAATATGCGTGCCATCGAGACCGCGCAGGGTGGGGCGGGGCCTTCCTCTGATGTGCTGCATCAACATGGCGGAAGTGCGCAAGCGGCAGCTGACGATCCCTACACGCCTTCGGTGTTCCGTCGTTTTCCGCAGCGCATCCCTGCCCAGATCACGGCGGAATTTGTTCGAAGTGAAGTGGCTGCTGGGCGGGCGATCATTCCTGCAAACATCAATCACCCCGAGCTGGAGCCGATGATTATCGGGCGCAATTTTCTCGTGAAGATTAACGCCAACATCGGCAACAGCGCCGTAGCATCGAGTATCGATGAGGAAGTGGAGAAGATGCGTTGGGCCACCAGATGGGGCGCGGATACCGTGATGGATCTTTCCACTGGCAAAAATATCCACGCCACGCGCGAATGGATTCTGCGCAACTCGCCTGTGCCCATTGGGACGGTGCCGATATACCAAGCATTGGAAAAAGTGGGTGGCAAAGCGGAAGAGCTGAGCTGGGATATATTTCGGGACACTCTCATCGAGCAGGCGGAGCAAGGCGTGGACTACTTCACCATTCACGCCGGGGTCCTATTGCGGTTTGTGCCTTTGACCGCAAAGCGCATGACTGGGATAGTGAGCCGGGGCGGAAGCATCATGGCGAAATGGTGTCTGGCGCATCACAAAGAAAATTTTCTCTACACGCATTGGGACGACATCTGCGACATCATGGCCGCGTATGATGTAAGCTTCAGCATAGGCGATGGCTTGCGTCCGGGCTCGATAGCCGACGCCAATGACGCTGCGCAGTTCGGCGAGCTGGAGGTGCAAGGAGAACTGACCAGGCGTGCATGGGACAAGGGTGTGCAGGTCATGAATGAAGGGCCCGGGCATGTGCCGATGCATCTCATCGAAGAGAATATGGTGAAGCAGCTGGAATGGTGCCACGAAGCGCCCTTTTACACGCTGGGGCCGTTGACCACGGACATCGCTCCTGGCTACGACCACATCACCAGCGGGATCGGAGCAGCGATGATCGGCTGGTATGGATGCGCCATGCTTTGCTACGTGACGCCGAAGGAGCATCTCGGACTGCCGGACCGCGAGGATGTGAAAGCGGGAGTGATCACGTATAAATTGGCAGCGCATGCAGCGGATTTGGCGAAAGGGCATCCGGGTGCGCAGTTGCGGGATAATGCGCTGAGCAAGGCGCGATTCGAGTTTCGGTGGGAAGATCAATTCAATCTAAGCTTGGACCCTGAGAGCGCACGGGCCTACCACGATGAGACTTTGCCGCAGGAGGGAGCCAAGAGTGCGCACTTTTGCTCGATGTGCGGTCCGCATTTTTGCTCTATGAAGATCACGGAAGATGTGAGGAAATATGCGGCCGAGCAGGCGTTGACTGAGGAGGAAGCTCTCGCACGAGGCATGGAGGCGAAGGCGCAGGAGTTTGCGAACGCGGGTGCCAAACTCTATGTAAAAGCATAGGAACGTCGGCAGGGTCGGCGTGCAGGTCTGGTAGGAATACACTGCCAGCGACTTCAATGAGCGCAAACTGGCGACCGGTTATTTGCTGCCGGGTTTGATAGCTGGGATGCCGACCAAGTCGGATGGGATAGTATCTGGCGGGAAAGTTTCCACATCCAGCTTCACCAAGCTTTCAAATGGCGCATCGAAGTCGGCGTGCTCTCCGCCGCTGCGATCTACTATCACGCCCACAGCACTCACCACTCCTCCATGCGCACGCACAATATCCACCGTCTCCTTTACCCGTCCGCCACGCGTGACGACATCCTCCGCCACGATAAACCGCTCGCCGGGATGGATCACAAACCCGCGCCGCAGCACGAGACGTCCTTCCTCTTTCTCCACAAAAATGTGGCGTTTCCGCAGTGCCCGTGCGACTTCGTGCCCAACAATGATCCCGCCCAGCGCGGGTGAGATGACCGTGTCGCATTCGAATGCTCGTAGCTTGGTGGCCAGCGCGGCGCACACTTCAGCCGCCGCCGCTGTGTGTTGCAGGAGCATGGCGCACTGAAAAAACTGTCGGCTATGCAGTCCGGAACGCAGCACGAAATGACCTTCAAGCAAAGCTTCTGTCTCGCGGAATAGTTGCAGTATGCGGTCGCTCATTTGTATGAATCACAGCGAGCAATGACTTCGATTTCAATCCGGCTGTGCAGCGGCAGGGCGGATACTTGCACCGTAGATCGAGCCGGATAAGGTTCTGGAAAATATTCCGCGTAAATGCTGTTCATGACCGCAAAATCACTTAAGTGGGTCATGAAAATCGTGCACTTAATTACGTGGCGAAAATCCAAGTCATGGGCTGCCAGTAACGCTCGAATGTTGTCCAGCACACGCCGCGTCTCATCCGCCACGCTGCCTTCTATCTTCTTGCCCGTAGCGGGATCGACAGGAATCTGCCCGGAGCAGAACAGGAAATCGCCGGTGACGATGGCTTGCGAATAGGGGCCTATCGCCGCAGGGGCGCTGGTGGTGGAGAGGGGCTGTTTCATGTGCAAATGAACCGGGATGGTTGCTGGAAAAAATGCATTTTGTCGAGAGCAACCCCACTCGGTCGTCGCAGAGACATATGCATCGATCTATTTCAGCTCTTTCGGCTCAATATCGGTCTCCAGAGGGGAGGGGACATCCACGCTTGTCGTGAGGGTTGAGCCCATCATGGCAGGCAGTCGATAGTCAGCCACCATTTTGGGAACCCGCCGAGTTTGTGCTAGCTTGCGGTAGTCCACGATGCCTGCCGTGATCGCTTCCGCGAGAAGTTTCCGCCAACTGGCATTAGCAGCGAGTTCGCTATCGGTTGCGTTACTTAGAAAACCTCCCTCGACCAGCACCGCTGGGATTTGCGCGAGCTTTAGCACAGCAAACCGAGCGCGCTTCACTCCGCGATCGAATTGCGGCATGTTGCCAAGGACAGAATGCTGGATGGTGGTCGCCAACACCAGGTTCAGCGAATCGTTTGCGTTGCCTTTGGCCTGCGCCAAATGCGAAAGCTGCAACTCCATGTCTGCGGTGGAGGGTGCCCCGCGCGGTGTCAACGCGAAGACCTCGAATCCGTTCGCTTCGGGATTATCCGCGCTGTCATTAAAATGCACGCTGACAAGGATCGCGTCTTTCTGCTTATTTGCGATTGCGGCCCGCTCCTCCAGCGGGATGAACACATCCTTGTCTCTTGTAAGCACGACTTCAAAACCTTTATCGCGCAAGAGCTGCGCGGCCTGGAGACACACGTCGAGGTTAAAATCTTTCTCATCGCCGTGGCTGGATGTCGCGCCGTGATCCTGCCCGCCATGCCCGGCATCGAGCACTACGGTGCGGATCGGCAACAGCTCGGGAACGGCGTTGGGCCGCAGCGCAGGCTCCAATGTTTTCACCAAATCAATACGCGATACCAACAGGCGTCCCTCGTGATCAAATGGCGCAAATCCGAGCCAGTGGCGCACACCATTTATCTGCACATCCCGTGCACCCGCTTGAAATTGGAGATCTGCGTGTTCCGCAATAAAAGACACCCGATTCTCGGCCGGACGCAGTTCTGACCCGAGAGAATAGAACGCGCCCACATTCTCTACCGGCACATAGTCGCGTCCTTGCAGGCGGATGATTTCCCACTGCTTTGCTTCAATCCACGGTGCCAGGGCCAGACTCCCCGCGAGAAGGAGTATGAGCCGCGCACGTCGGAAAAGCACAGGCCTATAGAAGTGGTTAATCATTTTCTCAGATTCTATCAGAGCAGGTGTCATACCCGCCCAAGCGATTACCTCGCTCGGATTTAGTTTTACAGTAATTATAGCTCCTATGGCAAGGCTCTTATTTTTTAAATGCTCTCACCCCAAAGTGTCATCTACATTGCCTTCTCTTCGCGCGGAAGCCATTGTCACTTCTCTATGTCCACTCCCTCAGCTAAGCCGAAAGTATCCACGGGCAGCGCGCTCTTCGATGATCGCATACAAGAACTCGTTCGCGACTGGGGCTACACCGATAATGCCGATCTTATTGCAGAACTCATTACGACGGTTCTTGAAATCGCTCGCGATGAAGTCCCCGTCGCTGACTTGAAACTTTACAATCGATCCCTCAAAGAAATGCGGCTCGCGGGCAGAGTATTTGAACCCTACCGACATGTTCGCAAAATCGCCATCTTCGGCTCAGCCCGTACGCCTCCCACAGCGGCAGATTACCAGGCGGCGGAAGAATACGCCCGGCTCATGCGCGAGCAAGGGTACATGATCATCACGGGCGCGGGCGATGGCATCATGGGTGCGGCTCAACGCGGTGCTGGCACGGACCATGGGTTCGGGTTGAATATACGTCTGCCTTTCGAGCAGCGGGCCAACGAAACCATCCACGGTGACCCGAAACTGGTGAGCTTCAATTATTTTTTCACCCGCAAGCTTATGTTCCTGAAAGAGACACACGCCGTGGCTTTGTTTCCCGGTGGCTTCGGCACGATGGATGAAGGCTTCGAGACGCTCACCCTCATGCAGACGGGCAAAGGCCGCATCCTGCCATTGGTGTTGGTGGATGCACCCGGCGGTTCTTATTGGGAAACATGGATGCGGTTTCTGGTGGAGTATCTCCTCGAGCTTGGGCTCATCTCCAAGGAGGATTTTCATTTGTTTAAAATCTGCCACACCGTGCAGGAGGCCGTGGATGAAGTGATCGGTTTCTACAAAATTTTCCATTCCTATCGATGGGTGCGCGATCAGTTGGCCATTCGCATCAACCGGCCTCTCACGGAGGAAGCGTTGCATACTTTGAATGAACAATTTGCCGATCTGCTGGCCAGCGGCACCATCATACAAGGGCCCGGCTTCCGCGAGGAACGCAATGAACCCGGTCTGGCACCGCTTCCTCGTATCATACTGCGTCCGCATCGACACCGGTTCGGACGACTCCGGCAATTGATCGACGCGATCAATCTGTCTCCCACCGTCGCGCCCGATGAAGAAAGCACTTCATGAGCAAAAACAGCGGCTCGATGTGCTGCTGCATGCGCGTGGTTTTTTCGATTCGCGAGAAAAAGCCCGCCGTGCAGTCATGGCCGGTCAGGTGTTGGTAAACGACCATCGCATCGATAAACCGGGCACTCCTGTAGCATCAGACGCCACTCTTCTGGTGCGCGAGACCTGCCGCTATGTGAGTCGCGGCGGGTTGAAGCTGGAAGCAGCACTGACGTGTTTCAAAGTCGATCCTACAGGTCGCATTTGTCTGGATGTGGGAGCTTCCACCGGAGGATTCACCGATTGTTTGCTTCAACACGGCGCAGCCAGCGTGTATGCATACGATGTCGGTCACAGCCAGCTTGACTGGAAAATTCGCTCAGACTCACGAGTCATCGTCCGCGAGAAGATTAATGCCCGCCATCTCACTGCTGCCGATCTGTCTGGTGCACCGCCCTCGCTCGTTGTGATCGATGTCTCATTCATCTCCCTCACGCTCATCTTGCAACGCGTGTCGCAAGTGCTCGCTCCAGGCGGGGAGATCATCGCATTGATCAAACCTCAGTTCGAGCTGCGACGCGAGCAGATAAGCAAGGGCGGGATCGTCTCCGACCCTGAGCTGCACGAGCAAGCCGTGGCGAAAATCCACGCTTTTATTGCAGCGCAGAGCCATTTAGTCTGGCAAGGCGTGATCCCATCGCCCATCACAGGCACCAGCGGCAACAAGGAGTTCCTTATCCACCTCACCACATGAACATCGGCATCGTAGCGCATGTAGAGAAAGCCGGAGCCCAGAGCCTGCTGGAGTCGTTGCTTGGTGAATTCCAGCGCTCGGGCATCGAGCCATTGTTGGAGGCATCCACCTCGCAGCTTATTCCTGGCAGTCAGGCATATTCCATTCGCGATCTTGGTGAGCGATGCGACATCCTCGTCGTCTTGGGCGGCGATGGTACGCTGCTGCGCACTGCTCACGCGCTGCAACAATTCACAAAACCGCTGATGGGCATCAATCTTGGTTCGCTGGGATTTCTCACGTGCGTGAGTTCGCAGGATTATCGCCAGGCAGTTCACCACCTTGTTCATGGAGATTACGTGCTTAGCCCGCGCACGCTGCTTCATGCGAAAGTATTTCGCCAGGGCCAGATCGTCGCAGCCAGCACCTGCTTGAACGATGCCGTCATCACGCGCGGTTCGCTATCGCAACTAGTCCGGATGGATCTCACCATAGATGGTGCTCAACTCACTCGCTACAATGCCGACGGCTTGATTATTGCCACTCCTACCGGGTCCACCGCGTATTCACTCTCTGCCAACGGCCCCGTCGTTTTGCCCGATGCCCGCGTTTTTATCGTCACTCCGATTTGCCCGCATGTTCTCACCAACCGCTCGGTGGTCGTCGGTGAGGGTTCCATCATGGAAGTGCGGCCCGTCTTGGATGACGAAGCGGAACTTTTTCTGAGTGTGGATGGGCAGCAAGTCATCTCCCTGCACCGAGGCGATACAGTTCGGCTTTCAAAGGCCGATATGGAATTGCCACTAGTCATGCTCCCAAGCCAGGATTTCTCAAGCCTTCTTCGTCAGAAACTTAAATGGAGCGGAAGCAACGTATGATCAAACTACTCGATGTGCTTCGTCCCACGCATGTGATCATGCACATGGAATCCCGCGACATTGAGAGCGCGATTCAGGAGTTGGCCGCACATCTCAGTCAGGCGCCTGAGGTGAGGAATATTCAGGCTTTCACGCAGGAAGTCATCGCACGTGAACGCGCCGCACCTACCGTGCTCGGCAACGGACTCGCCCTGCCACATGCGCGCACGGCAAACGTCTCCAACCTCTGTCTGGCCGCCGGAATATCTCGCGATGGATTTATGGTGGGTTGTGAGAAAGTCCATTTCGTCATCCTCGCAGGCGTTCCGCATGCCATGGCTGCCGAGTATCTGCGCATCCTTGGCTGCCTTGCGCGCGTGTTCACCACTACGGGTAGTGCCACGGTTCTCATGCAATCCGCCGATCCCGCCGAGTTCATCCGGCAACTGGATAAATTCTCCAAAAAGCTGTGAGTTGCTTTCACTGCGGGTTCGCTTATATCGTTTTGTCGTGAAACTTTTGTCTCTTGGTTTGTCCACGCTCGTCCTCGCTGGGTGCGCCAGCTCCAACGCCACAGATCCCCTTGAACCCAGGCCCGGCTTCGTGTCGCGAACGCTCAACATGATGCGCGGCTCTCCTGATCGTATTGAAACTGCCGGACGCAAACTGACCGATCGTCTTGAGCTTTCTCTACATGTCAGCCCCGAAGACATCGTGCTCAGCAAAGCGCGTCGGATTGAAGTCACGGCCAAGATTACCAATCCCACGCGTCGCACGTTGAGTTTGCAATTCCCGACCACACAGCGGATGGAGATTGTTATACAAAAGGAAAACGGCACTGTGGTTACGCGGTGGTCGGAGGACCGTATGTTTGCACAGATGCTGGGTCACTTGGCGGTAAATCCTGGCGAGGTGGTTCAGTTCAAGGAAACCATATCCGCCAGAGACTTGATTGCGGGCAGATCGTACCGGTTGGTTTTCAGCATTCCGGGTTATCCGGAACTTGAAGCCGTTTGGAATTTCACACCAAGGTGAGGAATTCGTGTTTGGGGACCCAGTTCCTCAAGTTTTTAAAATTTTCAGCACCGTTTTCACGCCTTTATTCACATGCGTGCGCAGCTCCTCGCCCTGCAATGGCCGTAACGCGCTTAGGCGCACAGCTCCCCATTTGTAACCCAGCCAGAGCGAGAGCAACAATTCCGCAACCTCCATCGCCCGCCGCCCTTTGCACCCGCAGGGATGCGCTTCAATGCACTTCGCCAGTCGCAGCTTGCAGCTCTCCGGCCCAGCCTGAAAAAATTCCTTCGCCAGTGCAGGATTCTTCGCCGCCTGCTGCGCCAGCAACCGCTCGAATGCAATGTATTCGCTACGCATCATGAATCTCAGAATCTCCATGCCGTAAGCCGTCAACATGTTACCCAAACTTTTCGAGTTGAGCTTAACATGATTGAGGCTGCTTTCCATCTGGCACTTCGCACTGCGCACCGAAGCGCTGAAGAGGGCCAGTTTATCGGGAAAACGCTTGTAGAGCGTGACCTTCGAAACCTCTGCCCGTTGGGCCACCTCCTGCATGCAGGTCGCCGCAAAGCCTTTGGTCAGGAATAATTCATGGGCAGCCGCAAGAATCGCGAAGTCTTTCTCCTCATCAATAGGGCGTCCAGGGGCTCGGGATGCGGTGCGCATTTTTTATAATGTGCAATCCTTGACACGAAAGTGCAACCAATTTATATACGCACTCGTTCACTAATTACCGCCCTGGTTTTGCAGGGTTTCCCATGAAACGCGCTTTCCTAATTTCTTTCGTAGCCATTCTGGCGATTTTTCTATTTCTTGCCGGGACCAAAGTGCTCCAATTCCGCGCAATGGGTGCAGCCGGCGAGAACGCGCAGCCTCCACCAGAAAGTGTTGCCAGCGTAAAAGTGCAGACCGACGAGTGGCGCACGTCCATCCAATCCATCGGCACGCTGGTCTCCGTCCAGGGGATCGATCTCAGCGCGGAAGTTGCTGGTCTGGTGGCGAAGATAGCTTTTGAAAATGGCGCAGCCGTATCGCAAGGCGACCTCCTTATCCAGCTTGATTCCAGTCTTGAAGAAGCACAGCTCCGGGCAGCGGAAGCCGATGCCAGGCTGGCCCGGCTCGACTTGGATCGTTCCAGTCGTCTGCTTGAAGGCCGCACCATTTCTCAGGCCGAACTCGATTCCGTCGTCGCCCGCCAGGTGCAGACCGAAGCACGGGTCGAGGAGATAAAAGCCATCGTCGCCCGAAAATCCATCCACGCGCCGTTCGATGGCGTGGTGGGCATCCGCGAGGTGAATGTCGGCCAGTTTGTAAATCCGGGTCAGAAACTTGTCTCCGTGCAATCGCTCGATCCCGTGTATGTGAATTTCAGCCTGCCGCAACAGGAACTCTCCCGCATCGAACCAGGCATGCAAGTCGAAGTGAGCACTGATGCATTTCCCGATGCCACGTTTCAAGGCGAAGTCTCCGCGATTGATCCCGACGTGGACACCACCACGCGAACCGTCGCCGTGCAGGCTACGCTTGCCAATCCGCAGGGCAAACTGCGACCCGGCTTGTTCGTGCGTGTCGCTCTTGTGCTGCCGGGTGAGCGATCCGTCTTGATCATCCCCCAGACCGCCGTGCTAGCCGCCACCTCGGGCGATTCCGTCTTCGTCGTCGAAGGCGGCGAACCGCGAAAAGTGCGCCAGCAATTTGTGCGTCTTGGCCAATCCAAAGGCGATTTCGTCGAGGTCACGCAAGGCCTCACCGCAGGGCAGGAGGTAGTAAGCGCTGGAGTCTTCAAGCTGCGCAACGACATGCCCGTCACCATCAATAACGACAGCGAGCCCGCGTCCCACTTGGCTCCCGAGCCTGATAATAAATAAGTGAAAACCAAGGCGTGGACGGATATTTTTATTGAGCGCCCGGTGCTCGCCCTGGTGGTGAGTCTTGTCATCATCGTGGCAGGCATCCAGGCGATCAGATCGCTCAATGTGCGTCAGTATCCACGCAGTGAGAATGCTTCTGTCACCATCACCACAGTCTATGTTGGGGCGGATGCCGAGTTGGTGCGCGGTTTCATCACCGTCCCGCTGGAGCGCGCCATCGCAGCGGCGGATGGCATCGAGTATTTGCAATCTGAAAGCAGACAAGGCGTCTCGACCATCACCGCCCGGCTCCGAATCAATTACGATTCTGGGCGAGCCCTGTCCGAGATCAGCAGCAAAGTGGATCAAGTGCGCAGCGATCTTCCACCGGAAGCCGAAGTGCCAGTGATCAATGTGGAATCCAGCGACTCGGAGTTTGCCTCTGCGTATTTAAGTTTCTCCTCCGATGTATTGGAGCAAAACGAGATCACGGATTACCTCACGCGCACAGTGCAGCCACGACTCACCGCGCTGCCTGGCGTGCAGCGTGCCGACATACTTGGCGGTCGCACGTTTGCCATGCGCATATGGCTCAAGCCAGAGAAGCTGGCTGCGGTAAACATCAGCCCAGCACAGATCCGCGCTGCGCTGGCTTCGAATAATTATCTCGCTGCCGTCGGGCAGACTCGCGGTGCGCTTATTTCCGTCAACCTCCGAGCCAACACCGACCTGCGCACCGTGGAGGAGTTCCGCAATATGGTCGTGCTCGAACGCGATGGCAATGTGGTGCGACTTTCCGACGTGGCAGACGTCGTTCTGGGTGCGGAAGATTACGATTCCGAGGTGCGCTTCACTGGGCGGAAAGCTGTATTTATGGGCATCTGGGTGTTGCCGAACTCCAACTCGATCGATGTCATCCGCGACGTGCGCGAGGAGATTCAGGCAGTGAAGGCACAGCTTCCGCGCGGGCTCGATGCCGAGGTCGCCTACGACGCGACGGCCTACATCAACGATGCCATCCACGAGGTGGTCAAGACTCTCAGCGAGACATTGCTCATCGTGGTGGTGGTCATATTTCTCTTCCTGGGTTCCTTCCGCTCGGTGCTCATCCCCGTGGTCGCCATCCCGATCTCACTGATTGGTGCCGTATTTCTCATCCAGCTTTTTGGATTTACGATCAATCTTCTCACCCTGCTGGCAATTGTGCTTTCTGTGGGGCTGGTCGTGGACGACGCCATCGTGGTGGTGGAAAATGTGGAACGCCATCTGCGCGAGGGCCAGACCAGGCTGCAGGCCGCATTCCTCGGTGCGCGCGAGTTGGTGGGGCCGATCATTGCCATGACGATCACCCTTGCCGCAGTGTATGCGCCTATCGGGTTCCAAGGTGGCTTGACTGGTTCTTTGTTTCGTGAATTCGCATTCACCCTTGCGGGCGCGGTGACCATATCCGGCGTAGTGGCACTCACTCTTTCACCCATGATGGCGTCGCGTTTGCTCAAGCAAAGTCACTCTCCACATGGCCTGGTTGCAAGGATCGATGCCGGGTTCGACCGCTTCAAGAGTATCTATGCGCGGGTGCTCGATGCCACACTCTCTGCGCGGCCGGCAGTGTATGGTTTTTGGTTTATCCTCACATTGCTGTGTCTGCCGATGTTCAAATTCTCAGCTGCCGACCTCGCCCCATCTGAAGATCAGGGCATCATTTTCGGCATTGTGGATGGGCCTGCCAACGCCACCGTCGAGCAGACACTCGTCTATTCGGAAAGCATTCAGGAGATCTATGAGGAGCTGGACGAAATGGCCTTCACATTCCAGCTCATCAATCCGTCCATGGGCTTTAGCGGGCTCGCGTTGAAACCATGGGGCGAACGCAAGCGGACAGCATTCGAGATATTGCCCGAAGTTTCCGCCAAACTCGCCAACATCACCGGCGTGCGCGTGTTTGCAGTGACCCCACCCGCTCTGCCTGGCGGCGGACAATTTCCTGTGGAATTCGTGATCGCTTCGACTGCTGAGCAGGAACAAATTCTGGAGTTCGCCAATGAATTGCAGGCACGTGCCACGCAGAGTGGGATGTTTGCTTTCCCTCCGCTCATCGACACCAAGATCGATCAACCAGAAAGTGAGATTGTGTTCGACCGCGAGAAACTCGCCATCCTCGGGCTCGATGCAAGGCAGGTGGGACAAGACGTGTCCGCGATGGTCGGCGGTGGCTTTGTAAACCGGTTCAACATCGATGGTCGCAGCTACAAAGTCATCCCGCAGATAGAACGCACCGCCCGCCTCAACCCCGAGCAACTCTTGCAAATTCGGGTCACTGGTCCCGATGGTCAGCTTATTCCTCTGGGTTCCATAGCGACGCTGAACGAAGCCGTCGTGCCCAGATCGCTCAATCGTTTCCAGCAACTCAACGCCGTCAAACTCAGCGGCGTAGCCGTGATGCCCCTCGACCAGACCCTGCGATTTCTGGAAGACGAAGCTGCAAACATCCTGCCACGCGGCTATGTGATTGACTACACGGGAGAGTCCCGTCAGCTGCGCAAGGAGGGCAGTAAATTCCTGCCTTCGCTCGCGCTTGCTCTGCTGCTGATCTTTCTTGTACTGGCCGCGCAATTTAATAGTTTTCGCGATCCATTTGTCATTCTCTTGGGGTCGGTGCCATTGGCGATGTTTGGGGCATTGGTATTTGTTTTTTTAAAGATACCTGCGCCAGGAGTGCCATTCTGGACTGAGGGCTGGACCACGACTTTAAACATCTATTCGCAAGTGGGCTTGGTGACATTGGTGGGTCTGATCGCGAAGAACGGAATACTTATTGTGGAATTTGCGAACGTGTTGCAGCGACAAGGCACAACCAAGCTGGATGCGGTGCGCGAGGCATCGCTCACTCGATTGCGCCCCATATTGATGACGACTTTGGCCACGGTGGCCGGGCATTTTCCATTGACCTTGGTAACCGGAGCTGGTGCCGCTGCGCGGAACTCGATCGGTCTCGTGATCGTGGGTGGCATGGCGATTGGGACAGTTTTTACGCTATTGATATTGCCATCCATCTACATGCTGATCGCGAGGGATCATGGCGGGCTGGGAGAGGGGCGGGGAGAAAAAATTTCCGAGCTGGCGTAAAATCTCCTTGATGGAAAAAGGAGAGTATTTCATTGTGGCGAGCCTTTTTTGGAGATCCTGAGTAGCTCAGTGGTAGAGCGATCGGCTGTTAACCGATTGGTCGTAGGTTCGAGTCCTACCTCAGGAGCCATTTTCTCGGTGTCGCGAAACTCAGCCTGATTCGGTTAACTGGCAGCCGAAATCGCTTGTCGCCCGCGAAGGCGCATGAACACAAGGTTCCGCATCTCCCCACTGACGGGGCAGAACCCTTTTCTCCGGCGTTCACTGCGACACGATTCTCCGAAGCTGATGCTCAGGCGGCATTACCAATCCTTGAGGGACCAGTCTTGGCGCAGGTTGAGCGAGGGAATATGCGCCCGCCAGTGGTCGCCGCAGCAATCGGAGGATTTCGCGCTACTGCCGTTCGTTCGGGCGGCAAACCCGGATGAAATGTCAGCGGTGGAGCGGGCGATCAGTGAAGCGAGCGTTTTGCGGTTCATTCCTGATGTCGCTTCGGGCCTGGAGTTCGATGAGGGCGGGGAATTTCTGGACACGGAGGAAAACATCGGGCGTCTTGCGGTGCTGGTCGAGGTGCTCGGCTTGAAAAACACACTCACCAAGGAGGGCCGCATCAGCGATTCCTCGCATGAGAAGATTCGCAACGCTTTGCTCGCCTACTTGCTTGGCGCGGACACGGCGCAGGGCCGCAAGTCGGGCATGGGAGCGATGCTCACCACGCTGACGGAAGAGGCGGCGATGCATGGGCTTGTCAATTTCAAGAAGGCGCTGATTAAGGCGGCTCCACAGTTGACCAAGCTGGACGGAAAGAGCGATGTGCTAACCCGGTTCTTCGCTCCCCTGGTGCGGCAGTATGTGGCGTGGAAAACGG
>CBDUBV010000074.1:0-14860 GCA_965365475.1 uncultured Chthoniobacteraceae bacterium | reverse complement strand
AAAGAGACTTGCTACGGCTATCCATATAGCCGCACGCCGATGGTGAGACCACAACTGTGAGAGCAAAATTACCGAGCCAATGCCCAAAAACATCCACGCTTGATGATGAAATTTGAACACAGAATTCATGCGTCCCACGTCGCCATCCAGCACCAGCCATTCGGGTATAAGCATAAGCGACAGTGCCAACGCGACCAGCGTCGATCCCGCGCGGACAACAAACTCCCGGCCTTGCACCACTCCCGCTCCCGCAACAACCAAAGCAGGAAGAATGACCGCGGAAGCTCCCAAACCAATGATCGCAGCAAATACCGAGACCGCTGCAAGCCCACCCCAGAGCCACTTGCGACCGACAACGTCAGCTCGGCTATGCAAAACGACCCCCATTAGAATCGTGGCGAAAGTGCCGTAGTGCAGGATGCAGTCGAGCGCAGGAGTTCGTGAGCCATGCCAGAAAGAAGCGCCGCCGTAACCCGAAGCTGACCATTTTATAAAAGGATGAAACGCAAAGCGAAAGGCGAGGTAACACCCACCGACTCCCAGCAATAGCATTCCAGCACGCGTGACATTCTTCCACGGTTGCCAATAAAAGATCGCGCCAGCAACAAGCAGAAAAATAGCAGCGGGCACATCCCATGTGTTGGATGCGAGAAGGATACCAATTACCATGCCACCCACGCTCATCGCGGCAACGGAGCCGGTGCGGGCGATATGAATGGCAAGGGCAATCGTGAACAGCACCATGGGCATGGCCAGTAAATGCGCATGCAAATCGCCGTAGAGAAACGTGAAGAAGGGAAACTCCGTGATTGGAGGCGCTTCATTAGGCGCATGCGCAAACCCCCGGCTCGCTTTCCAAAACCAATCGCTTGCTTGCGTGGAACCAGTCAGGACCAATTTAAGTTGATTCCAACTGCCCGCGAGGAGCAATAACGGGACCGCAAGCCAGGATAACGCACGGGTTACACCCATGGATCGCGCGATGCCATAGACAGCACTGGCGCAGAAGGCTGGCCAAGTCGCCAGAGCAAGCTGATAAGCCACTTCCGGAGCGGCTCCGCATAATCGAATGAGAAACGCGACAGGGACGAACCCGAAGTAATAATAGTTTATGTATCCACCCGAGAACCAGGGATTGTAAGGCGGGAACATCTCCGATTTCGCGACTGCAGTAAGATACGTGAGGTCCATCGGCTTCTCTCCGCCAAAATGCGGGTGCCACATATCGGGATTCCACATGCGCAGGAAGAGCCCCGCTGCAAAGACCGCCCAGAATACAATTTCAATATCCAGAATAGTCGTCGGATGCTGCAGCAGCCAGGTTTTCATCGCATGCCATCTGGTGAACCACAGATACAGGCTGACACTTGAGAACACTATGCACGACAGCCACAGAGCTACGTGCGTGGTGGCGTATGAACCAGCAAACCACCATAGCCAACCACCAAAAACTATGCCGCCGCACCGCGCAAACGCCCAACCGCCATCCGGCCAGTGCTGCGCCATGAGAAAAAGAAAGGGCCAAAATAATAGCCCTGCAAGAAACAGCAGAGCACACCATGCGAGAGTCAATTTCCATGGCGCCCGATGATGTGCGAAAAAAATTTCCCGCCAGGATTTCCCCGCCTTTTGCAATTCCCATTGCTCCTTCGGCAACATCAATCCGGTGGGCACCTGACGGTATGCCGGAGAGGGGATATCTACGACGCGACTCCAATCGATATCTCGGAACATCGACGCGACCGGGGACACGGCGAAGTCGGGTCGCTTTTTATAAATCCGCACCACCGGGTGATCATATACGCTGAATGCTTCCTCGGCTTTCTCCGGCGTCGGCCAGCGCCAATCAAATAATTGCGGGCGTCGATCAAACTCGGCAACTTTGGTAAACCCAATGGAACCGTCATCGAGAGCGCGATAATATCGGGCTGCGAGCGGAAACCGAGTGGGCAGCCGCGGAAGCGTCAAACGAGCACGATCACTAGCCAGCACGATGTAGTCCACCTGGTCTAGCCAATCGAGAGCCTGAGCTTGTTTCTCTGGCGATTCCTTTCCTGCCCAATGCATCTCTCGCAGCGTGAAACGCGCTTTGGCCTCTGCGCTACGAAGAAGATTTTCATCCCATGATTCTGTTCCGAGCATTGAACCTGGAGATATATTTTGGATCATCCACCGCTCGGCAGCCACGCGAGGATGCGGCGAATCGTAGATGCGAATAAAGGCCAATGCCCACGCTGCGGTCGCCAGTAGCACCGCCCCCGACCAAAGCCTGGAACATCGGCTCAATGACCATGCGGCGAGCACTACACAAGCTGGCAGCACAGGAAGGAAATATCGAAGCGTAGTAACAAAAGCGCCACCTAGATAAAACATCATGCCAGCGATCCACACGACCAGCAGAACCAGTCCAGGAGAAAGAAATGTCCGCGATGTAAAAGACTTTCGCGTGTTTTTAACGACCTCGACAGCAGCCACGCTAAATCCGGCAAGGACAGATAGGAAGAGAGCCGGACCGATGGCCCAGAGCGCAAGATTTTTTAATGGGAACAGCCACGGCGTTCGATCTGCCCATTGAATGCCGGGCGGAAACTCGACCTCACCCGAAGCGAGTTGCATGCTCTTGCGCATATCGGCCAGCCAGTTTGTCGCTAAGCCCATCCCATCGAACACATCCGGAGATCCCACGCGCCATGCGATGAGAGCACCGAGCAAAACCATGCTGGCTGCGCCGAGAGGTGCACGCCAGGACCGTGTAAACACACCCTGCACAACGGGCAGCGCAGCAATGAGCAACACCAGCGGCAGCATGGATATTTTGCAGGATAATGCCAGGCCCGACATCGCGCCTGCCGCAAGCAACAAAAGATTATGTTGTTTTTTGTAAGCCCACGCGGCAAATGCCAACGCAGCAGTTGCGAAGAAAGCGGCGAAGGTATCCACCACAAAGAAGTGGGCATGTTGAATCGCAATTACCGTGACGGCCCAGAGTGCAGCAGCCATCCACGCGGTGCGGTAGCTGAATGCGAGACCCAGCAGATAAATACACACCAGCGTTCCGAGATCGGCATATGCGGATAGAGTGCGCGCAAGCGAGGCCCATTCCGCAGCCGTCGCAGGCTTTTCGAGCTGCGCTGCGATCTTCAAAAAAGTAAGTGGCAGCGTGCCGTAGGCAAAATGCGCGATCCCGTGGTTGCGCGGATTGAGTAGCGAGCGGCTGCCATCCAGATAGCTTGGAAAGTCCGGTGGCAACTCCAATCCAGCTACCGTAGAAATAAGGAAACGCTCATCAGGATTTTGCAGCGTGCCCTCGTCCCACAGCAAACCCGGCGATCGCAGCATCCATGCCACTATGAGGATGGCAGCCAGGACCAGATGCCTCATACCGTCGAGCTGGCAAGAACGGAGTTGATGTCGGCCGTGAGTTGGACTCGCTTGGAAGGCTGCACGCACGAGACGACCACATCTTTCCGACGCAGTAGCGGAAGCAGTTTTCGCCGATCTATCGAAGCGGTGCTCATGCTCCGCACCTCGATCCCTTTGCGTCGAAGATCAGCGGCCAGCTTGTTTAAATTGAATGCAGGGTCTGCATCCAGACAACGCGGGTTCACCGCAGGCAGGAGCAAGACAGCCGCTGCGGCTTGGAGCGCTGTCGGCAACTCATGTTGTGCAGGCCAATTGGCGGACCCTGTTATGCGCGGCTGAAATACCACCACGATCCGACGTCGCGGAAACCGGTGCCCGATGCTTTCCAGTAATCGCGCCACAGCGGCAGGGTGATACACTGCGTCACTTACATGCGCAAAGTCCGAGGTCATAAGTGCGATGCTTTGGCGTTCATCCACTCCGCGAAATTCCGCCAGTGCCTGAGCACAGAGCGCGGGCGGAACCCCCTCGCGAACAGCCAGCGCGATGGCGAGGGCAGCATTTGTCACATTCATTTCGCCATGCAGCGCGAGCTGAAAATCCGTGCTTAAAAAACGGAACCGAGCCCCAGTTTTATGATGTTGTATCGAAGTAATTTGCTGTTCGCTTTGCGTGCCGGTGCCAACCCGCAGCACGGGACTATGAAGATCTTGTGCGAGCTGCAACGCGACGGGATCATCCGCATTTACCACGATCATTCCGTGAGGCGGCACGCGAGCGTGCAGTGCTGCGAAAGCCCGCCGAGCATCGTCCGGGTGACGAAAAAAATCCGGATGGTCCGCCGCGACATTAATCAGAGCAAGCGACTCGGGGTTATAGTGCAGAAATTTCGGATTCAAATCGCCCAGCAATGAGGCCCCATATTCATCACCCTCGAGAACGAAGGAATGATCCGTCCCCAGGCAGAACGACTTTGGAACTTCCCGGCAATAGCCGCCGACAAGCCAGCCAGGCTGTCGGCCAGCACGACGCAGAATGTGCGTGAGCATGGCCGCTGTGGTGGTCTTTCCATTGGTTCCTGCCACCATGAGGCACCGTCGGCGCGGCAGGACAAATTTGCTTAGAAATTCCGGCAACGAGTAGACAGCACATTTCTGTCGAAGAGCCTTCTCCAGTTCGACATTGCCTCGTGCAATGCGGCTACCCACGATGACGGTCTTAGGCAGCGCAACATCGGCGTTAAAGCCAGCAGAATATCCCACGCCAGCTTCCGCCAAGAGCGTGCTCACTGGCGGATACGGATACACATCTGAGCCAGTCACACGCAGTCCGCTGTGGTGCAATGCAATCGCCACACCGCCGATGGCCCGCCCGGAGATGCCGATAAAATGAATCCGGCGGGGAATTTTCATCCCATAAGGCCACGTTCAATCGAGGTATCAGCGCGGAACCAACCCTCGAGAGTAAGCCGATTTAGCTTACTCGTCTCGAAAGTCGATTGTGGGTATGGGCGTTGGTGAATCGGTAGGTGCCGGCGGAGTGATAACCGTAGCGGGGGTGAAAGGCTCGTCGGGTTCTTCGGTGTCGTGACAAACTGCAGAGATGAATAGTGTTATCATAAGCTTCGTGCCGGTTCTTCCGGTTCGCGGCGAAAATGAGTCGTGCAACCACAAAAGACAATACTTTTTGCAGGTCAAATACTTAAACTTACAAGCAAGATTAGCGTGAGCTACGTCCACATGGTGCGGTCGAGGCTGCGGTATTGGATTGCCTCGCTGATATGATCGGCTGTGATTTTTTCCGCACCGGCAAGGTCGGATATGGTTCGCGAAACTTTTAATATCCGGTCATAAGCCCGCGCGCTTAGCTGAAACTCAGTCATGGCCATGCGCAGCAGGTCCGAACAACTGCTGTCCAATGCGCAATGCACTTTGATCTCGCGCGGAAGCATCCGCGCATTCACGCGGTTGCGCCTGCTCTCCCCATAACGCTCCGCCTGCACACGCCTGGCTTGCACGATGCGCTCGCGCACACTCGCTGAACTTTCGCCCGGGCTTCCTTGCGACATCTCCTCGAAACTCACCGCCGGCACTTCCAGATGAATGTCGATCCGGTCGAGCAACGGTCCGGAAATCCGCTGGCGATACCGCTGCACCTGAACCACCGAGCAGCGACACTCGCGCTTGGGATGTCCATGAAACCCACACGGGCATGGATTCATCGCGGCCACCAGCATGAATTCGGACGGGAATGTCAGTGAGCCAGCGGCACGCGACACGGTGACCTGCCCATCCTCCAGCGGTTGGCGCATGACTTCCAATGTGGACCTGCGGAACTCGGGCAACTCGTCAAGAAACAACACCCCGTGATGCGCAAGGCTCACTTCGCCGGGCGACGGATTCGCCGAGCCGCCCAGCAGCCCGACATCGGAGATGGTGTGGTGCGGAGCACGAAAGGGCCGCACCGACACAAACGCATGCGCACTATCGAGCAGCCCGCACACGGAATGAATCTTGGTGGTCTCAATGGCTTCCTCCAACGTAAGCGGCGGCATGATGGTGGGGATGCGTTTGGACAGCATCGATTTGCCACCGCCTGGAACGCCGATCATTAGCAAGTTGTGCGCGCCCGCCACAGCGACCTCAAAAGCACGCTTTGCATTCTCCTGTCCGCGCACGTCGGCGAAATCCACCTCGCTCTCCTGGTGGCTGGAGAAGAATGCTTCCACGTCCTCGCGCACCGGCTGCAACGCAATCGCGCCTTTTAAAAAATCAAACGCCTGGCGCAAATTGCGGATTCCATAGACATCAATGCCGCGCACCATGGCTGCCTCACGTGCATTGGCTTCCGGCACGAGCAGCCCTTGTTTTCCGAGCCTTCGCGCTTCGAGTGCCATGGCGAGCACTCCTTTGATGGGTCGCACCGCTCCCGTGAGCGCAAGTTCGCCTGCGATGCAAAACTTCCGCGCGGGCGCCATGTCGAGTTCTTCAGCCACGCCTGTCATGCCCAGCGCGATGGGCAAGTCAAAACTGGGACCCTCTTTCTTCACGTCGGCAGGCGCGAGATTCACCGTGGTACGCCGGGCAGGCCAACGCAGCCCGCTGTTTGTGATCGCAGTCACCACGCGGTCCTTGCTTTCTTTCACTGCAGCATCGGGCAGGCCCACCAACACCATCTTTACCTCTCCCGGGCCGGCATTGACTTCGATCTCGACTTCATACGCTTCCACACCGAGCACCGCAGCCGAATAGATTTTCGCGAGCATGAAGCATCCTGCCAAAATGCCGCTAGACCGGGCAATCTCCATTTCCGCGCCGGGCTGCATTAAACATAATTTTTCATTTTGCATCCGCCATGGGCGCGTGATACTTACTGCCCTTCTTATCGGAAAAGTCCGGTAATGCTCACGTGGCGGAATTGGCAGACGCGTACGGCTCAGGACCGTATGGGGCAACCCGTGGAGGTTCGAGTCCTCTCGTGAGCACCACCGCCCTGGTCGTTTACTTCATGCAGCAATCCAGTCGCAATCGCGAAACCCCGGAATTTGTCCACCGACTTTTTTCTTCCATTGCCGGGCGCTATGATCTGGCGAACCATGTTCTGTGTGGCGGCCTGGATATATACTGGCGGCGCGTGACAGCTCGGGAACTGGCTCAGCATGCACCCCGCCGCGTGCTCGACCTCGCCACGGGCAGCGGCGATCTGGCACTCGCAATCCGGCGAGCATTGCCGGAAGCGCAGATCGTGGGTGGCGACTTTTGCTTCCCGATGTTGCAAGTAGCACGCCGCAAACATACCCTGCCCCTGGTCGTTGCGGATGGTTTGCATCTGCCCTTCCGCGATGCGGTGTTCGATGCCGTCACGATAGCATTCGGTCTGCGCAACATGGAGGACCGCAGCAGAGCGTTGCAAGAGTGCAGTCGCATTCTGGTGCCCGGGGGACAGCTTCTGGTTCTCGATTTCTCCCTGCCCGAGGCGCCTCTGCGAGCACCCTACCGCTGGTATCTGCATACACTATTGCCACGCATCGCGGGCGTCGTAACGGGCGAGGCTGAAGCATATAAATACCTGGGCGAATCCATCGAAGCTTTTCCTAGTGGAGAAAAAATGTGCGACCTCATGCGGGCGAGTGGGTTCGCCACGGCTCGCTCGCGCACGCTCTCTTTCGGCATTGTCAGTCTGTTTATTGCTGGGAAATAGTCGGCGCGGTGGTGCGGTCCGAAACCCGCAGTGCCAGAGGGGAGAGTCGAACTCCCGACCAAGGGCTTATGAGTCCCCTGCTCTGCCACTGAGCTACCCTGGCGTGCTGCGCTGTCTTCCGGAATTCCCTTCTTCCGGGAAGGGCAAAACTACCCTGCCCTCATCGCCCTTTTCAAGCGGAGATTTCGCTATTTATAAAACGGTACAATAGCTCTCGGCTTTGACAACTCGTCCGCAAGCCACGATAAATGACCACTTCATTCCCAACCCACTACATCCACTCATGCGTCGAATCCTTCCGGAAATCCGACGGCAGATGTGGATCATACCTTTGATCCTCACCATGCTGTTTACCGCTTGCCCAGAACGTCAATCCGATCCGGCTACCGCATCGCCTGCGGATGCGCAGCTCACCCCGAGCGCAGATACCATTCCGCAGGCCACCGCTGCGCTGTGGGCGAATCTTTCCGTGGCGGTGCCTCCAGGCCACGCTGGCAAACAGCTCATCGCCGGGGTGCGCCACTCGGGCCGATTGCTTGCAATCGCCCACACGATCGTGCCGCAGGAAGGTACTGCGACGCTGGATTTGCGAGCGTTTGACGACTGGTCTCAGAAACCCGAGGAACCTGTCTCGCTGCTGCTGGTCATCAATGAAGACACGTATGCCTGGCCCGCTCCGAGCTATGGAGATTTATACCTGGAACAATCGGTTCAGCTTCCCGAGATCGGAACACCTCTGGTGATTCCAGACGTCGGGCAGTGGCAGAAGAAAACACCCACTGCAAAAGAAAATATCGTGACCGTGCATTACCATCGGTTCGATGGACAATATCTTGAAGCGGGCCTGTGGACCTGGGACCCATTTGAGAAGCGCACTCCGGCAGATAACGATCTTCTGCCAGTTGGCCAGGACGCATTCGGACTCGTGTTCCAATTGGACCGCGGTCTCTACGGGGATGGCGCAGACACACCGCGCATCGGCCTGCTCCCGCGTCTCGCCGAGGATTGGAATCGCAAAGATGGAGTGGACCGGTTCCTCACTCCCGATCACGGCAAAGAGATTTATCTCATCGGCGGACGGCAGACTCTTTATACAGAAGCACCGGACATTACACCGCACATTAATGCGGTCTTCTTCGACAGTGCTACGAAGATCGAGATCGAACTCACGCACCCCACCGACTCGGTTCCGGAAGGTATTCAAATTCTGCGCGACGCATCTGACCCGGTCCCATTTAGCGGAGCACAACTTGCCGACCGCACGCGCATCGTCGTGGAAACCAGCGAGCGGCTCGATATCGATACGCACTCGTATGAGGCCGTGATTCCGAGCCTCGGACGTCCCGTCAAAGGAGTGCCCCGCGGCATGCTGGATGACCGCGAAGCGTTTTACTCACCGGATGCCCGCCTCGGGATCGAGTTTTCGCAAGAGCAGACCGTGTTCCGCGTATTCGCGCCCACGGCCTCGAAAGCATCCGTGGTGATATACGATGCCGCCACGGGCGATGCGGGTCGTAAAGTGGAATCCATGCACAAGACCGGGCGCGGCATCTGGGAGTTCACAGCTTCCGGCAATATGGAAGGTCGTTTTTACAACTATATCTTCGAAGGCCCCGGACTTGATCCCACCACTGAAGTTGTGGACATCTATGCCATCAATACTGTGGATAGCACCCGCCGGGCGCGCATTACCGATCTGGAAAAAACCAACCCGCCCGGCTGGCGATCCGACCAGCGCGGACCCGAGGTGAAATCCCCAGTGGACATCGTGGTGTTCGAAATGCACGTGCGGGACTTCACCATCGCGGAGAATTCTGGAGTAGAAAACAAGGGGCTCTACACAGGCTTCGCTGAGCCCGGCACTCGGCTCACGTTGGACCCATCCGTGGCCACCGGGCTGGACCATCTCGTGGAGCTTGGAGTCACGCATGTGCAGCTCCTGCCCGTTCAGGATTTTCAAAATGAAGAAGCCGCCAATCGATACAACTGGGGCTATATCACGAACGCGTTTAACTCTCCGGAAGGCATGTTCGCGTCCAATATCCACGACGAATCTCGCATCCGCGAATTGAAGGTGCTCATCAAAGCACTTCACGACCGCGGCATCGGCGTCATCCTGGATGTCGTGTACAATCACACGGGCGAGGGCGCATTTTTTAATGCCACCGTGCCGGAGTATTATTACCGCATGATGCCTGATGGCACCTACGCCAACGGCTCGGGCTGCGGAAATGAATTTCGTTCCGAAGCACCGATGGCTCGTAAATACATCATCGATTCTCTGCGGTTCTGGGTGGAGGAATATGGCGTGGACGGATTCCGCTTTGATCTCATGGCGCTTCTGGACATCGAGACCATGCGCCAGGCTGAGACCGAGCTGCGCAAAGTGCGGCCCGACATCATACTCTACGGCGAACCCTGGCAGGCAGGCGGCTCACCGCTCAAGGAGCAGACCGATAAAAACACCATTCGTGGCACGGGCATCGGAGCATTCAACGACGAATTCCGCAATGCCTTGAAAGGCTCGCCCGACGGAGAAGGCCAGGGCTTCATCCAGCGCGGATTCGAACGCGGTGCCGTGGAAAAAGGCATGGAAGGTTCGCACCAGACCTGGGCGGCCAACCCTGCGCAGACGATAAATTACATGACCTGCCACGATAACCTCGTGCTTTACGACAAGCTGCAAATCTCTCGAACGGATGCCTCCGAGCAGGACATCATTGGCATGATGAAGCTCGGGTATTTTGTGTTGTTTACCGCGCAAGGCGTACCGTTTTTCCACGGGGGCGAGGAATTTGCGCGCACCAAATTTGGCGATCACAACAGCTACGAAGCACCGGACTCGGTGAACCAGGTCGATTGGGCGTTGAAAAAGCAGAACCGCGAACTCAACGACTACGTCCGCAAACTCATCGCACTGCGCAAGGCGCATCCGCTCTTCCGGTTGCGCACAGCGGAGGAAATCAGCAAACGCGTACAGTTCCACCATGCCCCGACTGGCGACACCATTCTGGCCACCATCGATGGACGCGATCTTCCTGGCGAGACATGGAAACGCGTCTGCCTGCTGATCAACGGCGGGGAAGATGTGCGCGAGTTCACACTGCCCGAGGGTCGTTGGCAGGTCGCATTCAACCTTGATGGCGAAGAGCAGAACGTTCCCTTCGATGGGAAAATAAAAATGCAGCGCAAAAGTGCCGTGCTATTGCGGGAACCCTGACCAGGCTGTAAGTCTCTCGCGTGGCTGTTTACGCTGAATCTCTTGTGCCCCGGGCTTTCCATGTGATGACAAAGCCCATCGGGCCTTTGTGCAATCTGGATTGCAAATACTGTTTTTATCTTGAGAAAGAGAAACTTTTCCCGAGCAATGAGAACTTCCGGATGACGGATGAGACGCTCGAAGCTTACATCCGACAATACATCGAGCAGCAGCATGTGCCGGAAATATCCTTCGCCTGGCAGGGCGGGGAACCCACTTTGATGGGGGTCAATTTTTTTCGCAAAGTCGTCGAGCTGCAAAAGAAACATGCCAATGGAAAAGTCATTTCCAACGCGTTGCAGACCAATGGCACGTTGTTGGATGATGAGTGGTGCGAGTTCCTGGCGGCCAACCGTTTTCTGATCGGCCTGAGCATCGATGGCCCCGCACACCTGCACGACGCGTATCGGGTTGATAAAAAGCAGCGGCCTACTTTTGATCGCGTCGTTGACGGGCTGAAGTTCCTCAAAAAACATTCCGTAGAGTTCAACACGCTCACTGTGGTGAACCGGCTCAACTCCCGCCAGCCGCTCGAAGTGTATCGGTTCCTCAAGGAGATCGGGTCTGGCTTCATCCAGTTCATCCCGCTCGTGGAACGCAACGCCGATCCCGCCAGCGCAGCACTCGGTCTGGACCTTGCTGCCCCGCCCGATCCCAACGAACCTCCATCCGACCCGCGCGTCACCCACTGGAGTGTGCAAGCGGAGGATTACGGCCGCTTTTTAACCACGATTTACGATGAATGGGTGCGCAACGATGTCGGCAAATTCTTTGTGCAAATCTTCGATGTCACGCTGGGCAATTTCTCCGGCATGGGCGGCGGGCTGTGCGTGTTCTCCGAGACATGCGGCACCGCTCTTGCCATGGAGCACAACGGCGATGTGTTCTCGTGCGACCACTACGTGTACCCGGAATACAAACTCGGCAACGTGCTCAACCAGACGCTGGGCGAGATGGTGAACTCCGACTTCCAGCGCAAGTTTGGCACCGACAAGAGCACCACGCTGCCCGCATATTGCAAGCGGTGCGAGGTGCGTTTCGCATGCCATGGTGAATGTCCGAAGCATCGCTTTATTGAAACGCCCGATGGCGAGCCAGGCCTGAACTATCTCTGTGCCGCGTATAAAAGATTTTTCAACCACGTCGCACCCACCATGAAGACCATGCGCGATCTGCTGCGCTCACAGCGTGCGCCGGCGGAGATCATGGACATCCTCCGGTTGGAAGCACCCGCCAGGCCTGGTCCCGTCGCTCACCGCAACGCGTTCTGTCCGTGCGGCAGCGGGAAGAAATTCAAAGCCTGCTGCGGCCTCCCGGATTAGTCACCGCGTGTTTTTCATCGCTAAGGCGCAAATCCATTTGCCTTTCCTGACCACCCGCACAGTGCTCATCCCCAAAGCATGAAATGCCCCGAGCGTCTCGTCTTCCTGGCTGCGGAGGATGCCTGAAAGCAGGAGCCGTCCCTGTGGCTTGAGACAGCGAACTATCGTCGGCGCCGCCTGCATGAGCACGCTGCTGTAAAGATTCGCCGCCACCACATCCCACCTGCTCTCCGGAGTCCACGAGAGCACATCCTGTCGCTCGAACCGCACCCTGCGTGTTGCCCTGTTCACACGTGCATTCTCTTTACACGTCCTCACCGCTTGAGGATCAAAGTCTGTGCCCAACACGTTTCGCGCGCCGAGCTTCATCGCAGCCAACGCCAGAATGCCGGTGCCCGTTCCGATGTCCAACATCGACCATGGCTCTGGGTGCAAAGCATCCACCACATCGCAAAGCATCCGCAGACACATGCTCGTCGTCGCATGGTGCCCCGTGCCGAACGCAATTCCCCCGGGGATGATCAGCTCGCTGCCTGCCAAGCCATTTACTTGTCCGGGTTGAGAGACCACCAACAACTTCCCGCGAATGTTCAGCGGCGGCGGCACCTTGGTCAGCGCAGATGTCCAGTCCGCATCGCGCAGCTCGTGCAACTTGCCACCGAATTCTTTCAATAAATGTTCCCCTTCCCCGCGTGTCACGCCATAGGCTTCGATACGAATGCTTCGCATGCCCTTGATCTCGGTAAAAACCAACCGCTCCATCCCGAGGAACCGCAAACGCTCCTCCCAAGCGTCAGCCCATTTCACCGGCGCGATTCGTTTCCAGACCAACACACTCACGCGGTGTTACATCAAAGGCTCCACTACTGGAGTTTGTTTCTTGGGTCTCAGATGCTCGCGGCCTTCAGCCAGACAACTCTGCACAATGTTCAGCGCATGATTGCCGACAGATTCGAGATGATTGTTTAACTCGATAAACAACATCTCCGTCTGCACCTGCCCTCCGCTTTGCATACGCTGGGCTGCGGATTGATTGTGGGTTTTCTTCAAATCATCGACACGGTCTTCCAGAGCATAAGCCGAGTCCAGCAAATCCCGATTGGTGCCAGCGAGAGCACTGCCAGCGACATCCAACATGGCTCGCACTTCCGTGCATAACGCACGCAGCTCCTTGTGCTGTCTAGGCGAGAACTCATGGTTTTGCTGATACTTGCGCTGAACGATTTTGACCAATCGATAGATGCGATCTGTCGCCTCCTCATACTCCGACACCACGCGCAGCATGGACGCCACGGAACCCGCTTTGCCAGCACCGATCTCATGCGCAGAACATTGGATGAGATAGGCTGTGATGTCGTGCAGCATCTCATCGCATGTATTTTCCATCGCCTTGAGTGCGACCACCCGGGTGGAAAGGTCCTCCGCCGGCTTGTCCAGCACATCTACGAAACCATCGAACATCTCGGAAGTCAGCCGAGCCATCTGCCGCGTGGCACTTTCCGCCTCTGCCAGATTCAGCTCGCCCAGGTCCACCATGCCTTCGGAGAAATACCGCAGCTTCGCTTGTTGCTCACCCGCATCGTCCTTGACCCACCACTCCACGAGTTTGCCAAGCTGCGGCACGAACCACACCAACAGGCAGATATTCATAAAATTAAATGAACTGTGAAAAATGGCCGTGGCAAAAGCGATTTCGAATTGCTGGAAACTTTGCGTAGCTGAGCGCAGCCCAGCGGGAAGGTTGTTCGCCAACGTCCACACCATGCTGGTGAACCACGGGAAAATAGTCAGCACCCAACACACGCCCAACACATTAAAAACAAAATGCGCACGGGCAGCCCGCTTGGCGGTGACATTAGCTCCCAGAGCAGCCAGCCACGCGGTCACCGTGGTGCCGATATTTTCTCCCAGCACGATCGCCGCCGAATTGCGGAAGACTCCAGCAGGGTCCGTCTCCAGATTTCCCAGCCAGCCATTGAGCGCACAGGTTATGGTGATCGCCATCGCAGCGGACGAGGATTGCACCAGCAAAGTGAGCACAAATCCACCGGCCAGAAACATCAACACCGACAGAAACCCATGTCCGGACATCGTGCTCACGATGTGCCCGATCCAGCTCGCCATCGCAGGGTCTTCCTGCATCATGGTGCGAATGTCCGGCACGGAATCCTTTAGCAATCCGAGGCCGAAGAACACGAGTCCGAAACCGATAAACACCTCGCCCCAGCTGCGGGATTTATCTTTCCCCAGAAACAATAAAGGAAGTCCGATCCCGATTACGGGCAACGCAACAGCAGAAACCTGGAATTTCCCGATCGAAGCCACAATCCATGCAGTGACCGTGGTCCCTAGATTCGCCCCCATAATGACGCCGATGGATTCGATCAGCGTGAGCAAGCCCGCGTTGACAAACGACACGACCAGCACGGTGGAAGCCGAAGAGGATTGCACCAGGGCTGTGAGAAAAAATCCGGTCAGGATGCCATGGAGACGGCTCGCGGTCATGCCGGCCAGGGCGGCGCGCATCCGATCACCTGCGACTTTCTGCACACCCTCCGACATGATTTTCATGCCGAAGAGAAACACTCCCAGAGCGCCCATAATCGTGAGCAGAGAAAGACCGAGCGACCAGGCAGAGAATTGAACAGCAACAATCATAACGTCGCGGCAGTGTTACAGATTGTGACAATCTGAAAAGCCAAAACCGGAACCACCG
>CBDUBV010000073.1:0-15086 GCA_965365475.1 uncultured Chthoniobacteraceae bacterium | reverse complement strand
CGCCAACAGATTCCGGGCGCTTTATTAAACAAAAACAATACACCGTTCTCTCCGCTCTATTGGGACCGGTATGAGTTGATCAAACCCGACGCTCGTTAATCCTTCGTTTCTCGACTAAGACCCTGCATGGCCTCGCCATCCCGCTTCATCTCGCTAAACATCGGTACTCAGACCATCTCGGTCGCGGAGTTCCGTGCCTCCGCATCCGGTGGTCTGGTGCTTCACGACTACCGCATTATCCCATCCGACGGTGAGCCGGTAAGCGAAGAGGTGCGCCAGGCACACATCCAGATCAGCATCAAACAAGCATTGGAATCGCTGGGGCTCAAGGGCGGTTCGGTCAACTACGCGGTATCTGCGCAATCGGTGTTCACGCGTTTCGTGAAATTACCGACCGTGGATGAAGCCAAGGTGGACCAGATCATCCAGTTTGAGGCGCAGCAGAACGTGCCTTTCCCGATTCATGAAGTCGTCTGGGATTATCAGTTGGTGCACGGCGGTGAGTCCGACAAGATGGAGGTGGTGCTGGTCGCGATCAAATCCGATCTCCTCGATGGCGTGAATGATTCGGTGATGGCTTCAGGACTGCGGCCTGTCGTCGTGGATGTCGCCCCCATGGCATTGTACAATGCCTTCCGCTATAACTATAGCGAACTTGGAGGTTGTTCGCTTCTGGTCGATATCGGAGCGCGCACTACAAATTTGATTTTTGTGGAGACCCGCAAGGTTTTCAGCCGCAGCATCCCGATCGGGGGCGGCACGATTACCGCCGCTGTGGCCAAGGAGTTAAACCTGCCTGCGCATCAAGCCGAGGAACGCAAGAAGACCGATGGCTACGTGGGTCTCGGGGGTGCGTATGCGGAGCCGACCGACCCCAATATCGCGCGGCTCTCGAAGATCATCCGCAATACAATGACCCGTTTGCATGCTGAGATTACACGGTCCATCAGCTTCTATCGGGCACAGCAGCAAGGCACGCAGCCAGTGAGAGTGTTTCTGTGCGGAGGCAGTGCCAACCTGCCTTACATGCGGGAATTCTTCAGCGAGAAATTGCAGATGCCCATCGAGTATTTTAATCCGCTTCGCAACGTCGCGGTAAGCAGTCAGGTGGACAACTCGCAAGTAGCGAAGGAAGCGCATCAGCTCGGAGAACTTGTCGGGCTCGGCTTGCGGGCAGTTCACGATTGTCCCATGGAGTTGAACTTGCAGCCTGCGAGTCTCGTGGAAAGTCGCAAGATGGAGGCGCGCAAACCTTACCTGCTTTTTGCAGGTCTGTGTATTATCCTCACCCTGCTCGGATGGTGGTTATACTTTAAAAAAGCAGCAGATATTAAAGGTTCAAATCTTGCGCAGTTGGAAACCACCGTCAGTGAGCTGCAGAATGTGGAGTCGCAATTCCGGCAAGTGCGTGAAGAGATCAAGACGCTTCAAGCATCTGCCATCCCCTTTACTACCGCTGCGCAGGAGAGCGACTACTGGGCCGCTGTGCTGCACGATCTCAACCAACGGCTCCCTGACCGCTATATCTGGATCACCGTTCTTGAACCTGTGACCGGCGTTGCGGATAAACCTGTGGTTCTCACTCCGGAGACACTCTCAAAAGGTCTTTCAAGCAATGCCACCCCCGTGCCCAACAGGCCACCAGGGGCCGCAGGCAATCCCGC
The DNA here is from genome assembly GCA_965365475.1 of uncultured Chthoniobacteraceae bacterium. GTDB lineage: Bacteria > Verrucomicrobiota > Verrucomicrobiia > Chthoniobacterales > CAKUMP01 > CBDUBV01. Next base: position 13,422 of record CBDUBV010000073.1, on the reverse strand, counting down.
GCCCCTTCAAATTGACGGTCTGCGTCTGCGTGGATTGTATCTCGATAACCCAAGAAGCGCCGGGATGGTGGATCAGTTTGTTGAGAATCTGAACCAATCTGACTTCTTCCAGAATGCAAGGTCGGAACGTCGATCGGACCCTTCCACGGATAAATGGGCTTACGATTATGAAATCTTGGTTGGTCTTAAAAACCCTCTCGCCCTGCCATGAGTGATGCCCGCAATAACAACTTTACGGTGATTTTTTCTGCCGTTGTCGCGGTCGTCTCCATCGGGCTCGCTGTGCTTGTTTTCCTTGCCCACAAGAACTACAGCACAGTGTCGGATACCTATGATCAACAAGCTGCGGAACTGCAACGTCTGCAAAGCCTCACCCCCTACCCAGACCAGGAAAACCTTTCCCAATTAAAACAAGCCAAAGATGCCCTGCAATCCTCGATTGCCGCGCTTCGCTCGGACCTCGCTGCGCGGAGCATCGAGACAGAGCCCATCAATCCGACTCAGTTTCAAGATCGGCTGCGTGAAATGCTCGCTGAGATCACCCGCCTGGCAGCGGAACACGGTGTCGCCTTGGAAGAAGGTTTTTATTTGGGCTTTGAGCAGTATCAGGACGTGCCTCCCAGCCCCGCTGCGGCGCCGGCTCTCTACCGTCAACTCAAGGCCATCCACGCAATTCTGCGCCGAGTGATCGAAGCTCGTGTTGCCACTCTCGCAATCGAGCGGGCATTGCTGCCGGAGGAAAGTGGAGCAGTGCCTGCGGCTTCTGCACAGCCCAACGCCCGGCAGGCTTCCGCTGCGCCCGTTCTTGAGCGCAGCATTATTCGCATAAAATTTACCTGCGATGGCGGCGTGTTGCGGCTTGTCATGAACTCTTTGATGTCCGCAGATCAGTTTCTCATCATCCGCACGCTGACAGTGCAAAACGAGAGCCTCGAAGGCCCAGCACGTGGCGCGACGCTTACCACGCCGGGAACTGCCGGTCAGCCCGCCATTGCAGACCTCTTTTCAGGCACACAACCCACTGTGCCAGATGGCGGTGCTGCAACCACTGCGGCCGCTCCTGAAAGACTGGCCTTCATCGTTGGTCAGGAAAAGATAGACGTGGACCTGCATGTGGAACTCATTGATTTTTTAAAACCTGAAACCGTAAAGGCCGATAATTGATCATGGATGCGCTGAAAACATATCCTGAACGTGCGGTGCTTTTCCTCATGGCACTGGTGCTGCTGGCTTCGTCGGTGCTCATCATCATCAATGTCCGGAAGTTCGATGAGACATTCCAAGGCGTGCGCGGCGATGTGACAGGCAGCCGTGAAGTCGATCAGGTCGATGTGAGCTTTGTAAAAAATGTTCTCGAAAAAATAAATTCGCCCTCAGTTTGGGAACAAAAAGGTGCCTTGTTTGTTTCCAGACCTTACCTGGAACAAAACTCTCGTTTGATCAATCCGGAAGATGAAGGCTACAACCTCCACGAACCTGTGCCCAACAAATGGTTCATCGACAACGAACTCGACTTGCTCGACCAAAATATCCTGAATATCGATTCCGACGGCGATGGATTTGCCAATCTGGAGGAATGGAAAAGCGAGACGAATCCCAAAGATAAAACTTCGCATCCACCATCTTACACCAAGTTACGGCTGCTCGAATTCATCAGCGAGCCGTTCCGCATCCTGTTCGCGGCATACGCTGGCGACTCTTTCCAGATCAATACCATCGACCTCGATCAGCCCACACAATTTCTCCGCATCGGCGACCAAATCCAGGGCACCAAGTTCGCCATCAAATCTTTTGAAAAGAAGGAGAAAAGCAATCCTCGCACAGGATCGACAACAGACATCTCCGAACTCATTCTGGTGAACACTGAGAACAACGAGGAAGTTCCCTTGGTAGTGGGAGTCATCGGCAATTCGCCTGATTCGTTTGCCAAGTTCAAGTTTCTGCTCGACGGCTCAGAATTTAATGTCAAGCGTCGTGAGACATTTACTCTGCCTACCGAACCCGAGGTTGAGTATAAACTTGTTGACATCACATCCACCAACGCAGTAATTCAAAACTCGGCTTCTGGGGAGACCCACACCATTCCCAAGTTGGAAACGCCTAATTAAACTGCCATCGCCATTTTTCGTTTACGCCAAACCACCCACGCTTTCTGTCATTCCCAACTACCACTACCCTTTACCCGTTTCTCTCCCTGTTTATGACATCCCGCCCCAAACACTCCACTCGCCAATTCATCCGATCCACCATGGCCGTTGCGACATTGATGTCGTCAACAGTCGGCGCATTTGCACAGGACATTGATTTTAACGTGACCAGCGTCGCGGATCGAGAAATTGCCCGTCGCCAGGCATCCTCTGTGATGGCTGAAGAACTCCTTGCCAAAGGCGACCAACTCATGGCGGAAAAAGATTATGAAGGCGCTCTTACTCAATATAAATCCGCCTACGATCAGACCCCGGATTCCGACGCGACAAGTGCCACCAGGCAGCGCGCCTTAAACAAACTGAGCCGTGCTGCGGTCACTCTCGCCGAGCAAAAGATCGCCGAGGGGCGGTATGAAGACGCGCGCATCCTCACGGAAATGATAGTCGCCGAAGGGTATAACCCGGGCTACCGTCCAGCGGTGGTCATACTCTCGCGTCTGGAAGATCCGGAGTATTATAATCAAACCAGCGGCCCCCTCTTTATCGCATCTGTGGAAGAAGTGAAGAAGCTCCTGCACGAAGCTCAGGAGTTTTACAGCACGGGCCGGTTCGACATGGCTTTCAAGCGGACCGAGCAGGTGTTGAACATTGATCGTTACAATTCTGCCGCCCGCCGCCTGCAGGAAGAGATTAACAACGCCAAGATCGATTACGCTCGCGATGCCTACAATGAAGCACGGTCCCGCCGCATCTGGGAAGTGGATCAAAAATGGGAAAGCCCTGTCCGCAATTATGGTCTGGAACGCGGGCCGATCATCGAGCAAAACCCCACAGACGGCGCGGGCACTGCGTATATTAATGCCAAGCTGTCACGCATCATCGTGCCCCGGCTGGAGTTTCGCCAAGCCACTGTCCGCGAAGCTATCGAATTTTTAAAAGATAAAAGCCGCGAGCTGGATATTGCCGAGCCCGATCCCAATCGGCGCGGTGTAAACATCGTTCTAAAGACCGATGGCGCAGCAGCAGCAGCACCATCAGTTCCCGGGCTGGATGACACAGTGCTGCCCGATGTGCCAGCAGGGGGCGGTTCGGACTCCCAAATTACGCTGTCGCTTTCCAATATACCTCTGGGCGAAGCGCTGCGATATGTCGCCAATCTTGCCTCGTTGAAAGTCAAGGTTGAGGAATATGCCGTTGCCATCGTGCCACTTTCAGAGCCGACCGACGTGTTGATCACCAAAACTTATCGGGTTCCGCCTGGTTTTATTGCCACTGTGCCAACCGGCGGCGGCGCAGCTCCCAGCGGTGGCGGTCTGGGCGGCGGTCTCGGCGGTGGGGATGCCACCGGGGCAGGCTCAAACATCACCAGCCGCGCCGGAGCGCGTGAGTTTCTGGAATCCAACGGGGTGGCATTCCCTCCGGGCTCCAGCGCCTACTTTATGGCCAACACAAGCCAGCTCATCGTCCGCAACACGCAAGAGCAGATCGAGTTAATCGATACGCTGGTAGCGGGATCCATGGCTGAAGTGCCAACCCAAGTAGAGATAGAATCCAAGTTCGTCGAGATCACGCAGAACAATCTTAAAGAACTCGGTTTTGACTGGCTGCTAGGGCAGTTCAATGTGGGCGGTGAACGCGTCTTTGGCGGTGGTGGCACCTCTGGCACTTCTCCTGCTATTAATCCCATTGACTTCCCATTTGTGCCGCCAGGTTCGAACATTCCTGTCGGTCAGTTCCCGCTAACTGCCGGTAACCGCAGCGGTGGCCTCGCGGTCAGCGCCAACGCGATTGACGCATTACTATTTGGTGCCACAGGTGCTTCTTCGCTGGCCCCGGGCATCTTTGGGCTCTCCGGCGTATTCACCGATCCGCAATTCCAGTTAGTAGTCCGTGCGCTGGATCAGAAAAAAGGCGTGGACCTGCTTTCCTCGCCCAAAGTGACCACCAAAAGCGGTCAGCGTGCGGTCATCGAAATTATTCGTGAATTCCGTTATCCAGTCGAATTTGATCCGCCACAGATCCCTCAGGATTTCGGTGGTGGTGGCAGCGGCAGTGGAACGACCCAGATCCTTGCATTCCCCGTTACGCCAACTACCCCCACAGCGTTCGAGACCCGCAACACGGGCGTCACCTTGGAAGTGGAGCCGGTGGTTGGCTCCGATGGGTACACCATTGATCTTAGCCTCGTGCCGCAAGTCGTAGAATTTGAAGGTTTCGTCAATTACGGCAGTCCAATTAACACTGTCTCGCCTGTGGTTGTTGCAGGTGCCATCGTTGGGTCCAGCTCGGTCGAGCTGACTCCAAACATCATCAACCAGCCAGTGTTCAGCACTCGTAAGGTCACCACATCCGTGAGCATCTGGGATGGACAGACCATCTCGCTGGGCGGCCTCATGCGTGAAGACATCCAGAAAGTGGACGACAAAGTGCCGCTTCTTGGTGATCTGCCTCTCATCGGGCGCGCGTTCCGCTCATCAGTGGACCAACATATCAAGCGCAATCTGATTATTTTCGTCACAGCTCGCCTCATCAACCCTGCCGGTCAGCCCATCGCGCTGCTCGACGAGGAGGAAGAGGTGGTCGAGACCACAGTGGATACAAATTCATTCACGGTGGCACCTGCTGAGATTCCGTTCTTTCCCAAGTGACACCTGCGTGCTGGTTCTTGGCATCACCGGGAACATAGCCACAGGCAAATCGACATTTGCCAGAGAGCTGACAGGCCTGCTTGGGGCGGCAAGCTTTGACGCGGATCGGTCTGCAAAAATATTGCTCGAGCGTGATCCACTGGTAATCCATGAGGTGAAACAACAAATCGGCCTGCAATTTTTTGGAACCGATGGAACTCTGGACCGTGGAGCATTGCGTGACCATGTTTTTACTTCCACTGCGGCACGTCGGACACTTGAGAATATCCTGCACCCGCGTATTCGATTGCAGCGTTTGGAAGCTGTTAAGAAAACACGAGCGGAAGGTAATGCCCAAACTTTTGTCGCAGAAATTCCGTTGTTGTACGAAACCAATGGGCAGGACGATTTCGATTTTGTGGTTGTAGTTGGCTGTTCAAAACAGACACAATTGCAGCGTCTCACTCAATCGAGACACTTACCCGAAGAAATTGCCACCTCGATGGCAGCGGCTCAGATGCCTTTATTAGAGAAAATTTATAGATGCGACTTGTTTGTCTGGAACGATGGCACTGCGGAGAACCTCAGCGCACAGACTCTCGCGACTGCACAATTAATTGAATCCATAGCTTAATGTCTGATCAACCAGAACCAGAAGATGCATCCATGACCACGGTGCGCGATCCGCTACCCGAACATATGCATCTAGACGAGTTGCACGCAATGTCGCATGCCGGATTGCTCGAACTTGCTGCCGAGCGACACCTGCGATCATCGCCCGACCGCACCCGGCACCAAATCATACTGGACATATTGAACTACTACCTAAGTCGCGGCGTGACGATCCAGGTCGAAGGCATGCTGGAAATGGCATCCCCCCAGCACGGATTCCTTCGGTGGCCACGCTATAACTTTGCTCCCTGCCTGGAGGATATTTTTGTGCCGCCGCAATTGGTCTCCAACTTTTTCCTGCGTCCGGGACATCGCGTGGCTGGCCGACTCCGACCTACTCGACCGGGTAAGGACAAGTTTATTGCCCTGGACACAGTCACCCACGTGGAGGGTGTGCCGGTGGATTCCTTCACCGAACCACCTGAGTTCGAACATTTAACTGCGATCTATCCAGATAAACGCATTGTCCTTGAGCATGCAGGCATAAACTCAGTGGCAGCTCGCGCTGTGGATCTGGTAGCACCGTTGGGCTACGGGCAACGAGGTTTGATCATTGCCCCACCGCGAGTCGGGAAAACAATTCTTCTTAAAGAACTCGCACGCGCCATCCGAGCAGGCTCCCCAAATGTTCGCGTCATCATGCTCCTGGTTGACGAGCGGCCCGAAGAAGTCACTGATCTGAAACAAGGCGTCGATGCGGAGATTTTCAGTTCCACTTTTGACGAAAATGTAAAACGCCACGTTCAAATTTCCGAACTAGTTAGTGAACGTGCCAAGCGGCTCGTGGAACTCAAGCAGGACGTGGTGATTCTGATCGACAGTCTCACGCGACTGGCTCGCAGCTACAATAATCTCCAGCCAGGCAAGGGGCGTATCATGTCCGGTGGGGTGGATGCTAAAGCTCTGGTAAAACCTAAAAAGTTTTTTGGTGCTGCACGCAATGTGGAGGAAGGAGGTAGCCTTACCATCCTGGCCACCGTCCTTACGGAAACAGAAAGCCGTATGGACCAGGTCATTTTTGAAGAGTTCAAAGGCACGGGCAATATGGAACTGCATCTGGACCGTGGCCTGTCGGAGAAACGGGTCTTTCCCGCGATCCACATTCTTAACTCTGGCACGCGACGCGACGAGTTACTCTATCACCCGCAAGAATGGCAGAAGATTCAGGTGCTGCGGAAACAATTGATCGCACTGCCGCCTATCGAAGCCATGGAAGTATTATTAAAACATTTGCGAATGACGAATTCCAATGCGGAACTTTTATTGCGCGGATTGCGCTGATGCACGGCCTGATTTCCACACACGACGAATTGCAGCACGTGCTGGCCGATGTTGCCCAAAGCACCGTTGTAGCCATCGATACCGAGGCGGATAGTCTGCATAGCTATTTCGAAAAACTTTGCCTTGTTCAGGTCTCCACCGTCCATGCCGACTATCTCATTGATCCCCTGGCAGGCATGGACCTGCAACCTCTGCTTACGGAGATGCAACAGCGGCAAACGATCTTTCACGGTGCCGATTTTGATCTGCGCATGCTTAGGCGCGCAGGCACATTCGAGCCGCAGCAGATGTTTGACACCATGATTGCGGCTCGTCTGCTTGGGCGGACGGAGTTCAGCCTGGCCGCGTTGGTCAAAGCCTACTTCGGCGTGGAAATGGTGAAGGCTTCTCAAAAAGCGGATTGGAGTCGCAGACCACTTACGGAAAACATGGCGGAATATGCCAGGAACGATACGCATTATCTTATCCGCCTGGCTGAATACCTTGGAAATGAATTGCACGTTGCCGGGCGCACTTCGTGGAATGAGCAATCCTGCGAGCGCGCTCTCATGCTCTCAAAGCTGGTTCGCGAGCGCGACTACGAGGAACTCTGGCGGATAAAAGGCAGCTCGGCATTGCGAGGCAGAGCAGCGGCAATCCTGCGCGAGCTTTGGCAGTGGAGAGACAATGAAGCGCAGCGACTGGACCGACCCGCTTTTAAAGTACTACGCAATGAAGACCTGATCATGGTGGCAGCAAAATCGGATGGTAACGAGCCTTGGGAGATTCACCATCTCCGTGGATCAAGGCGCCAGAGCTTTATAGAAGCTGTGCAGCGCGGTATGAATGTTCCGCAGGAACGCTGGCCGCAACGAGTATTCGCCGAGCGCACGCCCCGCGATCTGGAGGCGGAAAAACGTGTTCAAAAATATCGCATCATACGCGATAAGAAAGCTTCCGAGTTATCCCTGGACCCTTCGCTTATCGCTAATAAATCCATGCTCGAAATGCTGGGCCGGGAAAAAGAAAAAGCTCTCGAACTCATGATGCCCTGGCAGCGCGAGTTGATGGGCTTGTCCTTGGATTCACTAACGTGCGAGTAGCTCGCGCGTGGAGCTTTCATCCGGCAGGTCAAGCCGCAACTCTGCACAGTCTATGGGGTTGCATTCGACGCGGTAAACGCAACTAACAATATAATCTATAATATGAAACTAATCACTTATACCTGCGCTGCTGTTCTACTCGGAAGTTTGCCATTCCAATACTTGCGAGCTGAACCACCCGATAATAAACCCAAACGCGAACACCACCGTCGCCCGATGGCCGTGTTGGACGAAGCGGAACGCGAGAAACTGTGGAGCGCTCTCAAAGAAGTAAAAGACGCGCCTGAAATCGCAAAATCTCGCGACGAAGTGAAAAAAGCCATGGATGATCATAGGAAAGTGCTGGCAGAGGCATTAATTAAAAAAGACCCTTCGCTGGCACCGGTCATTGAAAAACTGGGAGACGCTTTTCCTCCTCATCCACGCCACGACGGCGATATGAGGGACGGGCGCAAAAAGCTGCGGAAAGCCGATAAACCCAACGGATCAGCTACTCCAAACGAAGCGAGAAAACAAAAAGCTGAGGAGTTTATGGATGCGGCAGAATAACAGACTAATGCCATAACAACAAATGGAGCATCTTCGGATGCTCCATTTTTTTACACTTATGAGCGCTTGGGCAGGTGCTTGAAATCTCACTTCTGCTCTTTATAGTGCCCGCGTGCTAAAGACTCACTGTATAGTCATGCTCTTCGTCCTATGTATGGGGCCACCCGCTGGTGCCGAACACATCTTTGCTCCGGAGAGCAAGGAGCGACGTCGTTCTCTCGCTTATCCCGTTTCCTACATGCTCACCGCTCATCTGATCGGCATCATCGGGCTCAACGCCATGGACCGCGAGGATACTGGGTTCAGCAGACCCTCAGCTCGCAACTTCTCGCAAGCCTGGTCCGAAGGCCCGAAATTTGACGATGACGAATGGTATTTCAATTATCTAGCACATCCTCTGTGGGGCTCAGAAACATATCTTCGCGCCCGCAGTGAGGGATTTGATTCTTTCGGCTCATTTCTTTTTAGCACAGGCTCATCGGTGCTGTGGGAATTTGGTTTCGAGAGCTGGTCTGTGCGACCCTCCATACAAGATCTGCTGCTCACTTCCAGCACAGGCGCGTTAATCGGCGAGTTTCGCTACAAAGTGAAACAGCATTTAATGGCAGCACCCGAGCCGAACCTGTATCTCGTCGCACTTATCGACCCCCTCCAGGCTTTATCGCAAAGCGTAGGTAGAGTCTTCGGTCAGGATTGGACCGAGCCAGCCTACTCGGTTCATGCTCCGCGTGCGCGTCTCAATCTCGATGTTGCCATTCTCGGCGAAGAGCCCGGTCTCATCTTGCATTATCGTCGTAAGTTTTAGCGGCAGTGAATCAGTTTCGATTGATTCCTCGTGCGCATCCTGCCCGGCGTTGAACGGACCATAAAAACCATGTCTTGTGTTCAAAATCGGATTTTGGCACGGTTGATGCATCTCAATGAAGCAATCCACCTGAAATTCACATTTGTCGTGTCTCGTCCATTGGAATGAAAGAACCAGTCTATACTCTCCTCCTCATCGAGGATGATCCCAAAGCGGTTTTTCTTTTGGAGGAGACTTTGCGTGGGCGGGAAAAAGTCCGGTTCGACGTGACAGCCACGCAAACCTTGAAGCAGGCACTGGAACTGCTCCCCACTAAGCGGTTCGATATCATCCTCGTCGATCTTTCTCTTCCCGACAGTCACGGGTTAGAAAGCTTCGAAAAGGTTCAGGCGGCAGCAAGTGAGACCCCCGTAATCGTACTCACCGGTAGCGACGACGAGACCCTGGCCCTGCGAGCAGTCCATGGAGGTGCACAGGATTACCTGGTCAAAGGCAGCGAAGCACACGCGGTGTTGATCAAGTCCATCCTTTACGCAATCGAGCGTAAAAGAAATCAGAGTGCCCTCGTCAAAGCTCGTGAAGAGATCGAGCTGCAAGTCGAGGAACGGACTTCTGAGTTGATGGAGGCCAACCGCCAGCTCAACTTCGAAATTTCCGAAAGGCGTCAGACTCAGCATGCGTTGCAAGAGAGCAATCGCTTGCTCCAAGAGACTCTCAACGAGCTGAAAGCCACTCAAGGCAAAATCATCGAGCGCGAGCGGCTCCACGCTCTTGGCAACATGGCCAGCGGCATCGCCCATGATTTCAATAACGCACTCGCGCCCATCTTGGGATTCAGCGATCTGCTTCTCTTAAAGCAGGAGAACATGGCAGATCAGGAAAAAGTAAAACGCTATCTGCAAATGATCCGCTCCGCTGCTCAGGACGCTTCTGCAGTCGTCGGGCGTCTTCGCGAGTTCTATCGCGAACGCGACGCGCGTGAGACTCGCGAATCTGTGACGCTCAATGACATCATCTCCAAGTCACTCATGCTCACAAAACCATGCTGGCGGGACCAGGCCATGGCGCGCGGTGTCAACATCACCATCGAGACCGATCTGCAAAGAGTGCCGCAAATCACAGGCAATCCCCACGATCTTCAGGAATTATTCACTAATCTTATTTTAAATGCTGTGGAATCCATCGACGGCGACGGCATTATTTGTGTTCGCACAAATGTGCACGATGGTCAGGTGGAAGTCCGCGTCTCGGATAATGGTGCCGGCATGAGTGATGAGACCCGGCGGCGGTGTATGGAGCCATTTTTCAGCACGAAAGGCCGCGAAGGCTCGGGCTTCGGACTGCCCACAGTGTATGGAATTATCGAAAGGCACGGGGGCACATTGGAAATAGAAAGCCGGTTAGGTGAGGGGACCACCATACGCATGTTACTACCGATCAGCCCTCCACAGAACAAACTCGAGCTTAACGGGAAAGAATATGCCGGGGCACCGTTGCGTATTCTGGTCGTGGATGATGAACCGTTGTTGCGCGAAGTGATCGTCGCGTGCCTCTCTGGAGATGGGCATGTGGTAACGACAGCATCGGACGGAGTGGAAGGTCTGGAGCTTTTTAAGTCTGAGAAATTTGATCTAGTTATCACCGACCGCGCCATGCCCCGTATGAATGGTGATCAACTCGCTCAAAAAATAAAGGAACTGGTGCCTACGATTTACATCATCCTGCTCACTGGTTTTGGAGCACTCATGGAAGCCTCGAACGAAAAGCCGGCGGCCATTGACCTGGTAGTTTCCAAGCCTTTCACGATCGAAGGTTTAAGGTCGGCAATTTCTCAAGCCATTATGGGCCTTCCTAAATCTGAGGAATTAACGCCAGCTTAGTTTGTAAAGTCGGCAGTTTAAAAACGGCTCGAACGGCGGCGTTGAGGGGGAGCAAGTTTCACCCGCCCGCGTTCGAGCAGGTCATTTATAGCGGCGGCTCTTTCAACAGGGTTGTCTGTGCAGGAACTTACGGCCAGAATTAAGTCGCCAAGTGAGAGTGATGCACGATGCAATTTGCGATTATGTTTTTTCATAGTGATATGTGGGTTGTTAATTACATTGATTATTCGAGTGGGCCATGGAATTCGGATTCAATTTGCATGCGCCTCGTTCAATCTTTGCTTATCTGGCCACGCGATTAAATTCGGCATCTTCTCTGTGAAAAAGCACGACCGCATATTGAGCATGGTGGAAAACCTGACGCGTCGTTCGGGGCGCGAACTCCCCGTTTTCTACACTGCCTACTTCGAGAAGTTTAACGCCCAGGAGTTCTATGAAGCGCACGATGTGCTTGAACATCTCTGGCTCGCTGATCGATCCGCCGCCTCTGCTCAATTCTACAAAGGCCTCATCCAACTCGCAGGCGCGTTTGTTCACATGCAGAAGCAGTTCCTGCGGCCATCGCATCCCAAAGATGGGCGCCGATTGCGGCCAGCAGCGCGCTTGTTTCTTCTGGCTCAGGAAAATATCACCCCATTCGGCAGCTCGTTTATGTTTCTCGATTTACGGCGAGTTCATGAACTCATATCCACACATGTGCATTTTCTACAAGGACACGACTTCTCTATAAACCCGTGGTCTCCGGATAGCTCCCCCACACTATCTCTGAACATCTAGTCTATGCTGGCCGCGATCCTTTTGTTTACCGGGCTGCTCTCTTGGATGGCCTATCGCTTTTATGGTCGGTTCCTGGAGCGACGCATGGAGATCGATCCAGCCAGACCTACGCCTGCGGTGACGCACGAAGATGGCGTGGACTATGTGCCAACGCCCGCAGCGGTAGTGTTCGGACACCATTTCTCTTCGATAGCCGGCGCGGGCCCAATCGTGGGGCCGATAGTTGCAGCGGCCGCATTCGGTTGGGGACCAGCATGGTTGTGGGTCATCCTGGGATCGATATTTGTCGGGGGAGTGCATGACTTTGGTTCGACCGTGATCAGCCTGCGATATGGTGGACGCTCCATCATCGAAGCTCTTCGCGACCTTGTAGGTCAGCGAACAGGGAAAATATTTCTCCTCTTCGTTTTATTCACGCTGGTCTATGTGATCGTGGTTTTTCTGGATCTGACCGCCACTGGATTCATTTCTTCGCCTGCTGTGGCCACGGCTTCCGGTTGGTTTGTGCTCGCTGCGCTCGGCTTCGGAGTCGCTGTCGGTCCCGGTAGAATGCCCACACGCTGGGCGATCCCGCTATTTGTGCTGCTCACCTACGTCGGCCTTGCTGTCGGGCATTACTTTCCTGCGCCTGCATTAAGCAAGGAATTCTGGATCGTCGTTATTCTGGGGTACTGCTTCATCGCAGCAGTTCTGCCGGTAAACATCCTTATGCAGCCGCGCGATTTTCTTAGCGCGACCTTTCTATACGCGATCATGTTCTTCGGGATCGCGGGAGCACTCATGCGCCACGAGGACTTTACCTTGCCCGTGTTTTCTGGTTTCCGCAGCGAAAGTCTGGGCATGATGGTGCCCTTTCTCTTCATCACTGTGGCGTGTGGAGCGTGCTCGGGATTCCATAGCATGGTGGCGAGCGGAACGACTTCCAAGCAGCTAAAAAATGAGCGCGATGTCAGAAAGGTTGCCTACGGCGGCATGCTTGTGGAAGGGCTCCTGGCTACATTTGCCATCGGTTGCATAGCAGTCTCTGGCGGCATGAAAGGCACTGCGGTCGATACTTTTGCCCATGGTGCATCCATCTTTTTCCATGCCTTGGGCATACCGCCCAAGCTGGGAGTTGAGTTCGCCACGCTCGCAGTTGGAACATTTCTCCTCACCACGCTGGATACCTGCACAAGATTGGCGCGCTTCATGGTGGAAGAACTTTTTCAATGGTCTGGTCCTCTCAGTCGTCTGACCACCACGAGCGGCGTGGTGGCTGTCGTGGGATGGACCGCCATGCAGCAATTCTCGGGGCCAGACGGGGCTCCCATCCCAGCATGGCAGGGGCTCTGGCCGCTTTTCGGCGCTACGAATCAACTGCTGGCCGCAGTGGCACTTCTCATCCTCACAGTATTTCTGCGAAGCAAAGGCGTGCATTTTCTATTCGCGGCCATCCCCACCGTCGTCATGGTGACCATGCCCATGACCGCTCTCGTCCTCATGGCGACAAACGAGAAATCGAGTATGCTTCTGCGCATAAGCGCAACCGTGCAACTCTGCATGGCGGCGTTCATCATGGTCATGTGCTTGCGCTTCCTGTTGAAGCCCACGACTCGCACTTCC
>CBDUBV010000072.1:0-15407 GCA_965365475.1 uncultured Chthoniobacteraceae bacterium | reverse complement strand
GCGGGCATGCGACTTACCAATATCGATAATACCATCGAAGGGCGCGGGCAGATCGGCGGCAACACCATTGCCATCACCAACCAGGTTTTCGGGCTCATTGATGCCAACGTCGCCGGAGAAACTTTGACGCTCGATCCGGTAAATATAGCCAACTCTTTCGACAACAATGGCACGCTGCGCGCCAGTAATGGCGGCATCATGAGTCTTACGGGCTCCGGCGGTGGCGCATTTACCAATAATGGCACCATTGAGGCGCTCAACGGCTCGGAAGTGCAACTTACTGCCGCAGTTTCAATAACCGGCGGCACTTTTTCAACCACCGGAACCGGGGTCATTCGCGCTGTTGCGGGTCAGGATGTCTTTCTTACCAACGTGACGAACGCGGGCAGCTTGGTCGCCGATAACAACACCGATCTAGGCATTTCTGGAACCATTACCAACACTGGCACGATCGCCATTAACTCCACCGGCAACGTCACCGATCTCGAGGTGCAGACTGGCGGTGCAACACTTACAGGAGGCGGTAGTGTCACCCTCTCGGGCGTAAATGCTGGCATCAACACAGCTTTTACCAGCGCACGTCTTACAAATACAAACAACACGATACAAGGCGAAGGGGGCATTGGCCAGAATACCACGGCGTTCACCAACCAAGTTGGGGGTCTCATCGATGCAAACGTCAATGGCGGCACGCTGACCATCGATCCTGTGGCAGTCGCAGCAGATACCGGACTTTCTTTTGAAAACAACGGCACGCTGCGGGCCAGCAATGGCGGCATCATGAGCCTCACCGGCAATGGTGGCGGCGTATTTACCAATAATGGCACCATCGAGGCACTCGTAGGTTCTGAAGTGCAACTTACTGCTGCAGTTTCGATAATCGGCGGCACTTTCTCGACCACCGGGTCCGGAGTCATTCGCGCTGTTGCAGGTCAGGATGTTTTTCTTAATAACGTGACGAACGCGGGCAGTATGGTCGCCGATAACAACACCGATCTAGGCATTTCTGGAACCATTACTAACACTGGCACGATCGCCATTAACTCCACCGGCAACGTCACCGATCTCGAGGTGCAGACCGGCGGTGCTACACTCACAGGAGGCGGTAGTGTCACCCTCTCGGGCGCAAACGCTGGCATCAATACTTCCTTCGCCAGTGCGCGCCTGACAAACATAAACAACACGATCCAAGGCGAAGGGCGCCTCGGCCAAAACGACACTGCCTTTACCAACCAGGTCGGGGGGCTCATTCATGCTAATGTCAACGGCGGCACATTGACAGTGGATCCAGTGGCAAACGCCGTCGATGCGGGACTTTCTTTTGAAAACAACGGCACGCTGCGCGCCAGCAACGGCGGCATTCTAAGCCTGACCGGCAATGGCGGCGGCGTGTTTACCAATAACGGTTTGGTCGAAGCACTTGCGGGTTCTGAAGTGCAGCTCACAAGCACCGTCTCAATCACCGGCGGCACGCTTGCAACGACAGGAAGCGGCGTCATCCGCGCCAATGCTGGCCAGGTCGTCACGCTCACGGGGCTCACAAACGCAGGCAACATGATCGTAGATAGCAACACCGACCTTCGCATATCGGGAACAATCAATAATATGGGCTCCATCACGCTCAACAGCAGCATCAATCCCACGGACTTGGAAATTCTGTCCGGCGGAGCGACTCTCACCGGCGGCGGCACGGTGACTCTATCGGGGCCAAGTAATGCACGGATCAACACCGCATTCAACAGCGCTCGACTCACAAACACCGACAACACAATTCAAGGGGCAGGTCAGATCGGTGCAAACGTGACTGCCATTACCAATGAGGCTGGTGGCCTCATCGATGCCAATGTCTCTGGCAGCGTGCTGACCATCGACCCGGCTTCGGTGGCTGCTGATGCTGGCCCGTCTTTCTTAAATCAAGGCACCGTGCGGGCCAGCAATGCGGGCACCATCCGCCTCACTGGCGCCGGCGGCGGTTCGTTCACGAACACCGGCACATTTGAGGCACTCGATGGCAGCCAGTTCCAGATGATCTCCAGTGCGGTCCTCACCAATCTTTCCGGCGGCGTCCTCACAGGCGGCACCTACCGCTCAGTGGATAGCGGGTTCGGTGCGATCTTTGACCTGCTCGGCGGTCCGATCACCACGATCGCTGCGGGGACCACTGTCGAACTTTCCGGCGCGTTCTCTCTCTTTAGCGGCGATGGCGGCTTTACGAGCCTCGCCAATTCCCTCACTACAAATGCTGGCACGCTGCGCATCTTCAACGGCCGCGCGTTCTCTATGCCGAATGCCTTGGTAAACAGCGGCTTGGTGCAGCTAGGCGGCACTGCACTCGCGGGCGGAACACTTACGAGTACTGGCAATATCACCAACACTTCCACAGGAGTGATCGCTGGCCATGGCACCATTAACAACACCATCCTCAATTCCGGTACCGTCCGCGCCACCGATGGCACGCTCACGATCAATGGCGGCGGGATTGATGGCCAGTCCGGAACCGTCGAGATCGACCCCGGCGCGTCGCTCGATCTTTCCGGCTCCACAGGCACATCCGACGCGGATTTCCTCATTCACAATGGTGTCAATCTCAACCTGGGGTCCAACAATTTTGTCGTGGATGAAGATTACACCAATGCCAACTTCGGCACCGGCAACAGCTTCAATGCTCGCGCTAATGTCACGGGCACCGGCCTGATCAACGCATCGGGCGATGTGACGCAGACAATCACCGGCGATGTCGCGGCGAATACGATCGCTTTTGGCAATGTTCACGTAGGCAGCTCCACGACGCAGAATTATCAAATCGCCAATACCGGCACCACTGGTCCCGTGCTGCGGGGCGCGATCCAGACAGGCGCCAATGGCGGTAACATCACCGACTCGCGCCTGAGTGGCAGTGGCGTGACTGCGGCAAACTTCGGTCCTTTGGCCACCGGCACCGACAGCGGCAACCTTGCGGTCACCTTCACCGCTACCACAGGCGGTGCACTGACCGGCCAGGTGATTCACATCGAGAATAACTTCGATAACGTGTCCGGCAGCGACATCGCCATCACCGGCGCTGCTTTCCGTCTGGCCAACCCCACCGCCGCCTCGCCAAACCCCATTGCATTCGGCAATTTCCATGTTGGCGATGTCGCGCCCAGCCAGCAATTATCCATCACCAACGACAATCCGGCGGATGGTTTTTCTGAAGCACTCAATGCCAGCATCGGCAGTGCCACAGGTGGAGTTACAACAAATGGCGGCAGCTTCAGCACCCTGCCTGCAGGCGTGACGGATTCCACAAGTCTCAGCGTGGGCATCGACACCAGCACGGCGGGAAATAAAAACGGCACCGCGACCATTTCTCTTGCCAGCGACGGTGCGGGAACCAGCGGCCTCGGCATCACCAGTCTCTCCTCACAGACTGTGAATGTGACCGGCGCAGTCTATCGCCTTGCGCTTGCGAGCACGGCGGCACCAAGTGCCATCCATTTCGGTATCGTGCATGTGGGAGATGTAGTGTCGCAAACGCTCACGCTTGCCAATAACGCGCTGGCCGACGGCTTTTCAGAATCGCTCAATGCGAGCTTCACTGGCACGACCGGGGATGCAATCAACGCCACTGGCAGCATCACTCAACTCGCCGCTGGCGGCAGCAATTCCACAAGTATGAGCGTCAGCATCGACACCAGCACTGCGGGAGCCAAAAACGGCACAGCAAGCCTGGCACTCACGAGCGACGGCACCGGGACTAGCGGTCTCGGCACCACGGCTCTCAGTGGGCAGATGGTCAACGTGCAGGCACTGGTAAATAATTTTGCCGAAGCCCTGCTCACCATGCAATCCGGCGATGGAGCCTTGACCCAAAACAACCCTATGATCTTCTCGTTGGACCTTGGCAGCGTGCAACAGGGTGGCCCCATGCTCAATGCCATTCTGGGTGTGCAAAACAGTGCGGTCGGTCCGGCCGACACCCTGGCTGGTTCATTTATCACAACCAATGCCAGCGATTTCACACTTTCGGGATTTACCCCTTTCAGCGGCATCACAGCGGGCAACACACAAGGCGGGTTTAACATCGGGTTGGACACCAGCAACATTGGAAGTTTCAGCGGCAGTATCGTCTTCTCGCTACGCGGACAGAACGCCAGCGGTTACGATGAGGCGCTGCCATCGATCACCCTGAACATCGAAGGAATGGTAGTGCCCGAGCCCAGCTCCGCCTTGCTGATCAGTCTCGCCGCCCTTGCCTTGGCCGGGCGGCGTCAGCGCAGCAGGCGTGCATAAAATTTCTCCGCCTGCCATTTCTGCCGACTAGCAAACTGCTGCCAAGATGCCCCCGCGCACGAGCCGCCTGTCTTTACAGGCGGCTCGCGACACGATGTGGACGAAGCTCTATGATCTGGAATGGCGCGGCCTTCGGACGAGGTAGAACATGACCACCCCACTGAGAAGAAGCAAATGCACAGAAGGTTCCGGCACCGGCGCAGTATCCACCACGCGAACTTGAAGACTGCCCTTTTGGAAATATGCCCACTTGTTGGCACCAAGGCGATATGCATTGGCTTCTCCCCAGTTGCGCAGTCCCAATGTGCTAAAGTCGGTCGTTGTGCCATCGAGAAGAGTATAAGTTCCTAAAGCCACTGCATCTGTCAGGCCCCAAAGATCAGAAATTCCAAAGCTCGTGTGGAGAGATACCGTGCCGGTTACGGTTAATGCGCCCGTAGTATTCCAAACAAATTTTCCTCCTTCGAGGATGGTCAGATTGCCCTGGATCAGCCCTGTCCCACCCACTCGTGATCCATCAGCTACCTCTACATCACCAATTACATTCGTGCGTTTATACCACACGCCTTGGTTACCTTGAAGCATGTAAGCCGTAATATCCATTTGATTGCCACTGTTCCCTGCCGCACCTACCTCCACTTTATTTGCATACAGCGATCCCACTACGGAGAGCCGATTGTCATTTGCCCCAGCCGCCCCACCTACCTGCACTTCGTTCGCGTGCAGAAACCCTGAGATCGCCAGCCGATTGCTATCGGCCCCGGCTGAAGCACCAATAATAACATTTTTGTTTTCAGATTTTACCACAGCACCTGCAACGGGATTAATGGTCAAAACATTGGCATCCGTGGTTTCACCAATGACCCAGTCGTGTTTGGTTTTAAATACTACATCCAGAGCAGCAGAACGGTTGCCACCGTCCATAGTGGTAATATCGCTGACTTTTCCGGAGACAACATTGTATAAATTTGGCGTTGAAGTTTTAAACAGCGTGATAGTGTAGTCGTCTCCGTTGACCGAAGAGTCGATAACGGATGTGGTCACGGGGTTATACGTCATGATTTTTATATCCTCAGTGACAGTGCCCGTTTGCCCAGTCAGGTTGAGGTAAAGATAAGCAGCTCCTTTCCGATCCCAATTGGCCCCCCCGGTTAGCTCTTGCGAGGTTTCGTCGGCCCAACGTGCCGTCACAATAGCTCTTTCACCAGATAGACTGACTCTCTCTCCGAAGAAATCATACCCAACACCACCGGTGTGTATGTCGGATGGCTTGAGCCGTAGGCTTTCTGTCACCACCCCACTCACCGTATCTACATTGCGAAACAAATAAGCCGACCCAGGCGGTGTACTTGCGTGGCCTTGCTGATTCTGTGTGGCACCTATCAGCAAGTTATTTCCACTCATGCTCAAGGATTGTCCAAACCGCACCACTCCAGTGTAGCTTGAAAGCGTGAGCTGTGCGTCCTGCGTTTTCGTCCCCGTTCCAGTATCCAGGTTACGAAAGACATACACGCTGCCTTTCCCCGGAGCAGATATTGCTGCCGTGGACCCCTTATATTCAACTACACTTCCGAATAAAGAGTGATTGGTCTGGTCGGTAGCGGCCAGTTTCAAATCAGCGGCGGGAGTCCCCACAAGCGTGTCAAGATTGCGATAAACATATGCAGCTCCGATATTGGCGCGACCGGAATCCGTGCCATAGGCACCAATGACTGCTGTAGTGCCCTGAATTCCAAAGCTCGCACCAAAAAATGAATTCGTCTCGGAAACAGGTTTTTGTAATGTTGCAGCCAGCTCTTCGACACCTCCGGAAGGAGTCCGGTAGAGAAGGACGCGTCCGCTATTTGAGTTGTAAGGCGCATCTCCAACCAGACGGAATTCCTGGCCAAAAATTGGAAGAGCTGCAGTGAGGGTGACAATCGTGGATAAAAACAATTTTTTCATAATGGTCGGTTGGGCCAACCAACAAAGCAGCATCAATGCCAGCTTGTGACTGATATTAGATTTTTTGTTTACGACCTCTCCATTTATCCATTTTAATCACTGCTTATAATACACCAGGCATCCACAGATCATTGTTTACTATAAGCTATCTCATCCTTCCCGCGCATGAGACCAGAATTCAGCCTTGGATCGCCAACCCCCTGTCACGTGTCGATCACTGGCCTGCGCGTCTCCACACGTGCACGTCCTGGTGCGCGCCCCATCCGCCCGCTTCGAAGCTCACGCTCTCAAAGCCGCAAACTTTTTCTCCTAATGATTCCATGTGATTCCGGGTCCCAAACGAAACCCCGTAATCCGGAGAGTAATGGTAGGCGCGATAGGCAAATCCCAGCGCGGCCACTTCCTTGCACACAGCATCCGGATCGCATTTGCGCAGGTGATACGTCTCGCCTGCTTGCAAACGCGCCAGTGCTTTCTCCCCGTGCGTGGTGAATACAAGAACTCCACCGGCTTTAAGAATCTGCGCAAACTTGTGCAGAAAAGCTTCGATCCGATGCTCTCCCAAATGTGTAAACAACGACCCGACCCAGACAAGATCCACCGGTTCATCCAGATGGATTCTCTCCGGATTTTCATGGCTTTTTACCGGAATGGCTTGGAGATGTTGCGAACAATACACGACTCCATGCTCCTGAATGTCGGCACACAGCAACGCGGCATCAGGCCTCCAGGCGCGTAGGAAACGTGCCACACGCCCATGTCCGCAAGGCAGGTCCAGTATGCGGTGAGGAGCCATGTCGCACACTTCTGCGGCTTTCTTCACGTGTTCGAAAGCACCCAGCCCGGCGGTGAAATAGGCGCGCGTGTTCCCCGACCAGATCATGTCGTCTTCAATATCGATGCCATGAAATACAGGCACCGGGAATGTGTAGCCTGTGCGTTCCGCATACTCGCGAAGGACTTCTTCCAGAATCCCACGCGTGCGATGCGGGTCGGTCTGGAATGTGCGGTTGCATTTTTTAAAAGCTGCTTCGGCAGTCTTGGCTCGCACCTTCCAACCGTCGCGGGTCTCTCGTAGCGAGCGGATGCGGGTTTGAAGTTCTTCCACGCGTCGTCGCAGGGTGCGCGTTCCCGGCAGCAGATAGTCGCTAAGTTTCATAGATGAATCCTCACTTCATACAGATGCGGCTCAAAAGCGCATACAATAATGCGAGCCTGGGCAGTGCGCACCCTTTGCTCTGTGCCTGGCGCAAGGGTTCACCCCAGATCGATTCCACCTCGACAGGTTTGCCCGCAAGATGATCGATGAGACTCGACGCTTTATACGCGCCCATGGATTCGCTGCGCTGCATCTGGAAGTCTGCGTAGCTGCGATCAATGTGCAGGCCTTGTGCGGCCGCACCCTGAATCACTTCAAGCATCAACGCTTCGGCTTCCTGCCGAAGCTGCGGGCTTTGTAAAACGATGTCCACGGTGGCATTGTTGGCCGCAATGGCGAGTCCATTGAAAGGCACATTCCACACGAGTTTTTTCCAGCGTTCCAAAGCGAGATTATCCACGTAATGTGTTTCAACTCCGGCGGCGAGAAATGCATCGCGCAACTGCTGTCCGTCCGCAGGGTCTGCATCTTCATGCGCACCAAGAGAGACGGTGCCATGCCCGAAATGCTCGACCTCGCCCGGCGCCGTGCGGTTCAGGCAGACGAAACACAACGCGCCATATACCGGATGATGTGGAAAATGTGAGGCGAGCCAGGCCTCGTTGCCGAGTCCGTTCTGCAATGTTAACAGCCGGGTTCCGGGGCCGAGCAGCGGTGGCAGCAGATGTCGCAAGACCTCGTTAGAAGTCGTTTTCAGGCCGATAAATACATAGTCGCACGGCCCGATGGATTTTGAAGATTCATGTGCGTGGACGTCTTTCACCTGCACTTCGACTTCACCCGAGCGAATGCGGATTCCGCCAGAACGCACGGCGGCGTAATCGGATCGTAAAAGAAAATGGACGTCGTAACCCGACGCAGCCAGCAGTCCGCCGTAGTAGAGGCCGATGGCGCCTGCGCCTACTACTGCGATTTTGCTATCTTTCATCGATGGGGAGCCCATCCAGTTGCGAAGTCAGACAAGACAAAGCTCGCGACATAAGAAACCCCGTTAGGCCGAATGGCGAAACGGGGTTTCTCGGTCGGAGGGGGAATTGATGTCAGAGCTTGGCCTTAAGGTCTTTGCCGGCGCTGAATTTCACGCTCTTGGAA
Source organism: uncultured Chthoniobacteraceae bacterium (assembly GCA_965365475.1). Lineage (GTDB taxonomy): Bacteria > Verrucomicrobiota > Verrucomicrobiia > Chthoniobacterales > CAKUMP01 > CBDUBV01. Next base: position 6,940 of record CBDUBV010000072.1, on the reverse strand, counting down.
GCTTTGATCTTAATCTTGTCGCCTGTCTTCGGGTTCACTCCCGTGCGGGCTTTACGATTGACGACTTTGAAAGTGCCGAAGCCGATAAGCTGGACCACTTTGGTTTTTTTCAAGCCGCCTTTGATTCCGTCGATCACTGCTGCGATGACGCGTTCGGCTTCTGCCTTGCTGGTGTCTGCACCGAGGGTTTTCTGAACGGACGCGACGAGTTCTGCTTTGTTCATAGAGGTAATGTAATGCGAATGGTTGGTTTGGTTGGTTGACCATCCGCAGTTAAGCTACAATGAAAAGGCTCCACGCAGAGTTGCGGCTGGTAGTGTGTTTATTGCGATTGACCCATTCTCTGTCAACCATTTATTCAGCGGCTAAGCCTGATTATATCAGGGTCCGTGAGCTGCGGATGCTCATTCGCGCGGGTTAGAATTTGTAGTTCCACTCGGCGAGGGCGAACTGTTTTTGCTGCAACTCCGTGCATCGGGCCGAGAGGCTGGAGGTCCACTCGTATGGCTTGTATGCTTCCCATTCTTTCACCAACGCTGCACGGATGCACCCGAGCGATGCAGGAAAGTTGCGCACGAAATCCGCGTGCGCGCGTTGGGCTCGATATTCGGGCTGGCGTGGAGGTTGACGCAAATATTTCACAATCCATTGCAAATCAAATCCGCTGAGAATGGTGCCGTGAAAAAGCAGCCAACGACGTTTGCGCTTCTGCGCGTTGCCAGAAAATTTGCGTCCGTCCAGGACCAGGTCGCTGGTGCCTTCCATGTGCACGGTGCGTCCGCACAACTCGGAAAGTGCCTGCGCGATGCGTCCAAGTATCCATGCGTTGGAGGAATGAATGCCTTGCAACGCGGGCTCAAGGCCGAAGGGCAGGATGAAGGAATAGTTCAGGCAACCTGGGCCCTGCACCACCGTGCCGCCGCCACTGGTGCGACGAAGAATCGAGATGCCGTCTTGCTCGCAGGCATCTATATCGACTTCCTCAGCCACACGCCCGGCCAGGCCGAGCACTACAAATGGCACAGGCGATTCCCACAAACGCAACACCGGCTCGGCGTGGGCATTCTCTTCCGCGTCGAGCAGAAGAGCTTCATCCAGGGCGATGTTGTCGGCCGGATGAGGAAAGCTCAGGTCGAGCAGTTGCATCGCGCATGCACTAGACCGTGGCTTCGAGCGTCATGGTGCCTTTAAATTTTCCTGGCTCTTCGTCCACGCCGAAGTTTTGCAAGAAAAGTTCGTCCACTTTGGCCAGCTCCTCCGCGCTCAACATCGGCGTCTCGGGTGCTGCGGCAAACTCCCGCAGTTGCTCTTCGTTATAGATATTGGGCAACGTGGAAGCCACGCGCGCATCGGCCAGCAGCCATTGCAAAGCAGCCTGCCCGAGTGTGCGATCGGGCCCTTCCAGAAACCGCAATTGCTCCACTTTTTTCACCCCGTTAATCAACCAGCTCTTCGGGCGGTGATTGCGATGATCGCCCGGTGGGAACGTGGTGTTTTCATCATAGTGACCTTCAAGCATTCCGGAGGAATGCGTCACACGGATGAGGAACATCGTATCCCGCTCCTCCGCTGCTGCCTGAATGGCTCTTCCCGGCTCCTGCTCCAGCATGTTGTAAATATGCTGCACGGACGTGATGTTGCGCTCCTCGATGCAGCGGATGCCTTCATACTTCCAGCCAATTGCGGGGCCGAGTGCCATGCCGTAGTGCAGCACTTTCCCCTCGCGCTTCAGGTCCTCCATCGTGCTCCAGGTCTCGTCGGAGTAAATGGTATCCATCTCGATATTGTGCAACTGCATGAGATCGACTCTGTCGGTCTTGAGCCGTCGCAAGGCAGCGTCCGTGGCCTGTCGCAAGTGCGCGGGCGAGAAATCCTTGGCCCGTTCCCGCTGACCGCGCCGCTCGGTGTCCTGCTCGAAAAGGTATCCGATCTTGGTCGCGATCACGATCTCGTCGCGCTGCTCGCGGAATGCCCGGGCCAGCAGTTCCTCGCTGCGCCCGTCTCCATACGTGTCCGCCGCATCGAACAAGGTAACACCCAGGTCCAATGCCGTATGCATGAGGTCCACCGCTTCTCCATCGGTGAAGTTTCCCCACCAACCGGTGGACACAGTCCATAGACCGAAGCCCACTTCGCTCACCTTGAGGTTTGTATTTTTATAAGTCCGATATTTCATGATCAAGCGGGCAGCGAAGCATCCATGCAGGCGAGAAGATGCTCGATGCTCTGAGGAGTTTCGTCGCCCATATTGGAGACACGGAAGGTGGTGCCCTTCAGCTTCCCGTAGCCGCCATCGATGGCGATATGGTGCTCAACGCGCAATGTCCGCACGAACGCAGCCACATCGATCTCGCGATTATTCTTCACGCAGGTGAGAGCTTTGGATCGGTAGCCTTCCGGCGCGAGAAATTCGAATCCGTTGCGACGCACCCACTCATGCACCATGTCGTTCAACTGACTGTGCCGCGCAAACCGCGCCTGGTGCCCTTCGGCCTCGATCTCCTGAAGCTTCGCCCGCAGCGCATAGATGTGCGGGATGGTAGGCGTGCTGGGCGTCATGTTCGATTCCGCGTTTTTCTGGAACTCGACAAAGTCGAAATAATACCCGCGATCCTCCATGGTCGCCGCGCGCTGCATGGCGCGCTCGCTCACTGCGAACAATGCCAGACCGGGCGGCAGTGCCAACGCTTTCTGGCTGCCCGTGAGCAACACATCGATACCGAGATCATCCATCGCAATCGGGACAACGGAGAAAGAAGAGACCGTGTCCACGATCAGAAACACGTCCGGATATTTCTTCATCACAGCACACAAGTCCGCGAGCGGATTCATCACGCCGGTGCTCGTCTCGTTGTGGACGAGGGTCACGGTGTCGTATTCCCCCGTGGCCAGAGCGGTTTCGAGCAGTTCAGGTGTGATCGGCTGGCCCCACTCCACTTGCAATCCGTCCGCTTGTTTGCCGCAACGCCGGGTCACGTCCAGCCATTTATCCGAGAACGCGCCACACATGCAGTTGAGCGCTTTCTTTTTTACCAGATTCCGAATCGCGCCTTCCATGACTCCCCAAGCGGAGGATGTGGAAAGAAACACGGGACGCGTGGTGCCGAACAATGCCTGCAACGGTGCCTGAGTGTCGCTGTAGAGGGATTGAAAATCCTTGGTGCGATGGCCGATCATGGGCTGCGAGAGCGCCTGAAATGTAGCGGGCGAGACCTCGATGGGACCGGGAATATATAACTTGGTATGCATGAGAGTGAGATGTGTTACGACTGCGAATGCCGGACGGCAATCAGGAAAAATCTCGCAGCAGAAAAATCAGGCGCAGAGAACTTCATTGCAACCGATGCCGCGAAGTTCGAACACGCGCAGAATCGTTTCCTCGATCAGATTATTCGGACAGGAAGCCCCTGCCGTGATGCCTACAACGATGTCTCCCTGCGGCAACCAGCCTCGCGATTCGATCTCTTGTTTTGCATGCAGATCGAAATGCACAATGCTATCGGCAGATTGTAACCGTGTGCCGCCGCGTATGAAATAGGTGGGCAACTTCTGCTCGCCCATCTCCGCGAGATGCGAGGTATTCGAGCTGTTGTAGCCGCCGACGACGAGCAGCAAATCCATCGGCTCATTGAGCATGCGACTGAGCGCGTCCTGCCGATCCTGCGTCGCTCCGCAGATGGTATCGAAAAATCTGTAATTGGTCAGCTCGCCTGCATCGCGATCCGCGATGGCCTGGCGGATGCGACGCTGCACCTCCTCGGTTTCTCCGCGCAGCATGGTGGTCTGGTTCGCCACGCCCACCGTGCGCAGATGCAGATCAGGATCAAACCCTTGCGAAGTGGCGCCCTGAAACCGCTGCAAGAAAGCGGCTTTGTCTCCGCCATTGCGGATGTAATCGCAGATGATGTCTGTCTCTTCCAGATTCAGCACTACGAGGTAATGCCCGTTGCCCTCGCCCACTGCGTGAGAGCTGGTGGCCCGCGTCTCTTCGTGGTCGGCTTTGCCATGAATGATGGATGTGGCTTTATCCTTCGCGTTCTGGCGCACGCGCTTCCACACGCTCATCACATCGCCGCAGGTGGTATCGACCACATAGCAGCCCTTGTCGCGAATTTCCTTCACCACCGCGACTTCTGCACCGAAAGCCGGCACGATCACCACATCGTCTTCGCGCAACTCGGAGAGTTCCGCCTCACGATTTGCACCGATGATGTTGCGGATGTCCAGAGCCCGTATCTGCGCATTGACTTCGGGGTTGTGAATGATTTCCCCGAGGATGAACATCCGGTTGTCCTTGAAAACTTTCCGCGCTGCATACGCCAGGTCGATGGCGCGCTCCACGCCGTAGCAGAAGCCGAACTCTTTGGCCAATTTCACCGTGACACCCCGCACGGTGATCTGCCCTCCGCGCTCGCGGATTTTTTCTACGACCAGGCTGCGGTAGTGTTGCTCCACCTCAGCTTGCACAATTTTCATCACCTCCGGCGTGCGGAGATTCACGCGGGGTTTAGGAATTGGCTTGGCGGGAGCGGTCATGTCAATCCTCATACAGACGTCCGGCAGGCGCGGTAAAGGCCCGGGAGCTGGTGAGGATGGCGGGATGCGGGTCTGGGTCGGCGTAATCCGATGGACGACGCACATTGCGGCCCAGTGTCTGATCCTCGGGTTGAGTCTCGGCGATGTGAACCGGAGTGCCCACCCTTACGAGATCGAAGAACTTGGGCGCGACATTTTTATGCAACCGCAAACAACCCATGGTGCGCGGTGTTGGCCAGACCGAACCCGTGTGGAAACCATACGCTGGCATCCACTCCACCCAGTAAGGCATGGGGAAGCCGACGTAACGCCAGTTCCCACCGGGAGGCCGCTGGGAACTCTTGCCGGGCACATACTCCTCGCCGCGCACCCAGAAGCCATACGTGTAGGAACGCTTGTTGGCCTCTTTGCGAGTGACGCGGAAATGCCCTTTCGGCGTCTCTTTGCCCGGCTTGCCGATAGCCGTGGGAGTGACGAGCAGAGGTCGGTCGCCTTCCATCACATACACCATGCGGTTCTGCAGAGAGACTTTCACCCGCACGTTCGCAGGATTCTTCGCCCGGTACGCCGGTGAATCAAATGGGCCGGAAGGCGTGACTTTTTTCAACGCCGCACAACCGGGCAGTAACAACAATGCGACTGGCAGCAACACCGACAGGATGGATAATTTTTTCATATAATGATGCACGCCCTTCTTGAACTCAGTTTCGAGGTGTTGTCAACCGCCGACCTGTGCGATTGCCACATCAAAAATGGATCGCCTGCCCGTAAGCCGCACCCGTGGCTTCATGGACCGCCTCGCTAAGCGTAGGGTGGGCGTGAATCGTGGCTTCGATCTCTTCGTGCGTGGCTTCCAGCGTGATCGCGAGGCCCAACTCGGCGATCATCTCCGTGGCTTCCGGACCAATTATGTGAGCGCCCAGCACTTCACCATGTTCCGCTCCGAGGATGAGTTTTACAAAGCCTTCGTTCTCCCCAATCGCACGGGCTTTGCCACTGGCTAAGAAGGGAAATTTGCCCACCTTAAACGCGAGACCTTTTTCCTTCGCCGCACGTTCTGTCAAGCCCACGCTGGCGACTTGCGGGTGACAGTACGTGCACCCGGGAAAGACAGAAATTTTCTTTGGCTTATGGTCTGAGAACATCCCGTCCACCGCCTGGATCGCTTCCCAGCTTGCCACGTGCGCGAGCCAGGGCGGCCCGATGATGTCTCCCGCACCATACACGCCAGCGAGGCTGGTCTCATAGCGGTCATTCACCTCGATGTATCCTCGCTCGGAGAGCTTCGGCACGAGCTTCCCGCCCGGCAGCAAGGGCTGCACACCGATGGCTACCAGACAGACATCCGCAGTGAGCGTCTCGGATTTCCCATTCGTATCGACAACCACTTCCACGCCGCCCTTTTTCTGATTGGCCTGCGTGACTTTGGTGCTGGTAAGAATGTTGATGCCTTGTTTCACCAAGGATTTTTTTAAAGTCTGCGACACTTCCACGTCTTCGACCGGAAGAATCTCTGGCATCATCTCCACAAGCGTCACCTTGGTTCCGAAACTATTGTAGAAATAAGCAAACTCCACGCCGATCGCACCCGCACCGATGATCAACATCGATTTGGGTTGTTCGGATAAAATCATCGCTTCCTTGCTGCTAATCACGGTTTTACCATCAAATGCGAAATCGGGCATCGGGCGCGGCGTGACTCCGGTCGAGAGCAGAATCTTCGGCGCGTGCAACGATTCTGTGGTGCCGTCTTTTTTTGCCACACTCACCGAGCCCGCTTTCTCGAGCGTGCCGGTGCCGAGGATGTAATCCACCTTGTTCTTTTTAAATAAATACTCGATGCCTGCTGCGTTCTTATCCGCCACGTCGCGGCTGCGGCCGATGATCTTCGACCAATCATACGAGAGGTTGTCGAAGGAAAACCCGAAGTCTTCCGCGCGGTGCTGCATGATCTGATATAGCTCGGCATTGCGCAGCAGGGATTTGGTCGGAATACACCCCCAGTTCAGACAAGTACCGCCAGCGCGTTCTTTTTCCACGCATGCGACTTTTTTGCCGAGCTGCCCTGCGCGGATCGCTGCCACGTAGCCTGCAGGGCCGCCGCCAATAACGATAAGATCATAAGCCATAGATGTGGAAAGTGTCGCAGTGCGCCCACGCGTGTCAAACACAAGCGTCTCCGAAGAGCATACCGACTACTCGAGGGTGGCGCAGCAACTTCGCCTCGTCACCCGGCGCAGTCTTTCTGCGGATCGTCCGAAGCCAATGCTGGCGGGCGTGGAGCCCAAAGGTGCATCCCCGCCCCACCCAAAGCCCCGGAGAAATTTATTCCACCATCGCACATGTTGAAAGCCTGCTGGCTCACCGCACGCGCATCGGCATTTATCCGATCTGGAGTCTGGTG
>CBDUBV010000071.1:0-15821 GCA_965365475.1 uncultured Chthoniobacteraceae bacterium | reverse complement strand
AGGGCTGCGCTCCGCCCTTTCCGATTTGTTTTAGCGACCTCGCTGGTCAAGCTACTATGCCAGTCTTAAGTCAGTCGCAATAAAGGAACCAGCACGAACCACAAGATGAAGCTCAATGCCAAAAACAACAGCCCGTCGATGCGGCGGCATGTGGATTGCGTCGTGGTAAAATAACCTACCGCACCCGTAAGAATGAGCAGATGGATGCCAAATAAATAAGCCACAGGTGCCGACGGCAGACTGTCGTAAACTCCCGCAATGATTATTCCAAAAACTCCCGCTGCAACTGCGGCGACCGTGGCCAGTATGGTCGCGGTGCGGATGCCCAGGATGACCGGCAGGCTGCGCTTGCCCACAGCCTTGTCCGCATCGTAATCCGGCACACCCGCAAGTAGATTGGCGGCAAAAACGGCCAGCCCCATGGGAAGACCCATCATCCATGGCGTGGGATGTGCCCCGGCTGCACCCTGAATAATCCAGCCGCACAAGACCATATATATACTGTGAGTGAACGCCACGGTGGTTTCCCCCAGCCCGCGCCATCCCAGTTGCATCGGCGGCGCGGTGTAGCCGATCCCCAACACCAATCCCACCCCGAGAGCCAGGAACCATGATACTTTGGAGCTCTCCGCCAGAAACGGAATCAGAGCGAGCCCGAGCAGAGCCGCGAGTCCGGCTGCCCACGATCTCACTCTCTTTACGCTGGCGACATCCAGCGCACGAGTGCACAGCACGCGCGAGCCACCAGTAAAAGGACCGTGATTTTTATTCAACCGGTCCGAAGGAAGATCGTGGATTTCGTTTGTGAGAACGGACGCCCATTCAATAAGAAACAGAATACCGAATCCGACCCAAAAAATCGGCCACTGGAATGCGGCGCCTTCGTGCAGCACCGCAGCGCGCGAACCCAGTCCGTAAGCCAGCAAAGTCATTGCATAAAAATGCAGCCGGGAAATTCGCAGCCAGCTAAAGAGCGCAGGCGGCTGACGCAATCGGTGTTTCCATGCTGGCAGCTCCTCAGCTTCGCGTCTCACGTCTTCAAGCCATCGCTCTCGCATGGCCGGAGTCGAATGGCGGACGGCGGCAAACCGCGTGACCCGCACAGGACGCACTCCGCAGAGTCCCAGAGTGCCGTGTGCGATGGCACGAATGCCCGGACTGCGGTAGATAAATTGATACACCCATTCCGGTGTATCCATAGTGGTAATCAGGTGCGCGGTGCGCCCGGTCAGCAGTGGTTTATAACCTTTGTCGGTTTCAAGAAATGCCTCATCGGGAAGCAAGACCCGGTCGAAGAATCCCTTGAGCATGGCAGGCATCGTGGCCCACCAAGTCGGGAAAATGATCACCCAGTGATTCGCCCAGAATAGCAGCTTGCGAGCTTCGATAAGATCGGGCTCAAGCGGCTGCAATACCGGCGATGGCTCCACAACATTGGGATTAAATACAAGATCGCCCAGATGGAGGGTGCGGGTCTCGCAGCTCGTGGAAACCCGTTCCGTATATGCACGGGCCAAAGCCGCGCAGAAACTATCCTTGCGCGGATGCGCCATAATGACCAGAACCCGGTCCGGTGTGTCGGTGGATGCTGCTGGGGTGACTTCCATGAGATGGACCATAATGCCCCAGGGATCGGGCCGAGAGCAACTTTCTGTTTTGCTCCCGCATTTAGTGGCTTGCATATGCCTGAGTGGACTGAAAAAACTTTGCCGCCCGCATGCTATTCAATTCGCTACCTTTTCTGAGCATTTTCCTGCCCATCGTGGTAGCGGGATTTTTTCTGAGCGGCCTCATTCCTCGCAGCGAACTACGACGCACTCTGCAACTGTCCTGGCTGACCCTGGCTTCCCTTGTATTTTACGGCGCGTGGGCTCCTCCTTATGTGTTGCTACTGCTCGGATCGGTGCTGGTGAATTTCTTTATCGGGCGGCGCATCCGCCCTGAATCCGAGGGAGGAAAACGAGTGTGGGTGGTGCTGGGTGTGTCGTTCAATCTCGCTTTGCTCGGTTATTTCAAGTATGCGGATTTTTTTCTCGGCTCGCTGGGCTGGCTGTTTTCGATCGATCTTCCGCTGCTGCACCTGGTGCTTCCATTGGCCATTTCCTTTTTCACCTTCCAACAGATCGCGTATCTGGTGGATTGCAGACAGGGCGTGGCGGGACGCTATGAATTTTTGGAATACGTATTTTTTGTATGTTTTTTTCCACAGCTCATCGCGGGGCCTATCGTGCATCATTACGAGATGCTGCCGCAGATCGCGCGCACGGGGTTCACCATTGCGTGGCGCAATCTGGTAGTGGGCAGCTCGATATTTCTCGTAGGTATTTTTAAGAAAATGGTGTTGGCGGATGTGAGTGCGGAGTATGCAGACGCATTCTACAGCGGAGTGAGCGACGGCATTACGTTTGGCGCGGTAAACGCATGGGTGGGTGTGATCGCGTACACATTTCAAATCTACTTCGATTTTTCCGGATACTCCGACATGGCCATCGGGCTCGCACGGATGTTCGGAATTGTCTTGCCGCAGAATTTCAACGCGCCGTATCGCGCCACGAATATAGCGGAATTCTGGCGGCGATGGCACATCACGCTTTCACGTTTTCTGCGGGATTACTTATACATTCCGCTCGGAGGCAACCGGCGTGGACGGACGCGGCGCTACGTGAATCTCATGGTCACCATGTTGCTGGGCGGCTTGTGGCACGGTGCAGCATGGACTTTTGTCGCGTGGGGATTTCTTCACGGGTTGTATTTATGCATTCACCGGTTCTGGGTGTTTGTGATGTTTCAGCTCGGTATGGACGCGAAGCCAGGCAGTTGGCCGGAAAGGTTGCTGCGGCCCGTATGGTGGTTGCTAACCGTGCTTTGTGTCGTGGTGGCCTGGGTATTTTTCCGGGCAGACAATTTTCAACAAGCCATGGCTGTGTTCAGCATGCTCACCGGGGGCGGCGGTGAAGAGTTGCCCTGGCATCTGGCAAATGTCTTCCGTGGGTCCATGAAAATTTGGTGGTTCTCCTTGCTCACGCTGGCCGTGCTTCTACTGCCCACTACGCAACAGTATTTCGCCAACGAAAACGCAGTGTTGGAAGATACTACGCCGCGTCCGTGGCTGGCTTGGCGGCCTGGTCTTCTGCATGGTGTGCTCATGGGTGTTCTGTTGTTTCTGGTTGTGCACAGATTTTTCCAGGCAGTGCCCACACCGTTCCTATACTTCAATTTTTAAGTATGAAATTTGCGTTCTACCTTGCGGGTTTAATCCTCGGCAGTTTCGCGTCCTACACTGGCTGGATCAAAGCAGTTGAGGCCGCAGAGGGCAAATGGAGCGCAATGTCCACGCCATCGATCATGGGCTGGTACGTGCCCAAACGCGCTGCCGCCCGGAAAATCGACGCTGGCAAGATGGTGGTGATAGGAGGGTCCGCTTCGCTCTACGGCATCGACACGAATGTCCTCGAAGCGTGCCTGCACATGCCGACACTCAATTTTGCCAGTCACGCAGCACTGCCTTTGGATTATCATTTTTACGAAGCCAAACGCGTATTGGAGAAAGGGGACACAGCTTTGTTGGTCAGCGAGTATATATATTATGAACTTCCCCTTAAGATTAATTCCGTCTCGGCGAATTATCTGTTGAATCGGTCCGGCAAATTTCTCGACAAAATCAATAAGGATCGCCGGGCAGAGATCATGCTGGCAGCACCTCTCTCGATGCTTCCGGATGCTTTTTTTTCCTACGATGAGGAAACCGCCAACCGATTTCGCAAGGCTGCCATGCGAGCCAGCCAAATGCTGGATTCCAGGGGCAACATGACCGGGCATCATCGCGCCACGCGGGAACCCGTTCAGCTGGCTGCCGTCACTTCGCTGGGGCCGATCCAACTCCTGTGCCAACCCGGAACTAATGTTCAACTGCGGGAGATAAAAGACTTTGCAAAGTGGTGCGAGAAGAAGGGAATCAGAATGTATGTCTCTTTTCCGAACACCGTGCACTGCTCGGAATACGATACTCCGCTGGCTTTGCAGGCGCAGTCGGAACTGGTCGAGACGCTCAAGAGCCAGGGCATCGGCGTGATTGGCAAACCCGCAGACTTTTTTTACCCGGCTGATGACTTTTACGATAGTAATTATCATTTAACGACGGAAGCTGCGCATAAGCGTTCGACCAAACTGTGCGAATTGCTAAAACAAGCAGGGCTATAAATTTATGAAACTAACTTTTTTAGGCGCGGCGGGGGAGGTCACCGGGTCCTGCACCTTGGTGCAAAGCGGACATGCGAATCTGCTGGTGGATTGTGGGATGTTCCAAGGGTCGCGCACTGTGGAAGAAAAAAATATCGTGCCGCCGGAGCTGAGTGTTTCCTCGCTGACTGCGGTGCTCATCACCCACGCGCATCTGGACCACATCGGTCGGCTTCCTTTGCTTGTGCGAGCTGGTTACAAAGGGCCGATATACATCACGCCCGCGAGTGCCGACATCGCCGGAATCATACTTAGAGATGCTGCGAAGATTCAGTCATATGATAACGAGCGTCTGAACCGCAAACGCCAGCGGGCGGGCCTGCCGCCTGAGCCGCCGTTGTTTTCGCTCCAGGATGTGGAGCAAATACTCGGTCAATTGGTGCATGTGAATTACAACTCGCCCATCGTGCTTGGCGAGGGATGCACGGCAGAGTTTGTGGAAGCCGGTCATCTGCTGGGGTCCGCTAGTATCCGACTTGAAGTGGATGGCAGGGGTGTGGTGTTTTCAGGTGATGTGGGACCGACAGGGGCTCCAATTTTGCAAGATGCTGCGGGTTTTACTACTGCGGATGCGGTGGTGATGGAATCGACCTATGGAGACCGCGATCACCGGTCGCTTGCTGAGACGGTGGCGGAATTTGAAGAGATTGTCCGCGAGACAGTGGCTTCCAAGGGCAAGCTGCTGGTGCCGACATTCGCCGTGGGGCGTGCGCAGCTACTCTTATTTCTGCTGGCAAAAATGTTTCGCTCCGGCCGCGTGGAAAAGTTCCCGCTCTATCTGGACAGCCCCATGGCCATCGAAGCGACCGCTGTATATGGACGCCATCGAGAGTTGTATGATGAGGAAATGATCACTCTGCTGGAAGACCATCCTCTCACTGAGGACCTCAGCTCGCTGACGTTTTGCCAAACCGCAGCGGAATCCATGGCGCTGAATCATGTGCCGGGGCCGTGTCTGATCATGGCGGGGGCAGGCATGTGCAATGCGGGGCGCATATTGCACCATCTCAAACAAAACCTGTGGCGACCCGAAGCGACTGTGCTCATCGTTGGCTACCAAGCGCAGGGGTCGCTTGGACGGCTGCTGGTCGATGGCGCAGAGATGGTAAAAATCCACGGGGATGCAGTGGCGGTGCGAGCCCGGGTGCGCACGCTCGGCGGGTTCAGTGCGCACGCGGGTCAGACCGATCTGCTGGCCTGGCTGGAGAAGATGAGCGCAGGTATGCCGAGAGTGTTTCTCAATCACGGAGAGACGCGTGGACGAGAGGCCTTGAAGCAACTAATTCATGCAAAGCATGGCATCGATGCTGAGCTGCCGGAGTTCGGCTCATCTTATGAACTGTGAGCGAGCTTACGGCAGTGACGTGTAACCCATCAGAAACCGGTCGCATTCTCTCGCTGCACCGCGGCCTTCATTAAACGCCCAAACCACAAGGCTTTGTCCGCGACGACAATCACCGGCAGCAAAAATCTTGGGTTCGTTTGTTGTGTATTTCTCAAACACCGCATGGATGTTCGAGCGCAGGTCGCGCTCGACTCCGAGTGCGTCGAGCAGGGGCTGCTCGGGACCAAGAAATCCCATGGCTAGTAGAACGAGTTCGGCGGGTAGCACTTGCTCGGTGCCGGCAATCGGATTTGGCAGGAATTGGCCTTGCTCGTTGCGCACCCATTCGACATCGACGATGTGGACAGCCTTGACGTTGCCTGCGTCGTCACTTTCAAAATGCGTGGCGGTCTTGAGATATTGCCTCGGGTCGTCTCCGAATTTCGCAGCGGCTTCTTCCTGGCCGTAATCCATTTTGTACACCTTCGGCCATTCGGGCCAGGGATTGCCCGGCGCGCGCTCCAATGGTGGCTTGGCAAGAATCTCGAGTTGCGTGACGCTTTGGCAGCCGTGACGCAGGCTGGTGCCGACGCAATCGGTGCCGGTATCGCCACCGCCGATGATGACAACATTTTTCCCCGCAGCGGAGATGGGCGCGGTGGCTCCGTTTTTTGCCAGCACGGTCTGGGTGTTGGCGGAGAGGAATTCCATGGCGAAATGGATGCCCTTCAAGTTGCGTCCGGGGATGGGGAGATCGCGTGGTTTCGTGGCGCCAGTGCACACGATGACCGCGTCGTGCTCATCAACCAATTTTTTTGCATCCACATCCTTGCCCACTTCCGCGTTGCACACGAAGGTGATACCTTCCTCTTCAAGCAAACGGATGCGGCGCATGACCACCTGCTCCTTGTCGAGTTTCATGTTGGGGATGCCATACATGAGTAGTCCACCGGGGCGGTCCGCGCGTTCATACACGGTGACGGTATGGCCGGCTTTATTAAGCTGAGCGGCTGCGGAAAGCCCTGCTGGCCCCGATCCGATGACGGCGACTTTTTTTCCAGTGCGCCTGGCCGGCGGCTCAGCCACGACCCAGCCCTCTTCGAACCCGCGCTCGATAATGGAATACTCGATGTTCTTGATCGTGACCGGCGGATTGTTAATGCCCAACACACACGAGCCTTCGCACGGCGCAGGACAAACGCGCCCAGTGAACTCCGGAAAGTTATTGGTCTTGTGCAGCCGGTCGAGTGCTTCGCGCCAGCGTCCACGATAGACCAGGTCGTTCCATTCCGGAATGAGATTGTGAATGGGGCATCCGCTGGCCATGCCGCTGACGAGGTCGCCGGTATGGCAAAAAGGAACACCGCAATCCATGCATCGCGCACCCTGGGTCTGAAGACGTTCGTCTTCCATGTGAAGATGGAATTCGTTCCAGTCTTTGATCCGCTCCAGCGGCTGGCGATCAGCCGGCAGCTCGCGCGAAAACTCCATGAATCCTGTGGCTTTTCCCATAATCTAGTTGCCTCCTGCGCGTGATGCGTCGTGAACGTTGGCTTCAAATGCTGCATTGATCGCTTCATCCCCGGTGAGCCCGGAATCTTCGGCGAGCTTGAGTGCTGTGAGCACGCGTTTGTAATCCTGCGGCATCACTTTGACAAAACGCGACACGGTCTCCTCCCATGCGGCGATCATCCGCGCAGCGCGCTGGCTTTTTGTGTTGATTGCATGGTTCTCGATCATCTCGCGGATCGTCGCGACATCGGTGTCATCCAGCGATTCGATAGCGACCATGGCTTGATTGCACCGGGTGTGGAAGTCGCCTTTCTCGTCGAAGACATAGGCGATGCCGCCGCTCATGCCCGCTGCAAAGTTGCGCCCGGTAGGCCCCAGAATTACTACGATGCCGCCGGTCATGTATTCGCAACCGTGATCGCCGATGGATTCCACGACAGCTTTCACGCCTGAATTGCGCACGCAGAAACGCTCGCCCGCCATGCCTCGGATGAAGGCTTCGCCTTGCGTGGCACCGTAGAATGCCACGTTGCCGATGATGATGTTTTCCTCGGCCTGGAAGGTGGACGCGGCTGGCGGGTAAATGATGAGCCGCCCTCCGCTGAGACCTTTGCCAAAGTAATCGTTGGCGTCGCCTTCGAGTTCGAGCGTCATGCCGCGCGGGCAGAACGCGCCGAAACTCTGGCCCGCGCTTCCGTTGAACTTGAGATGCACGGTATCGTCGGGCAGACCGCCGGGGCCGTGTGCACGTGTGATTTCGTTGCCGGTGATTGTGCCCACGACGCGGTCGGTATTCTTGATCGACAATTCCGCTCGCACTTTCTCACCGCTTTCGATTGCGGGTCGGCATATTTCGAGCAGTTGCGTAATATCCAAAGAGTTGTCCAGGCCGTGATCCTGCGGGATCTGGCAATAGCGGCCGACTTCAGGTCCGACTTTCGGTTGATACAATATCGCGGAGAGATCGATGCCTTTGGCTTTCCAATGCTCCACCGCTTTGCGGGGTTCGAGGCGGTCGGTGCGCCCGATCATTTCATTCACTGTGCGAAAGCCGAGTTGCGCCATGATTTCACGCAATTCACGCGCGACGAAACGAAGGAAATTGACCGTGTGCGCGGGGTCGCCGGTGAAATTCTTTCGAAGTTCAGGATCCTGTGTGGCGACGCCTACGGGGCAAGTGTTTTTGTGGCACACGCGCATCATGATGCAGCCCAGAGTGACAAGCGGGGCGGTGGCGAAGCCGAACTCTTCCGCGCCGAGCAAAGCGGCAATGGCGACATCGCGTCCGGTCTTGAGCTGACCGTCGGTCTCCACGGCGATGCGGCTCCGGAGGTTGTTGAGCACGAGTGTTTGATGCGTCTCCGCCAGGCCAAGCTCCCAGGGGATGCCTGCATGTTTGATGCTGGAAAGCGGCGATGCGCCGGTGCCGCCGTCGAAGCCGCTGATGAGCACGACATCGGCGTGTGCTTTCGCAACGCCAGCAGCGATGGTTCCCACGCCAACTTCCGACACCAGCTTCACGCTGATACGCGCACGGCGGTTGGCATTTTTCAGATCATGAATCAGCTCCGCGAGGTCTTCGATGGAGTAAATATCGTGGTGCGGCGGCGGCGAGATGAGGCCCACGCCTGGTGTGGTGTGTCGGGTTTTCGCCACCCAGGGATAGACTTTTTTGCCGGGCAATTCACCGCCTTCTCCCGGCTTGGCACCTTGCGCCATTTTGATCTGCAGCTCGCGGGCGTTCGAGAGATAATAGCTGGTGACACCAAATCGCCCAGACGCGACCTGCTTGATCGCGGAGTTCTTGGAATCGCCGAGATCGTTGGTCCATGTGTAGCGTTCGGGGTCCTCACCGCCCTCACCGGTATTTGATTTGCCGCCCAGACGGTTCATCGCGATGGCGAGTGCTTCGTGCGCTTCCTTGGAGATGGACCCGTAGGACATCGCGCCGGACTTGAAGCGTTTGACAATCTCTTCCTCGGATTCGACTTCCTCGATGGGGATGGCATCGCCGATTTTGAAATCAAGTAGTCCGCGCAGCGTGAAGAACTGGCTGTCCTGCTCGTTCACCATGCGCGAGTATTGCTTGTAGATGTCATACGCATCGGTGCGCACCGCTTTTTGCAAAGCATGAATGGTCTGTGGGTTGAATAGATGCGCTTCGCCGTCCTGACGCCACTGGTATTCGCCACCAGGATCGAGCGTCGCAGTATCCACCGGCCGGTTCGGGAAAGCGCGACTGTGGCGGGCCAGCAGCTCCATACCGATCTCTTCCATGCCCACGCCTTCCACGCGGGAAGGAGTGTTCACGAAATACCTATCGATCACATCCCGGCGCAGTCCGATGGCTTCGAAAATCTGTGCGCCGCGATAGCTTTGCACCGTGGAGATGCCCATTTTAGCCATGGTTTTCACCACTCCTTTGATCGCGCCTTTCACGAAATTTTTGACTGCTTTATAATGGTCCAGCCCGTTGAGCTGCCCTTGCTGGATCATGTCGTCTAGAGTCTCAAACGCAAGGTAAGGATTAATCGCGGTGGCACCGTAACCCAGGAGAACCGCAAAGTGATGCACCTCGCGCGGCTCGCCTGTCTCCACCACGAGCCCGATGAGCGTGCGTGTGCCTTGCCGAATGAGGTGATGATGCAGACCGGAGGTGGCGAGCAATGCAGGCAGCGCGACATGGTCTTTATCCACGCCGCGGTCGGAGATGACGAGGATGTTGGTGCCTTCAGCTATCGCGGCATCGGCTTCCTGGAAGAGCCGGGTGAGCGCTTTCTCCAAACCGGCGGGCCCGTCGGAAGGAGAGAAAAGCAGCGACAACGTCTTGCTGCTGAAGCCGACCCGGTCGATGTGACGCAGCTTCTCCAGCTCTTCGTTGGTGAGAATCGGCTGTTGCAGCTTGACCATGCGGCAGCTTTCCGGCTTGGGCTCAAGCAGATTGCCTTCGGTGCCAACCATCGTCTCGGTGGAAGTCACAATCTCCTCACGAATCGGATCGATCGGCGGATTGGTGACCTGAGCGAACAGTTGTTTAAAATAGCTGTAGAGCAGATGCGGACGCGAAGACAGGATCGCGAGCGGTGTATCTGTGCCCATGGAGCCCAGAGGCTGCACGCCGTCGAGGCCCATGGGACCGATGAGCACGCGCAGGTCCTCGTAGGTGTAGCCGAAAGCATGCTGACGTTGCAGCACGGTCTTGTGGTCCAACGCGTGGACATGGGGCGGCTCGGGCAGGTCCTCAAGAAGAACATGATGTTCATCGAGCCATTGCTGGTAAGGATGCTGGTTTACGATAGTCCCTTTGATCTCTTCGTCCGTGATGATACGGCCTTGCGCGGTGTCCACCAGAAACATGCGTCCGGGTTGCAGTCGGCCTTTTTCGCGGACTCGCTCTGGCTCGATGGGCAGCACGCCAGCCTCGGATGCCATGATGACCAGATCATCGTGCGTGACATAGAAACGCGAAGGCCGCAGACCATTGCGGTCGAGCACCGCGCCCATCACTGTACCATCCGTGAACGCGATGGAAGCTGGCCCATCCCACGGTTCCATAAGGCAGGAATGGTATTCGTAGAATGCTTTCTTGGCCGGGTCCATCGATTCATGGTTCTCCCATGGCTCGGGGATCATCATCATGGCGGCGTGCGGCAGGCTGCGACCAGAGAGCGTCAGCAGCTCGAGGCAGTTATCGAACATCGCGGAGTCGGAACCGTCGGTATTAATGATGGGCAGGATTTTTTTCACATCGTCGCCGAAGGCTTCCGATGCGAAGAGCGCCTGGCGTGCGATCATCCAGTTGTTATTTCCCCGGACGGTATTGATCTCGCCGTTGTGTGCGACGTAGCGATAGGGGTGTGAACGCTCCCAGTTGGGAAATGTATTGGTGGAGAAACGCGAGTGCACCAGTGCCATCGCGGTCTCCATGTCAGGATCGGAGAGATCGGGATAGTATTTCCCAAGCTGGTCGGTCATGAGCATGCCTTTGTAAATGCACGTCCGCGAGGAGAGGCTCGGCACATACCAATGCGAATCGACTCCGCTCAAGCGGATCTCGGAATTGGCGCGTTTGCGGATGACAAAAAGTCGGCGTTCAAATTCCAGGCCCGCTGCGGTGGACGCATCGCGCTGGACGAAGATTTGCCGCATCACCGGTTCGGCACTGCGCGCAGTCTCGCCCAGCGAGTCGTTGCAAGTGGGAGTATCGCGCCAGCCCAGGATGTGCTGGCCTTCTTCGCGAATTATTTTTTCAAAAATCTTCTGCGAGGAAGCCCGCCGGTCCGGGTCGGTGGAAGTGTAAAGCATGCCCAGCGCGTAGTCGCCTGGAGCTGGGAGTTCGAAGCCCTGCTGCGAAGCGGCTTTCTTCAAAAACTTATGCGGAAGCTGCATAAGGATGCCGGCACCGTCGCCGGTATTGGACTCCGCGCCGCATGCTCCGCGGTGATCCAGATTCACCAGAATCGTGAGCGCATGCTGAACGATGTCGTGCGAGGGCACGCCTTTCATCTGCACGAGGAACCCGACTCCACAGGCATCGTGTTCGAATTGTGGATCGTAAAGGCCCTGTTTCTGCGGTTGTCCGTGTTTTGTTATCATATGCAATAGCATGAGAAGCCTGTCTCCCTGGCAGGATTTCATGAACCGCGAATCATGTGCGGTCTGAAACCGTTTTTGCCAAACATTTTTTGAAGTTAGGCGGAAAAAATAAAGAATCCCGTGTGGGGTTTACGCGCCGGAAGCGAAATCCGGATGAGAAAAGTTTTGCGGATTTTGGGTTAGACCTAGGGAGTTGGCCCTGTTCTATTCACCATTCACATTTTCCAAAATGGCACCCACGATTTTATACACGAAGACAGACGAAGCACCTGCGTTGGCGACGCGTTCACTCCTGCCCATCGTGCAGGCCTTTGCGCGGAAAGCCGGAATCGAGATGGAGACGCGCGACATCTCCGTGGCGGCACGCATCCTCGCGGCGTTCTCCGACCGGTTGCCAGCGGAGCAGCGGCATACGGACGACCTCGCGGACCTGGGTGCTCTGACGCATCAGCGCGAGGCAAATATCATCAAGCTTCCGAACGTCAGTGCCTCCGTGCCTCAGCTCAAAGCTGCTATTAGCGAGCTTCAAGAAAAGGGGTATGCGCTGCCCGATTTTCCTGAGAATCCGTCGTCGCCAGAGGAGCACGCAGTAAGAGAACGCTATGCGCAAGTGCTCGGCTCTGCGGTGAATCCTGTGCTGCGCGAGGGTAACAGCGACCGCCGCGCTCCCAAGGCAGTGAAAGACTACGCCCGGAAACATCCGCATTCCATGGGTGCATGGAGCAAGGACAGCAAGACCCGTGTGGTCTCAATGCAGGAAGGGGATTTTTTTGAAAATGAACGCAGCATGACCGTGAGTAAGCCGACCATCGCTCGCATCGAGATGGTGTCGGCGGATGGGGACATCCAGACTCTGCGCGACGGGATCGCGCTCGAAGCAGGCGAGGTGCTCGACGCCAGCGCGATGCGACTTAGTGCGTTGCTGGATTTTTATCGTGAGCAAATCCGCGCTGCCAGGGCGGATGGCGTGCTGCTCTCGCTGCATCTCAAGGCCACGATGATGAAGGTCTCCGATCCGATTCTCTTTGGCCATGCGGTGCGGGTATATTTTGAGAAAGCACTCCACGCGCACCAGGGCACTTTGCTGAAAGCCGGAGTGAACTTAAACAACGGCCTGGGCGATCTGATGACCAAGGTGCAAGCTTTGCCCAAGACCGAGCGGGAGCGCATCGAAGCCGATGTAGCCAAAGCACTCCACGAAGGCCCCGCGCTCGCCATGGTGAATTCGGACAAAGGCATCACCAACCTGCACGTGCCCAGCGACGTGATTGTCGATGCATCCATGCCCGCCATGATCCGGACTTCAGGCCAAATGTGGAATGCTCAGGGCCAGCCGCAGGACACCCTGGCCATGATTCCAGACCGAAGCTATGCGGGAGTGTACCAGACCGTGATCGAGTTCTGCAAAGAACACGGCGCATTGGACCCACGCACCATCGGCAGCGTGCCTAATGTGGGGCTCATGGCGCGGGCCGCAGAGGAGTATGGTTCGCATAACAAGACTTTCGAAGCTCCAGCCTCGGGCGTCATCCGCATCGTGGATGAAGATGGCGCCACGCTCCTGCAGCATGCTGTGGAGAAAGGCGACATCTGGCGCGCTTGTCAGACGAAGGATGCTGCGATCCGCGACTGGGTGAAGCTGGCAGTAAAACGCGCTCGTCTCTCGGATACGCCTGCAGTGTTCTGGCTCGATGAAAACCGTTCGCACGATGCGGAGATATTGCGCAAAGTCCATGCCACGCTCGCAGAGGAAGAATTGACCGGACTGGACATCCGCGTGCTCGCGCCTGCGGCTGCCACGCGGTTCACCCTCGAGCGCATGGTGGCTGGGCAGGATACTATCTCGGTGACCGGCAATGTGTTGCGCGATTATCTCACGGATTTGTTTCCTATCCTCGAAGTTGGCACCAGCGCGAAGATGCTCTCTATCGTGCCGCTGATGAACGGCGGTGGGCTGTTTGAGACCGGTGCCGGTGGGTCTGCGCCGAAGCATGTGCAGCAGTTTGTGAGCGAAAACTTTCTGCGGTGGGACAGTCTGGGCGAGTTCTTTGCACTCGCCGCCTCGTTGGAACATCTGGCCGAGACATTCGACCACTCAGCCGCTCGCGTGCTTGCACGGACGCTGGACGAGGCCAACGGGATGTTTTTGGAAAATAATAAATCGCCCGCACGTAAAGTGGGCGCGGGAATCGACAATCGCGGGAGCCATTTTTATCTCGCCATGTATTGGGCACAAGCACTGGCGGCGCAGGATGAGGACGCTGGGTTGAAAAGCGCGTTCGAGCCGTTGGCACAGCAATTCGCGGACGCGGAGCAGCAGATCGTGAGCGAATTGAACGCGGTGCAGGGACGTCCGGTGGACATTGGCGGCTACTACATGCCCGACGATAAGGCCGCATCCGACGCCATGAGACCCAGCGCGACATTCAACAAAATTCTGGAAACTGCTTAAAGAAACGTTAATTTACCCCCATTGCCATGCCCGTCCACGTTCCTCTCCCGCCCCGATATCATGTAAGGATCAATGGTGATAACAAAGGCCCTTACACATTGGCTCACATGCAGACCATGTGGCGGCGCAAAGAGATCACGTCCGATACCCTGTGCTGGCTCGAGGGCGAGGAGGATTGGCGACCGGTCGCTGATTTGCAGCCCAAGTTAGAACCTCGCAGCCGGGAAGCGATCGAAGAAATCCGCGAAGCACGTCGCCCCGGTGCAGGCGGCGGCAAGCGAGGTAAAGGAAAAGCGTTCCGCTCGCTTTTTTTGCTGTTTCTGGTGATCGCGCTGATCGTGGGTTTCGTGGTCGGGATCGTGATGTTCATCAATTCTTTCTGATGCGGATCGTGCTTATTGCAGCGTACTGTGTCTCAATGCTGGCGGCTGCGGGGTGCGGAGACAGGCCGCCGGTGTATCCCGAAGAGCGATGGAGCTATGTGCACCCGAAAAAGCGCGGGCTAGACAAAGAGATTTTGCATAAAGAAATGGCCGCTCTCGGGCCGGATGCGGGACACGTGGTGATCGTGCGCGGAGGCGAAGTCGTGTATAGCTCTGGCGAGATCAGTCAGCCCATGCAGTTGTTCTCAGCCAGCAAATCCATCGTATCACTTCTCTGCGGGAGATTATTGCATTTGAGCCATTTGGACTTGAAAATGAAAGTCCCCGTTGAGAGCATGGCGGTCAATCCCCCGGTGCATACCATGTTGTCGATGACTTCAAACTTCGAGCTGGAGCCGCACAGCCCCGGCACGCACTACGCCTACAACAACCACGCGTATAACTTCCTGGGTGAGTATCTCCGGGAAAAGTTTTATGACGGGCTGGACCCCGCAGAGATTTTGTACCGCGAACTGCTGTCGCACATCGGCGGACGTGATGAGGTGGGGTTTGAGGGACAATGGGGTGGCTGGGGCGGCGGATTCTCTGTAAGCGCGAGAGACCTTGCCCGCATCGGACTGTTGGTTTTGCGGGAAGGTAAATGGCGGGACCAGCAACTTTTGCCTGCGGAATTTATCCAGGAATTGTATCGCCCACAGGTGCCAGCGGATGCAGAAGAAAGTGCGCATCGCGGGCCGAACGATGCCTGGAACCAGCATCACTTCACAAGTCGGCTTAAGGATAATTACTCGTTCGGGTGGTGGCTGGGAAGTCAGCGCGACGGCGTCGCCCGACACATCCGCATGAGTGGTCGAGGTGGCACATTTCTTAAAGTGCATCCTGAACTGGACCTCGTCATCGCTGTCGTCAACGACAAGCCCAAAGGCGCCCCTGACGCCGGTGATTACTTGAAGGCAGTGCAAGCCGCGATGTAGCTTGCCGGACTATTCCCACTCGCGCATCCGCCGGTCGATTACGAACGAGCCAAACGGTACCAGCGCGGAGATGAAAACCAAAGCGCCGCGAGCTATGGACCACCTCGCCCGGAAGAAGACATAAGCCAACTGCAATGAGAACAGCACGAAAAGCACTCCGTGCAGCCAGCCGACGATGGTGACCGCCATGGGCATACCAGCCAGATATTTCAGCGGCATGGCCACGCCAAGCAGCAGCAGATAGGAGACACCTTCCGTCAACGTCAACATGCGTAGGGTATGGATCATGAGCACGAGAACGTATAAGACCGGACGGTCTGGTGGCAATGCCCAGCTACGAA
>CBDUBV010000070.1:0-15921 GCA_965365475.1 uncultured Chthoniobacteraceae bacterium | reverse complement strand
TCTGCGCAGCCAATATCCACCACTGTGCCGCTACGAGGAAGATGACGCGAAAGCAGTTTGCCAAGTTTGTCTCTTTTAAAAAATTGCCGTCGTGCTTGCTTGACTGTGGCACTCACTTTGTCCACCACGGGCTCGGCTCTGGCTCGACGGACCTTTTCTTCCTTGGAAGTTTTTTCCCAGGCAAACTTCGCGGTCATCTCCTCATAGGCAGCCGCGTTCTCGAGATAGACAAAATCACATTGCGGACACTGCTTCAGCAGCCATCTATCGACTGAGGCTGGCAGCGCGGGGGTTGAGGAGTTGTCACGGTGACATAGCGGACACCGCCGATGGACTATGGTCGTGGGCATGTTTCAGGCAGGGCTACCGGCAATTTACAGGTAGCACCGTTCGAGCACAGCGTTGCCGGACGATGCCCATTTCGAGTTGCTTCACTTCAACTCACGCGCATCGGCATGAGCACATACAGGAAAGGCGTGTTGATCTTGATCACGCCGGGGCTCATCTCATCGATAAGATCGAGATAAATCTCATCGTTCGAAAGATTCCTCAGCGGTGCCATGAGAAACTCGGGATTGAACGCGATGGCGAATTCTTTGCCTTTGTACACGACGGCCAGCGATTCCTTGGCTTCGCCCACTTCTGGCGTATTCGCCATGATGTCGATGTTGTTTTTTCCAAAAACAAGTTTGACGGAATTGGATTTCTCGCTGGCCAGCAGGGATACGCGATGCACTGCTTGCAGAAATGGCTCGCGCTCGAGGGTGATGCGTTCGCGGGTTTCGTTCGGAATTACCTGGCGGTAGTTCGGATAGTTGCCTTCGATGAGCTTGGAAATAAGCAGGGTGTCACCGATCTGGAACGCGATCTGATTGGAAGCAATCGAGATTTTGACATCGCCATCATCGCCCAGGATGCGCTGCAATTCGGTGACTGCTTTCGTGGGGAGGATGATGTCGATCTCGGAGCTGCGTGGGAACTCGAGTTCCATATCGAACAATGCCAGCCGGCGACCATCCGTGGCGACGAGGGTGAGCTTGTTGTCTTTGAAACAGCACAGGATGCCGTTTAACACGAATCGTGTTTCGTCGGTGGAAATTGCGTAGCTGGTTTTCTTGAGTCCATCCTTAAAATCTTTCTGCGGCAGGGTGAATTCCTTAGCCTCGGCAAGGGTGGGCAGGGGAGGGAATTCGTCCTCGGCGAGGCCATGAATCTTGAACAAGCTCTGGCCGCTGCGGATGGTGGCGTAGTTTTTCGCGTCCACTTCCACGGTGATGTCGCCAGTGGGGAGTTCGCGGATGATTGCAAACAAGCGTCTCGCGGGGAGTGTGGTCGCGCCAGCGCGTTCGATCTGTGCATCGATGCCGCCTTGAACGCCGACGTCGAGGTCTGTGGTGGTCATCCGCACGCGGCCTTCCCCAGCTTGCAGAAGCACATTCGAGAGGATTGGTAGTGTGGTTCGCGTGGAGACCACATTTTGAACGGTTTGGAGACCTTCGAGGAGTTTGTCTTTGCTAACGGTAAATTTCATGGAGCGGACGGGTGGAATAAAAAGCCGGTGCTGATGCGGGAACGCTGAAGTTCAAAGGGATAATCGAAATATCTGCTGTGATGTCAAGCAACGCGATGCGCAGAAGCTGATTGGACGGATGTAGTATGGGCATGCGGACTCACCTTAGCGCTGGAGCTGGCCATCGAGCAGCTTCACGATCTGACGCAATTTGTCGTCTTCATGCATGCGCGTCTTCACCAATCGGTGCGCGTGGAGAACGGTGCCGTGGTCGCGTCCGCCGAAGGCATCGCCGATCTCGCTGAGTGAGGCCACGGTTAATTCTCGAGAGAGATACATCGCGACCTGCCTGGGGAAAGCGATGTTCTGCGGGCGCCGTTTGCTGGTCATGTCCGCAAGGCGGATGTCGAAGTGATCGGCTACGCGGCGTTGAATCTGGTCGATGGTCACTGTCTGCCGGGCTTCCTCTTGAAGGATGTCCTTGAGCAGATGCTCGATGGTTTCCTGCGTGACCTCGCGCCCGCTTAGCGAAGCGAAGGATGCCACCCGCATGAGGGCACCTTCCAGCCGTCGCACATTGCTGCGGATTTTATCTGCCAGAAACTCCAGCGTGGAAGGATCGATCTTGATCTCCATGGACTGGGCTTTTTTACGTAGGATCGCGATGCGCGTTTCCATATCCGGCGGTTGAAGTTCCGCAGTGAGTCCCCATTCGAAGCGCGAGACCAGACGCTGTTCGAGATTAGAGATCTCGCTCGCTGGCCGGTCGCTGGAGAGCACGATCTGTTTGTGCCCATCGAAGAGCGCATTGAAGGTATGAAAAAATTCCTCCTGCGAGCGTTCTTTGCCTGCGAAGAATTGAATATCGTCGATGAGCAAAATGTCCGCCTGGCGATATCTGCGACGGAATTTCACCAGGCTGTTATTCTGGATGGCATCGATGAACTCGTTGGTAAACTGTTCACTCGTGAGATAGAGAACCCGCGCGGTGCGCTTGCGACCGACCATGAAATGGCCAATCGCATGCATGAGATGTGTTTTGCCAAGCCCCGTGCCGCCATAGACAAATAGCGGGTTGTATGTGCGCGCCGGCGCCTGGGCCACGGCCAGACATGCCGCGTGCGCAAATTGATTATTCGATCCCACCACATAGGCATCGAAAATGTTTCGCGGGTTCAGACCCGGCACCGTCTGTTTCGCGTCCGTAGAATGATCCTCTGCTGCGGGTGACTCGATCTTCGTCGGCTTGCCATTGTGGGTCGGCGCCGCAGTCTCGATCTTCTGCTGGCCGTTCTCGGCATGGTGAAAGGAAATTTGCGGACTGGTGCCCAACGTGGCGGTCACCGCAGAGCGCAGCATCGGCATGTAGTTGGATTCGATCCAGAGCTGATAAATATGGTTCGGCACCCGCAATGTAAGCTGCTCCTCGCTCGCTCCCACAAGCTCCACGGAAGCAAACCAGCGCTGATAAGTATCAGGCGATATGTGCGGCTCCAGGCACTCCGCAATTTTCTTCCAAATCAGTGAATATTGTTCCTGCATAACCCTTTTATCCACAGAGAGGTATTACGAAATTGTCATCTTCGAGCCAGAGACTCCATGCATGCGATGCATAGCCAGGCTGCTGAGAAATCATTTCTCGGCAACTGTGGTCAATGTGCAACGGAATCGATAAATCTCTAGGCCGTAGTATTTTACGCACAGAAGCTGTGGCGTAACGGTCGAGTAATCCAGATCGCACGCCGAGTGGCAAGCTGCTTGTCGCAAGCCGAAATAACTTCATCTTCTCGGGATTTTGTTCCACTCCTATATTATACTGCACGTTATTCACAACTTGTTCACAAGGGGTCTCTGTTTGTCTCGCGGTCAATGGCGCGAGCCTAAAAATGTGAATGTGCCCGGGCAAGACAAAATAAAAAATCGCGACGAAAAATAATCTCATGTTTCTGTGCGGAATCTTCTTGATTCTGCGCGATCGGTTTTTCTGCCACGTAATCAAGCGGGTTGAGCAAAGACGCAGGAAAGTTAATGAGGTAAGTATTCAGATTTCCTCACACTATAACTTTTTTGCAGTTTGAACTTTGGTTCCAAGCCATCCGGCTCCAAAGGTAATCAAGCACGTGATAGGATACAGCCAGGCAAAGGTGATTTTAGGCCGATGCGCGAGCACGGATATTGGGTCCATATCCAGCAATTGTGCGGTCAAGACATATGCATCGGGTCGCACCCATAAGGTGAGAGCTATGGAGAGAAGCAGACCAGTCCATAGCATCGCGATATGCGGACGCAGTCCCGCCAATGCAAGCAGGAAGATGCCAAGCATTGGCCCGTAAGTATAAGCCACCATGCCAAATGCCAGGCTGATCAGATCCAGATCGGCAATTTGTTTAATGACAAACAGCCCGAGCGCAAATGCTCCGAGCACGACTGCCCAGATCACCACAGCAATGCGCGAGAGCAACACCATGCGGGGGTGATCTTCCTGCGCGCCCTGCGACGATGGCCGAAGCAACGCCAGCGAGGTCTGCGACAACGCGGTCAGCGCAGAATCGAGGCTGGAGATCGCGGCAGCGAATGCACCTGCCAGAACCAGCCCTGTCAGCCCTGGGGGGATGACTGTCGTGATCCATACCGGGAAAACATTATCCGTTGTCTCAGCAAACAACGCAGCCTCCGCGGCCGTCGGCGGGTGTTGCCGGTAATAGACCCACAATGCGGCGCCCACCATTAGCATGAGCACTGTGATCACTTGTGAGACGCTGCTGACGATGATCGCTTTGCGCGCATCGCTGGCACTACGGCAGCAGAACATGCGCTGGGCATTGAGCTGGTCAGTGCCGAAGGCGGCGAGGTTCTGAAAAGGCATCGCAATCAATGCCACCCAGAGTGTGAACTGCACATCGGGATCGGTGGAGAGATTTAACAAAGTAAACTTACCCGCAGCGGAAGCCGTTTCTACGTAAACCGCCCAGCTTCCATCGATGTGGTAAAGCAGTAATCCGAATGCGAGAAACCCGCTGAATACAAACAAACAAAATTGGATCGCGTCGGTCCAGATGACCGTCGTCATGCCGCCGATGAGCGTCCATGCGATGGCGAATGCGATGATGATCGCGATGCACGGCAACATGTCCAGAGGTGTGACTGTTTTTAAAATAAGCGCGGTGACGAGCACGCGCACGCTCTGGCCAAGCAAAGACCCGACAGTGAACATCGCGGTGGTGAGAAACTTCACGCCCGGCCCCAGTTTGTGGGCCATATAGTCGTAAGGGCTGAAAATTTCGCGTTCGTAAAAAACTTTCACGAAATACACGCCGACGATGCACCGCGCGATGATCGAGCCCAGTGC
Organism: uncultured Chthoniobacteraceae bacterium; assembly: GCA_965365475.1. Lineage (GTDB taxonomy): Bacteria > Verrucomicrobiota > Verrucomicrobiia > Chthoniobacterales > CAKUMP01 > CBDUBV01. The sequence continues at coordinate 11,062 of CBDUBV010000070.1, read as the reverse complement.
CCATTGCAAGTAAGTGAAGTCACCCCCGGCGGCAAACACCATGCCCGGAACGCCGATAAACGTCAGCGCACTGATCTCCGTAGCAATGATGGATGCGCAAACCACTGGCCACGGCAATGAACGCCCGGCCAGAAAGAAGTCCTTCATCGTGGCCTGCCGCCCCCGGAGCGCATGCCCGATCCATGTGGTGAGCAGCAGATAGCCGATGAGGACAGACCAATCGAGGCCGGTAAAATGAGCGTCCACAGTTTCCATGATTGGCGCAGGCTATCGACAAATGCTCACGGGTGTCGAATGTCAAAACACCGTGGGGCGCTCGGGGCAGTTTACGCATTCTCTGCGGTGAAAAAAGGGCGAGCGCACTTGATTAAGGTGATTAACAAATATATTGGAGTGCCATGCGTCGCCGATCCAAACGAGCCATCCTGGGATTTCTCTTCCTCGCGTCTCTGATCATTTTGCTGCTGTTCAGCATCGCGAATTATTTCAAAGGCAAGGAAGAGAAACGGCTTTTCCAGGAACAACAAGCAGCGATTGTCCAGCCGCCGCCGAATGTCCACACCGTCGAGCGTGCCACGCGCAACCAGGTCCGCCGCTATTCGGCCGAGGTCCTGCCTTGGGCAGACACTGAGGTGTCGGCAGAGGTTTCCGGCGTTATCCTATCGGCTGAGGTGGAAGCTGGAGCACGCGTGGAAAAAGGCGATGTGCTTGTGCAGTTGGACCCCCGGCTTGCAGAGTTGGAAGTCGAACAAGTTCGAGCGCGGCATCGGGAGAACGAGCGGCTGCTGCAGGAAGCCGAGACACTCGCAGCCCGCAGCGTCACCACGCGAAGCGATCTGGAGGCCGCCCGAGCCCGAGCCGCCGCCAGCCAGGCCGAATTGGATACCGCAGTGGAACGCTTGGCTCGCCACAGCATCCGGGCACCATTTGCTGGCGTCATCAATCGGCGACTCGTCGAGCCAGGTAGTTCCGTCTCGATCAATCAACCCGTGGCTGAACTTGTGGACATGTCCAGGTTGCGCGTGGTGTTCCACGTCAGCGACATGGAAATCGGTGACGTCCGCCCGGGCACCAGCGTCGAACTCGTGATCCCCGCGCTCCCCGGCCGCACTTTCCAGCCGGAGATACAATTTCTCGCCGTCGCGGCGGATGTGGATACCAGGCTGTATCGAGTCGAGGCCGTTCTTGAAGATGCCGAAGGTATCCCGGCTCGAGTGCAAGGCCGCGTACAATTTGCAGCCAACGCGTTTCGCGACATGCCGTTCATTCCTGTCTCTGCGGTCACCATCAGCGGTCGCCAGGCGTATGTTCAGAAAGTGATTAAAACCGGAACAGACTTCGAAACAGAGCGGACGCCTGTGGAGATCGGGCCGGAAGTCGATGGTGCTTATCCCGTGCTTTCAGGCCTGAATGCAGGCGATGCAGTATTGATCCGTTAAATTAAAATGAAGAGCCTGGCGCATTGGTCGGTCCATAATCGGGTGGCGGTAAATCTGCTCACCTTCACGCTCTTGATTGCGGGTTTCTACACCGCTGCAAAACGCCTGCAACTGGACCTGTTTCCGGATGTATCCACGAACTTCATCACGGTCTCCACGTTCGATCCCACCACCAGTCTGCCTGAGGACATCGAGCGCACCATCACGGTGCCCATCGAAGAGCAGCTCTCCAATGTGGAAGGCATCTTCCGCTTGCGCAGCATCTCGCAGGATAATTTTTCCAACATCTTTCTGGAGGTGGAATCCTCCGTGGAAGATCTCGATCCTATCCTGAATGAAGTCCGCCAGGCGGTGGATATTTCCAAAAGCCGCCTGCCCACTTCCGCAGAAGATCCCGTGGTGGAGAAATTCGACATTCCATTTCCCATCGTCACCTTTTCCATCAGCTACCCCGCCGGATTCGATCTGCGCACCGTACGCGACCAGATCGAGACGCTGCGACGCCAGTTGAAGCTTGTGCCCGGCGTCTCCGATGTGCTGGTCGATGGTTTGGAAGATCGCGAGATATGGATCGAAGCGGATCCGTATCGGCTGCAAGCGGCAGGCATCTCATTCGAACAAGTGGTGCAGGCTGTACAGCGGAAAAACATCAACCGCGTGGGAGGTCGGCTGGATGCCGCGGGTGGTCAACGCGTGGTGCGCATACTGGGTGAAGTGCAGGAGGCGCAGGAGCTGGAGACCATGCCGGTGAAGACCGTGGGCTCGCGCGTGCTGTTGCTGCGCGACGTGGCGACGGTGAAAGAAGCCACGCGCAGAGCCGAACGCCTTGGCCGCACCAATCTTGAGCGGTCGATCACATTCAGTCTGGTGAAAAAGAAAGGCGGCGATGTCATTCGCACGGTGGATCGCGCAAGGCAGGTGTTCGAGCAAGGCACCCGCGCATTGCCAGAAAGCTTCACGCATCGCGTGCTGGCCGACTCCACCAAATACATAAACACCCGCGTGGACACCGTGCTCAAAAACGGGTTGCAAGCGCTGATCCTCGTTACCGCGCTATTGGTCATGTTGCTTAATTGGCGCCTGGCCATGGTGGTGGCATTCGGATTGCCTGTCTCTTTTGCGGGATGTTTTCTGGTCATGTCCTACACCGGCCATTCCATCAATCTGCTGAGCCTGTTTGCCATGATCATGGCATTGGGCATGGTGGTCGATGACGCCATCGTGGTTGCAGAAAATGTATTCCGATTATACCAGGAAGGGCATCCGCCTGCTGAGGCCGCGATCCTCGGAACCAAACAAGTCTTCTGGCCCGTGCTCGGCAGCGTGACGACGACTGTGGCTGCATTTCTGCCACTCATCTGGGGGGAGGGGATTATCGGAAAATTCCTCGCGGTGGTGCCGCTGGTGGTCATCTCCGCGCTTGTATTTTCCTTGCTCCAGGCATTTCTCGTGCTGCCGAGTCACCTCGCGGATTTCGTCCGCGACAACCGCCGCCCGACCGACATCCGGGCAGAGCTGGAGGCAGGTGCGCGCAATGCTTTCCATTGGTTGCGACTGCAGATCGAGCTGAGCTACGCAGAGCTGCGCGCATGGGTGGATCGCGTGCTTACCTCGACCACGGAAGTGTATCTGCATCTGCTCAACATCTCGCTGCGTCGGCGCTACATTGTCGTCGCAGGGTTTGTGGCGATGCTGATTGCGATGGGAGTTGCAGGTGCTCTGGGCGTGGTGCGTTTCCAACTATTCGCCACGGATTTCGCCGACCGACTTCTTATCAAACTCGAGCTGCCAGCCGATGCCACATTGCACGAAATGGAAGACGCCGTCCGCCGCGTGGAGGAGCGCATTGTCAAAGTGTTGCCAGAGGATGACCTCGTGGCACTGATCACGCGCGTCGGCGCACAGACTGATAATACAGACCAATTCCTCGAGTATGGCAGCAATCTTGCCATGATCACTGTCGATATCGACGAACAGAACCCGAAGGCACGCAAACCCTCTGCCATCGAGCGGGATCTGCGCGCGATGCTTGTGGAGTTTCCAGAGTTCAGTAAAGCCACTGCCAAGGCAGAGGAAGGAGGGCCGCCTGTGGGCAAAGCGGTCAACGCAGAGATACAAGGACCCGATTTCGCGACCATGCGCTCACTCGCGTCCGACTTGGAAGCCCGGCTCGCAGCAGTCAATGGCGTGGTCAATATCGGCAATGATTTTCCGCGCGGCAAAACGGAGTTTCAAGTCGTGGTAAATGAAGAGCGCGCAGCCCGCGTGGGACTCGATGTGAGCAGCATCGCCACCGCATTGCAGGGCGGCTTTCGCGGCATCGAAACCTCCCGCATCCGATGGGGGAACGATGAAGTGACCTTGCGCGTAAAGATGGACGAACGTTTCTCGCACGATCCCGAAATACTGCGCGGGTTCAGCATCGCCAATGCACAGGGCGAAGCCACCACTTTATCCGCTGTGGCTGATCTGGTGCGCACCGCCGGAGTGGCCAGGGTGAAACGCGTGAACCAGGAGCGCGTCATTACTGTCTCTGCCGATGTGGAAGAGCGCATCATTACTTCCGCGCAAGTCAACGAACTTATCTCTCAATGGGTGGATGATATGGTCGGCGATAAACCCGGATTCAGCATTTCACTGACGGGTGAAAATGAGGACACCGAGCGCAGCATTGAAGCGATGAAATTCTCCACCATGGTGGCTCTGCTGCTCATCTACGGATTGCTGGCCACGATCACCAACTCATTCCTTCAACCCGTGGTGATCATGGCGGTCATCCCATTTGCCGTAGTTGGCGTCTTCATCGGATTGATCCTGATGAGCGTGCCCTTGGGGCTCATGTCCATCATGGGCACCATCGCTCTGGCCGGCATCGTGGTGAACAACTCCGTGGTGTTTGTGGATTTCATGAATCGGTTTCGATACATGCATGCTGCGCATGGGCAGGAAGTCAGCGGGAAGCTGGAGCTGACGCCTTTCGTGCGGTGGCGGTCGATATTGGCCAGCGGGAAAACCCGGTTCCGTCCGATTTTTTTGACCACTGCGACTACCGTGGTGGGGCTGATGGGGCTTGCCTTTACCTCCTCGGGTCAGGAGCAGTTTCTAGCGCCCATGGCACAGGCAATAGTTTTCGGCCTGAGCTTTGCCACGTTGATCACCATGGTCCTCATCCCCTGTCTTTACGCGATACTGGACGACCTGCGCGGCTGGATGCATCGCCACTTCGGCACGTCCGACGTGGACGAGGTCCGCGGATGATCCAACCCGCGCCCGCCTCCACGATGAGAAAAGTGTAGCGTGGGCTTTCAGCCGTACTGACCGGCACCTCTGCCGGGCACCTATTCCCCGCCTGCTTCGCGTAATGCAAAAGGGGCGCCCCTCGCGAGGCACCCCTTGTATTTAACTTGTCTTTTATGAATTACAGGCCATTGGCCGTGAACGGCGACCAGAAAGCTACATCCGTCACATCAGAGAATACTGATGCACCCGAGATACTGGGTAGTTGGTCCCACGTTCCCAAGGAATAGGAAATCTCACCAATCTTTGGATCTGTGATCGTTGACGCAGTGTTTGCAGCGGTGGCCGCCCTGTGCAGCTGGCTGCCGACCTTGAGGTAAGGTGCAACCTGTATTCCCGTAGCCGCTACCGATCCACCAGTCTTGTTATTTTCAATGGCGTACTGATCCTTGGCTGAGTCAAGAAGACGCAGGCTGTTCAGGATCGTCGTTGCCTGCGAGCGTTTGCGGGCGCGCAGGAAGCTTGGGACTGCGATAGCCGCCAGAAGGGCGATGATCGCAACCACAATCATGATTTCCACGAGGGTAAAACCCCCACGATTTTTTTGTAGTTTATTAAACATATATGTTTTTATTATTGCGTTGTTTGTTTTTCGGCATCAGTGCATTTGCATTAATACCGAAATCTTTTATAGCACTCGCTGTGCCAAAAATATTATTTCTCATCTTAGAAACGATTATTGAAGAATCTGAGAGCAGGTGGGAGTTTCAAGATTGCTGCAACGAGCGAATGACAGTAAAAATTCGTTGTCATGTCAACATCGAAAATGGTTAGGAGCCATAATATTCCAACGCTGCGTATATTATAATCCATTCGTGGCTTTTTCTCCGACACCATTCCATCGTATTGCGGCTGTTTTGTTTACAAGCACAGTCCTCGTCCGATTTTACGGTTTATTTCAGCTGGCCGACTCGCCGTATTTGTTGCCTGAATCCGGGGACATGCGGTTTTATTATGACTGGGCATTGCGCATTCTCCACGGGGAATGGAGCGACGGTAAGGCTTTCTACGGCCTGCCTGGGTATCCTTTTTTATTGGCTGGAATTTTTTTTATAGCTGGTCCGGAGCCGTTGGTTATGGGCCTGCTTCAAGCTTTCCTGGACGGCGGAATCGCAGTTTTGCTTTTGTATCTCTCAAAACTGCTTTGGGGCGAGCGGGGGCAATTGGCTGGGATGTTGGCTGCTTGCGCTTGGATGTTGCTGGTGCCTTCGCAGGCATTCGGCATTATTCTGATGCCGACGTCGTGGGCGGTATTTGCCTTTTGGTGCCTTGTAGCTTGGGCGATCCGGGGTGACACGCGCCTATTCGCGTGGCTTGTAGCGGGTGTGGTGACCGGGCTCACTGCCGTTATGGTGGCGACAATTCTTTTTCTCATCCCGCTGGTTGTATTCCGAGCGGTGCAGCTTCGTGGCTACAAATGGGGTCTAATAGGCAGTGTTATATTCATCACGGGTTTGGGGTCGGGACTGGCTCCATGTTGGGTGCATAATTATTTTGTTGCCAAAGAACCTGTGCTGTTGAGTGCGCATAGTGGGATTAATTTTTACCTGGGCAACAATCCTGTGGCCAATGGCTACCCTCGCATCCCTCCGGGTCTTCGATCTGGGCAGGAAGGCATGCTTCGCGATTCTCTCACTGTGGCTGAAAGCGAAATTCTCCGTTCCGATCCAGGCCGGGACAGCGTGTCGCGGGCGGAGGTCTCCGAGTATTGGAGCGAGAAAGCGCGCAGGTTTATCCGTGATGAGCCCAAGGCATGGGCTGAGTTGATGCTCATCAAGGCGGGCAATTTCTGGAACCATTTCGTGTACGACGATCTGAGCGTGATCACGCCCATGCGGGAACGGGGCATCATTTTGTCGGGAATATCTTTTGGCATTCTGGCTCTGCTCGCGGTGCCTGGGATACTGCCAGCGGTGCGCGAGTCTCGGCGGGCATGGTGGATCGTGGCAGCTATCGGTTTGCATTTCCTGGCACTCATGCCGGTATTTGTGACAGAGCGATATCGTCTCGCGGCTGCTCCCGGGCTGGCGTTGCTGGCTGCTTACGGGGTGGTTTCCGTTGTGCGAGCACTTCGTCGGCGTGAGCTGGCACTACCTGGTGCGTGGCTCGCGATGTGCGGTGTGTGGTCATTGGTGGTCTTCGCGCCACGGACGGACCCCGCGCTGGCTGCTGTTGATTTCTACAATAGCGGTATTGTGTATCTACGGGAGGGCGATCTGGAGATGGCTGAGCGCAAATTAAGAGCTTCGGAGCAATTGGTTCCGGATAATGTCGAGATGCAATTTGCACTGGGAAATCTCGCAGTAGAGCAGGGCGATCCCGCCCGCGCGCGGACCTATTATAATAAAACTCTGGCCTTGACCCCCGATCATAAAGGCGCACTGAACAACCTCGGCTTCCTGGCGTTGGACGATCAGGATTTTCGTGCCGCGCAGCAGTGGCTTACCCGTTCTCTCGCCGTGGAGCCGGAGGACGCCAAGACGTGGTATCTGCTGGCACGTGCCCGGCGCGGTCTGGGGGATGTCGAAGGCGCGTTGAAAGCGGCAGGCAAAGCAAGAGCATTGCGTCCGGAGCAAGCGGAATTCCAAGTGCTCCACGAGGATCTGGTGCGCGAAAAAGCGTCGAGATTGGTGAAATGACTTCCGCGCATATTCGCTTGAGCCATCGCTGGACAATGCCAGCTATTTTACGCATAGTTCCGCGCTTATGTTATCGATTTTCATTAATATCCTTCTCGTCATTCACGTCTTTGTATCCGTGTTGATGTTGCTGGTCGTGCTGATGCAACGTCCCAAAAGCGAGGGTCTCGGAGCGGCGTTTGGCGGGGGGATGACGGAAAATATCTTCGGCGCACAGACCACCAACGTGCTTACCAAGTTCACCGTCTGGCTGGGATGTTCCTTCTTTGTGCTCACTTTGACATTGGCCGTGCTTTACGCGCAGCAATCGCGGGGTGAAGGCCGTGTCACGCCGACCTTGCTGCAAGAAACCTCCGCGCCCGCGAAGGATGCCATGAATCCCACGCCTCAGGCGAAGCCCGCGATGACTCCTCCGGTGACGGTTGTTCCCGAGACGGGGTCGGACACTGCGCCCGCAATGACGCCGCCTGTAACCGTGGTGCCCGATACCGCGACAGACACGGCGCCGGAGATGATGCCGCCCGCGACGCAAGTGCCTGCCGAAAATGTCATGCCCGATCTGGCGCCCGCGATGGAAGACGCTGCTCAAGAGGTGCAGCCCGAGTCTGCAACTCCTGCTGTCGAGACACCGCAGCCTGCGCAATAAATCCGGCAGCGGGAGTACCGGGACGAGTATGAAAAAGTTTCCCGGCGACACAGGCCTGGTATCCCTGGCGCGCTTAGGCCGCGTGCGGTCTGTGCTTTGTCTTGCTCTGCTCGTGCTGATGCTTGCGGGCTGCGACCCACGATCACCTCGCGCAGATTTGGTGTTTCTGAATGGCGCTGAGCCCGAGACCCTCGATCCTGCTCTGATCACTGGTCAACCCGAGGGGCGCATTGCCAGTGCGCTGTTTGAGGGGCTGACCGCCTTTAACGCAGCAGGGCGTCCCGAGCCAGGCGTGGCGGAGCGTTGGGAGATCACGCCTGATGGGCGGGTTTACACATTCCATCTGCGCCCCGATGCGCGTTGGAGTGATGGCCGCACAGTCACCGCGCAGGACTTTGTGCGCTCATGGGAACGCACGCTGAATCCGGCCACGGCATCGGAGTATGCGTATCAACTGCACTACATCCAGGGTGGCCGCGCTTATAATGAAGGTGCGACATCCGACTTCTCGTCCGTCGGTGTGAAAGCGCACAGTGACCTTGTTCTACAAGTCACTTTGGAGAATCCGACTCCGTTTTTTCTGGACCTATGCAGCTTTGTGACACTGCTTCCGGTGCCAGTGGATGTGGTAAATCGGCACGGCGACAGTTGGGTAAAGCCGGAGCACATCGTGAGCAATGGTGCTTACACTTTGGAGTCGTGGCGGATAAATGATCGCATCGCCTTACGTAAAAATCCTCACTACTGGAATCGCGAGCAGGTGAGCATGCAGACGGTGGACGTGATCCCCGTGAGCAAAGCGAACACGGCTTTCAATTTCTATGCGTCAGGCCAGGCGGATTTGATGATGGACAAAGGTCTGGTCCCGCCCGCATTGCTTGGAGAATTGCGCAAGCGATCTGATTTCCACGCGGCGCCATTTCTTGGCAACTACTTCATCCGGTTCAACACCACGCGTCAGCCTTTCGATGACCCCCGAGTCCGCCTCGCGTTCTCGCTGGTGGTTGATAAAGAGGTCATTGTCCAAAAAATCACCCGCGCTGGTGAAGTCGCGGCGCACAGCCTTGTGCCGCCGGGCACTGCGGGGTATGAGCCGCCAGCGGGTCTGGTGCGCGATGTGACTCGCGCTCGGCAGCTATTGGCGGAAGCGGGCTATCCAGACGGCGCGGGTTTTCCCCGGGTCGCCTATTTATATAGCGAAGGTGAACTCAATGAAGCGATCGCGGTGGAGCTGCAGAATATGTTCGCCACGGCATTGGGTGTGCATGTGGAACTCGCCAGGCAGGAATGGAAAGTTTATCTCAACTCGATGAGCAATCTGGATTACGATCTGTGTCGCTCGAGTTGGGTGGGGGATTACGCAGACCCCAACACGTTTTTGGATATGTTTGTCACAGGTGGCGGCAATAATCGCACCGGCTGGAGCCATCCGGAGTATGATCGGCTCATTGCTGCGGCGGCTCGTGAGGTGGACACTGAGCGGCGGTGGTCCATATTTCGACGCGCCGAGACCTTGCTCATAGCGGAGGAGGCACCGATTTGCCCGCTATATTATTATGTAGGTATTCAGTTCTACGATCCTGCGCGGCTTGGTGGCATCGAGGCGAATGTGCTCGATGAACATCCGCTGCGGAAGATGTATTGGAAAACGCCATGAAAAATCCCGGCGCATACGCAGTGTATCTCCTCACGCGAGCTGTGACCGGTGCCTTGTGTCTGTTGCCAGTGCAGGTCTGTTTCAGCATCGGTTGGTTGCTGGGCTGGGCGGCCTGGCTGGTCATGCTGCCGCATCGACGGCTTGCACTGCGCAATATGCGGATCGCTTTTGGTCGCGAAAAATCAGAGCGTGAACTGCGGGTGTTGGTTGCCCGGCATTTTCGCAGCCTCGGAGCGAACCTGCTTGCGGGGATCAAGCTGGCATCGATGTCCGAACGCGACGTGCTGGCTGTGGTGGATGTAAAACCTTTCGTCAAAGAAATGGAGAGCCTGGTGGCAAGCGGGCGCGGCGTGGTCATGGTGCTTGCGCATCTGGGCAATTGGGAAGCGATGGCGCAGATCGCTGGTGGCTTGCAATGGATCCGTGCAGCCACTCTCTACCAGAAACTGGGCAATCCCTATATCGATGCGCAGGTGCGCCGCATGCGTGAGCGATTCGGCGTACGGCTGTTTGAACGCAAACAAGGCCTTAATGAACCCGTGCGCCACTTGCGCAATGGCGGGCTTCTTGGAGTATTGATCGATCAACATGCAGGCGATGCCGGTGTGTGGGTGCCGATGTTTGGTCGCATGGCTTCCACTTCGCCTCTTGCCGCGATGCTCGCCACCCGCACCAAGTCTGCACTGCTTTCTGTAGCGGTGGTTACCGATGGATTTGCGAGATGGAAATTGCTCGCGCAGCCGGTGCAAGAAGTCGGTGCGTTGGACATCGTCGAGCTTACCGCAAGATTGAATGAAATACTGGAAGTGCAAATTCGGCAATTTCCCATCGATTGGTTTTGGGTGCACAACAGGTGGCGCACGCCCAACCCTGGTTTTCTGCTCTCGCACGTGAAACGCGGATTCCACACCGGCGGTGTGGAGTTGCAACCGTTCCGCATCCTCATCCGTTCGAGCAACTGGCTTGGCGACTGCGTGATGACTCTGCCCGCTGTCCGCGCGATCAAACAGGGCAGGCCCGATGCGCATGTCACCATTCTGACATCCGCGAAACTGGAGGATTTTTGGAAACGAATCCCTTGGGTGGATGATCTGTTGTTCATCCAGCCGGGCAGCGGAGTTGTGGGCACGAGCAAAGTGATTCGCACACAGCATTTTGATGTCGGCATAATTTTTCCCAACTCGCTGCGATCCGCTTTGGAAATGAAACTCGGCGGGATTCCTCGCATCGTGGGCTACTCGGGACATTGGCGGCGGGCTCTGTTGCATCAGATTATTATTAAAGACTCCACGCCAGGTCCGCCTGTGCATCAAGTGATGCACTATCTGCATATCGCGAAAATCTGTGGAGCTGATGCCCACGACATCTCGGTGGAGATTCCCTC
>CBDUBV010000069.1:0-15935 GCA_965365475.1 uncultured Chthoniobacteraceae bacterium | reverse complement strand
CGCCATGGAAGCAGAGATCGACGGCTTCATTATGCATCTGGCGGTGGAGCGCGGGTTGTCGGAGAATTATCAGCTCTCCACGCGGCATTCGCTGGAGGAATTTGCGCGGTGGCTATCGATGGTGAAAAAACTGACGCAGCCGGGCGATGTCACGATCGATCATTGCACGGAGTATTTGCAGAGCCGCAAGAACGGCGGGCTCGCGCCGGCATCCATCAAGCTCATCGTGGTGGCGCTGAAAATCTTTTTCCGATTCCTAAATGTGCGGAAGAAGATTCCCGCAGACCCGGGTGAGTTGCTCGTGCTGCCGCGGGGCGAGCGGTATCTTCCGGAGACATTGAATCAGGCGCAGGTGGAGACATTGCTTGGCGCGATCCCTCCGCTGCATCCGCATGCACTTAGAAACCGGGCGATGCTGGAGCTTCTATATGCGAGCGGGCTGCGAGTGTCCGAGCTGGTGCATGCCAGGTTGGAGAACGTGAATTTGGAAGAGGGCATGATCCGAGTGACCGGCAAGGGCAATAAGACCCGGCTCATCCCTGTGGGTCGCACCGCATGCGAAGCCATCCGCAGCTACCTGGCGGCGGAGCGTCCCCGGCGAGTGGGTAAGCGCACGGGCAGCGAGATATTTTTATCCGAGCGCGGACGCGGACTTACCACCGTGCGAGTCTGGCAGATTGTAAAAGACATCGCCAAACTCGCGGGGCTCGAACAGAGCATCTACCCGCATCTGCTGCGGCATAGCTTCGCGACGCATCTGCTGGAGAACGGAGCAGACTTGCGGATCATCCAGGAAATGCTTGGGCATGCGGATATTTCCACGACCCAGATTTATACGCACGTGGACCAGCATCGACTAAAAGCGGTGCATCATAAATTCCATCCGCGCGCGTAAGTGCAGAATGCCCCGTGGTTCCTTCTTGGCCCGGTGACGGGTGTGTGCCATAAACGCCGTTTCGCCACGCCAAGTCATGAAACATTTTCTATCCATCGAAGCAGTGAGCCGAGCCCAGATTGAAGGGCTCCTTGATGACGCAGTGCAATTTAAAAAGGGACGCGGACACCATGGCGCAGCCCAGTTGCAGGGCCAATGCTGGGCGTTGATATTCAGTAAATCTTCAACGCGCACCCGCGTTAGTTTTGAAGTCGGCATCCGCGAGTTGGGCGGTGAATCATTATTTCTGGCTGCTGCGGATATCCAACTCGGACGAGGTGAACCAATCAAGGATACCGCTCGCGTGCTGGGGCGGATGGTGCATGGCGCGATCATTCGCACATTCGATCAGAAAGAAGTCGAAGACTTTGCCGAGTTCAGCGGCATCCCTACGATAAACGCGCTGACTGATGAGGAACATCCCTGCCAGATCATTGCCGACTTGCTCACTATTCAGGAGAAATTGGGCAGTGTGGCTGGGCGTAAAGTGGCTTTCATAGGTGATGGCGATTGCAACGTAGCGCGGTCGTGGGTCTGGGCTGCGGCGCGGATGGGACTGAACCTCCACATCGCTGCACCGGCCAGGTACCAGCCATCTGCGGACTTCCTGGCTAGGGTCGGAACCCAGCATGTCACTGTCACGGCAGACTTGGCCGCTGCGGTCGAGGATGCCGATGTGCTCTACACAGACGTGTGGGTGAGTATGGGCAAAGAAGAGGAGAGTGACTACCGCACCGCACAGTTGGCAGGTTACCAGATCAACGAAGCTCTTGTGCGCCGGGCGGCGCCGGGAGCACTGGTCATGCATTGCCTGCCGGCATATCGTGGCAAGGAGATCGACGATGCCACGATGGAAGCGCATGCTCAGACGATCTTCGACCAGGCGGAGAACCGTCTGCATGCTCAGAAGGCTATCCTTGCAGCGCTCGCACGGAGGTAGCGCGAGAGGTTTTGTGAAGCTGAGCTATTTACAGGCCAAAGCACAGTGAAGTGCCTGACGGATGGAAGGGAATGCGATGTCGTGCCAGAGAATATCAGCGGGGGCGACCAGCTCCAGGCTGCTTACTTCATTTATGCAAAAAGCCGTGGGCATCGTCTCAACTCGAGTCGTAAAAAATAAATCCACCACGGGCTGCCGATGGCCTTGAAAAAGATAGTCGTTCGGCGAGGAGCACACATATTGCAGCGCACCGCAAGCGATGCCGAGTTCTTCGTGGAACTCTCGTGCTGCTGCCTGTTCGGCTGTTTCGCCTGCATCAATAAACCCTCCCGGCACGCCGAGCTTGTCTTTGCCCGGCTCTTTGGCACGCCGGATGAGCAAGACTCTGCCCGCAGCGTCCCGGCCAATCACACCAACCGCCACGATGGGATTGAAATACCGGATGTAACCGCAGCTTGCGCAGCGACGAGCGTGCTGGCCGTGCGTAGGGAAATCGCCGCAACCGCAGCGGGGACAGAAAGGCATGGCATCGCGAGTAGTAGGCGACATGTATCTGTCCTATCTGTGCAGAACCGTCTTCGCAAGCGACCGATCGCGTGATGCTTCAGGCAGTCTCCGGTTGCTCCATGCTTCAGTATCCTGCAGGAGCCGTCGCTGCGGCGGCGGAAGGTTCCACTTGCTCGCCCTGCCGACGTCTGGCCTCGTCCAGCATGGCAGCTGTGGCGGTGGCTCCCACGCGCGACACTCCGAACCCACGCACCTTGATCAGGTCGTCGAGCGTGCGGACTCCGCCCGCTGCCTTGATCTCGACTCCTGCCTTGCTATGCTTGCGCATGAGCTTGAGGTGGGCATCGGTCGCGCCTTTGTAGTTGTAGCTGCCATCCGGCTGCTTCACAAAACCATATCCGGTGGAAGTTTTTACAAATGCAACATCGTGTTCTGAGCAAATCTCGCACAGACGGATGATGTGCGTTTCCTCAAGATAGTCGTTCTCGAAAATGACTTTGAGTATTCCGCCATTAGCCACAACCACATCGTTGATAAGCCGAATCTCGCGCGATACGTAACGCCAATCGCCACCGAGTGCTTTGCCTACGTTGATGACCATGTCGATCTCGGGAGCACCAGCGAGCAAGGCGGCTTCGGCTTCGATTACCTTGATGCCTGTGGTGGAATTGCCATGCGGGAATCCGATCACGGCGCATACTTTTACATCCGATCCGGCAAAAATGTCCTTTGCCATGCCAATGGAGTAAGGTTTTACGCAGGCGGTGGCCACGTCGTAGTGCAAGGCCAGCTCGCATCCGCTCCGGATATCGGCATCCGTCATCGTGGGGTGCAGCAGGCTATGGTCAATCATTTTGGCCAGATCGCGGATGGTGGGCATGTCAGGATTCATAGGGTGATCAATTAAAAAAGGTGATAGGAAGAGAGGTTGTATGACAGGAATACACTGGTGTCCATGTCGGGACGGTGGGTGCTGTCTCACGCGGAGGATGAGCCAGCACCCACGAAAAATGCGATTCGCAGAGGCGCGATGTGCTCGCCATCGAGCACCGCACCAACTAGGGAGATAAATTCCATGAACATCCTCGTGAACTTGCCGCCAACCTTTTTCTCCACGCCTGCTTTGCGTCCGATATTTGCACGGCTGGAGACTTACGGCACGGTGCGCTACACCTCGCACAACACGCAGGCAGAAATCCTGCCCGATCTTGCAGAACAGGATGCAATCATCATGTGGGCATGGCCGTTGATCGACGAAGACATGATTGCCGCGCATCCCCGGTTGCGTTACATCGGATTCCTGGATGTCATGCAATCAGGGGCAAGGGCGGCTGTGGCAAAAGGACTGCCCATCTCGAATTCTCGCAGCGGATTCTCTCCTGCCGTAGCGGAGATGGCGTTGGCACTGATGCTCACGTGTCTGCGCAAAGTTTCGGATTACCACGCGCAGATGCGAGCAGGAGTGGAAAAGTGGGTGACCGAGTATCCAGGCGACATCGACCCCCAGGAGCGGGAACTCACCGGGCGGGCGGTAGGAATCATTGGGCTTGGCGGTGTGGGGCGCAGGCTTGCAGAGCTGCTGCAGCCTTTCCGGTGCGAGTTGAAAATAGCTGATCCATATGTGCCCGAGGATGTGGTAGCGAAGGCTGGTGCCACGCGATGCGAAGTGGACGAACTGGTGCGCTCTTCGGAAATCATCGTGTTGTGTGCAGCATCGAATTCCGGGACTTCCAAACTCATCGACGGGGCAAAAATCCAATCGATGGCTCCCGGCACGCTATTTATAAATGTAGCCCGCGCGGCGCTGGTGGACTACGACGCGTTGGTTGCGCGTCTGCACACGGGGGACATCCAAGCAGCATTGGATGTATTCGACCAGGAACCTCTACCCGCAGATCACCCCTTGCGCGCATGTGCCAACGCGTATCTTACGCCTCATCGTGCCGGAGGCATTATGATTTCCAATGAGCGCATTCTGAACTACCTCATTGATGACCTGGATAATGTGGTGAATGGGCGTCCTCAAAAATTTGCTGTGACCGAGAGGATGATTTCGGCACTGGACGCGTAACGCAAAAGACCTTTAATCAAAAATTATAATGTCGATAGCCATCATGCAGCCCGTGGAAGCGGGCCAGGAAACCGCGCAATTTCAAGCTGCCATGCGGCAGGGGTTCGACGGGGTTCAACCGACTACATCGCCCGAGAGCATGACAGATGAACGCTTGCAGGCCCTTGTAAAGGCCATGCAATCCACCGGGCTGCGCGTGCCATCCATCTGCCTTGTGCATCAAATCTGGTATGGCGGCATTCTCGCTTCGACCGAGGCAGGTAGATCGCAAGCTAAAGCCGAAGTGCTGATTGCGATCCGATGGGCCCAGACTTTGGGTGCCGGTTGTCTATTGGTGCCTGGATTTGTGGAAGCTGAGCCGAAGACCGAAGAACATTTTGATTTACTTGTGGAAGCGTTTCAATCTCTTTGCCCTGTGGCGCAAGCTGCTGGAGTTGTATTGGGCTACGAACATCCCAAGGCTTCCAGTTGGTTCAACGCGCTGGCAGACGCGGTGGGGTCTCCAGCATTTGCCGACTACTACGACACCGCGAACCTCGTGGCCGTTGGGCTGGATAACAAGCAGGAGATTGCAGCCCGGGCTGGGCGCCTCTGTGAGGTGCATGTGAAAAACTACAAGGAAGTGCCGTGGGACGGTGGTCTTTCCGAAGGCAAGGTGGATCTGCGCGAGGCAGCTGCTGCGCTTCAAAGCATCGGTTACAATGGCTGGTATGTTGTCGAAACTGCTTCGCTCTCCGATGCAGAGCTGTGCACGGATGCCAGAATAGTGCGCGAAATCTTTGACTAACCTCACGCCCGGCGTGTGCGGTGCGGATCGCTTGCGCATTGACAGTGGTCGTGGCGGGCTTAGTTTGCGCATCCCAATCATGTCCGAAAATGCAGTCCAGACACTGGAGTTTGAAAGTGCCCGTGCGCTTCAGACTTTGTTCGCAGACGATCCGCCGCTGCTCAAACGGTTGGAGAAAGCCGCCGGGGTCCGCCTCACCACACGCGACGGATGGTTGCGCATTGAGGGTGACCAGGCTGGGATCGAGCGTGTATCGCGCCTCTTCGGAGACCTGCAATCAGCTCATGGCAGCGGCATGGAGATCAAGCGCAGCGATTTTCTGTATGCGATGGAAGCGGCAATCGGCGGCAAGGAAGGTATGGCCCAGCTCAGCGATACGCGCATCCAACGCGGCGCTGGCCGGTCTCCCGTGCAGGCCCGCACTCACACGCAACGCGAGTATATCCAGTCCGTACGCAAGATGGACGTGGTTTTCGGGATTGGACCCGCGGGCACGGGCAAGACGTATCTTGCCATGGCTATGGCGGTGGAAGCTTTGAAAAAACAGGAAGTGAGGCGCATCATCCTGACCCGGCCCGCAGTGGAGGCAGGCGAAGCACTCGGCTTCCTGCCCGGCGACTTGAACGAAAAGATATTTCCCTATCTCCGCCCCCTTTACGACGCTTTGCACGACATGCTTGATGCCGAGGAAGTTCAGAGTTACATGGATAAAGGCGTGATCGAGATCGCGCCCCTGGCCTATATGAGAGGTCGCACGCTGAACCATGCTTTCATCATCCTGGACGAAGCTCAAAACACGACAGCAGAACAGATGTTTATGTTTCTAACAAGACTGGGCGCAGATTCACGCTGCGTGGTTACTGGAGACAGCACGCAGATCGACCTGCCGTTGTCGAAGAAGTCGGGCCTCATCGAGGCGATGGAAGCATTGAAAAATCTGCCAGGCATCGGGTTCGTCCATTTTAAAGAACAGGACGTGGTTCGGCATGAACTTGTGCAATCCATCATCCGCGCTTACAAGCAGCACCGCAACGGAGACAGCCGCCAGGCTTGAGATTTAGAAAAAGGAGACCGGTATGCTGAAATTCCTTGAACGCCAGAAACTCATCAAACAAGGCCTCGCATGTTCAAAACAGCGTCGCCGACAGAATCCCAATGAATTTCTCAACTCGCTCGAGTGCGGGATACTCGCGAAAGCTCTAGTGCTTTTTGCATTCATCGCCGGGTTGACTTTGCTCATCTTCCAAGGCGATAGCCCGGCTCCTGCCAAGAACTTCTTCGTCGCCTTGCTCATCTTTGTCACTGCGCTGGCACAGCTCTGGATCAACCATCCCCGCGCCATCGCGAGTAATTCCCGTCTGCTGCTCATTCTGCTCGTCTGCTTCGTGCAATTGCTCCTCATCAAGATTCCGCTCATGCTCGATGCCAATGGCACGCTGCAATTGCACTACGGCGTATTCCTCTTTCCTCTGGCCTTCGCGCCGCTGACGCTCTCGGTATTGATGAGCAAGAATCATGGCCTGTTTGCAGCTGTGTTTGGCAGCTTGTGGGGTGCGGTGCTCATCGATCGCATCGATCCCGTGTTTGTCGTCACGAGTCTCATCAGCGGCTTTACCGCAGTGTATGTGACGCAATCCGTCCGGCGTCGCAGCCGACTTATCCGCGCCGGTGTTTATGTCGGCCTGGCCACATGGCTGCTCGCGCTAAGCTTCGGCCAGATAGGGCCCATTCATTTCGATGGCACCACGGAATGGCGCACCCTGGGCATTCAAAGCCTGCTGGCGGTGGGCACGGGCATCTTCACGGCGATGCTTGTCGGCGGTATGTTGCCTGTGTGGGAAAATCTTTTCCGCATCACCACGGATATCTCCTGGCTGGAAATGGCGGACCTGAACCATCCGCTGCTCAAGCGAATGACCATCGAAGCACCGGGCACGTATCACCATAGTCTGGTGGTTGCCAATCTCGCGGAATCCGCTGCGGAAGCCGTGGGTGCCAACCCCACGATCTGCCGCGTGGGCTCGTATTTTCACGATATCGGCAAGTTGGTGAAACCAGAATACTTCACCGAAAATATCCCCGAAGGTCGCAACCCGCATACGGACCTGGCGCCCACGATGAGTTCGCTCATCATCATCGCGCATGTAAAGGAAGGCGTGGACCTCGCGCTCAAACACAAGCTCAACCAGACGATTATCGACATCATCCAACAACATCACGGCACGAGTCTGGTGAGCTATTTCTACCAGCGTGCGCTGCAACAGCAGAAGGACGCGAAGCTGGGGGGAAAGATCATGAACATCCGCGAGGAAGATATCCCCGAAGTAAAGCCGAGCAGTTTCCGGTATCCGGGGCCCAGGCCGCAGACCAAGGAAGCAGCAATCATCAGCCTCGCGGACACTATCGAAAGTGCATCCCGGTCGTTGGAAAAGCCCAACCCGCAGAAGCTGGAGCAGTTTATAAACGATCTCTTCGCACAGAGAATCGCGGAGGGTCAGCTGGATGAATGCGATCTCACGCTGCGCGATCTGCGCACCATCGCAGAGCGCTTCAAATTCACCTTGCAAAGCATGATGCACAGCCGGGTGGCTTACCCGTCCGCAGCCGCCACTCCGGACATGGCAGAGAGCGACATGGGCGCACCGCCCGTCTCTGCGGCATGATTCTCCCCGGAGACACACATTGCACCCTGGAGATTCTGAACCGGCAACGGCTCATTCGGCCTGGCATCAGTAGGCTGGCTCGGTTATTTCAAGCCGCTCTGCCGCTGTGCCAAAAATGTATCGGCCCAGCAGAAGTGGTGCTGCCCAATTTACAGTGCATAACGACGGTGCTGGTGAGCGACAGGCGCATCGCGCAGATTCACCGCCAATTCATGAATGTGCCTGGGCCCACGGATGTAATCACCTTTCACCAAGGGGACATCATTATCAGCGCGCATACCGCAGCCAGGGAAGCGGAAGCGCGCGAGCTGCGGATCGAGGACGAGATAGCCTTGTATTTCGTTCATGGCTTGTTGCATTTGAACGGGCATGAGGACGCCACAGAGCAAGGCCATCGCACCATGCATCGATTGCAGCACCGCATCTGGCGCAGAATCCTCGACGCCTGTGTGGAGCGAGAGTAAAGGTGACTGCATGCCGGGTAGCTTTGCTTATTTGTTTGAACGTTTTCCGACCTTCACGCAGACATTTTGTTATCGCGAAGTGAGAGAGATGGAACGGCAGCAGATGCCGCCCGAACTTTTTTCCATCCGGATGCCGACCGATGAACCTCCGCAGGATTTCCCCGGCGACTACCGCGACCGCATTCACTATCTGCCCGAGGAAACGCAACTCGTGCGTGAGATGAAACAACTTCATTCGGAGCGCAGACTCCCCCGAGCCATGCGCCGTCTGCTCATGGA
The DNA here is from genome assembly GCA_965365475.1 of uncultured Chthoniobacteraceae bacterium. Classification (GTDB taxonomy): domain Bacteria; phylum Verrucomicrobiota; class Verrucomicrobiia; order Chthoniobacterales; family CAKUMP01; genus CBDUBV01. The sequence continues at coordinate 7,290 of CBDUBV010000069.1, read as the reverse complement.
TTGGCCAGGCACTCGCGACAAACATCGCGTGTATGAAGCAGCGTGGGTCGGGCCTAGATTGCGCAAAATGGGCATCCGCCATGTGCATGTGCACTTTGCAGGATTGGCTGCGCGGACAGCATACTGGATGAAAAAATTTCATGGCATCGGCTACAGTTTCACCGGGCACGCAAACGATATCTTCTGCTGCACCGACCTTCCAGTCTCGCTCGAGCAATTGATCCGGGAAGCAGCATTTGTCGCCACCGTCAGCGAATACAGTGCGCGCGAGCTTAAAAAAAATAACCCGGCATTTGCCGGGAAAATCCATCGCGTCTATAACGGGATCGACATCAATCACTGGTCGCCTACGCATCACACGCCAGACCCTGCCGCACCTGTGCTGGTGTCCGTGGGGCGTTACATTGAGAAGAAAGGCTTTGGTGATCTCATCGAGGCCTGCCGGCTGCTGCACGTGCGCGGTCGGCGCGTGCAGTGCAAGATCATCGGGGAAGGCCCGATGGAATCGCAGTTGCAAAGGCAAATTGCGGAAGGCGGTTTGAAGGGCATTGTGGAGCTTACCGGCCCGAGGTCGCAGAATGAGATATTGGACTCACTGCATCACGCGCAAGCCTTCGTGTTGCCCTGCGTGGTGGAACGCGACGGCGGGAAGGATAATCTGCCCACCGTGATCATGGAGGCGATGGCGTGTGCGTTGCCTGTGGTCTCCACACCGCTGGCAGGTGTGCCGGAACTGGTGTTGCAGGATGAGACCGGACTTCTCGTACCAGAACATGAACCCGCAGCACTTGCCGATGCGATCGAACGTCTGCTGGCGGACGCGTCGTTGCGCGAGCGCCTGGGCCGGGCCGGACGCCGCCGTGCGGAGACTGCATTTGCAATCGAAGTGACTACGCGCCAACTCAAGCATCTGCTCGTGCGCCAAGGAAACATACGGCCGCCCTTTGCAGCCGCCCAAGCGGATGGACGATTGTGGCCAGCAGCTTTGCTGCGCGCAATCCGGTTGTGATATTTAAAACTTCGTCCGAATACCACAGGCCCGCGCCCAGCACCAACCACACACTGCTTCAACAAAAACAAACAGTGCCAGCAAACCGAGTATGACCGATACGAGCGTCCAACCTTGTGCGAAAAATATAAAGCCAGCCAAAGCTAACAACGCCGCCAGAACCCCACGCACGATACGCCCCGTCCGGTCAATGTTGGATTTAAAAAAACTCATAATCCTTTCCTTTCGGCCGCAAAGGCACCTGCCGCCTGTTGCAATATCTTTTGCAGTTGCTTGATGGATTCCTGGCGCGTCACTTTTCTCCCCTCCATGTCGGTCACGTAAAAGGTATCGATCGCGGCACCTTTCTCTGTGGCGATGCGTGATAGAGCGATATTGATCCGCGCACGCGTCAATGCGCTGAGCAGTTCGTAGAGCAATCCGAGGCGATCGGGCGTCTGAATATCAATGAGCGTGAAGACCGGGTGGACATCGTTGCGAATGCTGATGCGGGTGGGGAAATCCAACTGCCCAGCGAGATGAAAAGCGGACCTGGCTCTGGCTTTGCCGAGCTGCTCGGAAAGATCGAACTCGGGATTGAGCATCGACTCGCGCAAGGTTTTCTCAAACGTCGCGATATCGCTCTGGTCGTCCACCGCCTGGAAATTAGTGTCGCACACTCGGAATACATCGAGCACGAGATTGTCGCTGCGCGTATAAATGTCGGCGCTAAGAATATTGAGGCGGGCCACAGCAAACGCTCCCGCGATGCGGGCGAGCAGCCCGTCGCGGTCCCAGGTGATCACATGCACCTCGCTGTGCCCCTGGCTTTTCTGCGCGAACCAGGTGGTGGCAGGCACAAGACTCAACTCGACTTCCTGCTTGAGAAGATTGCGCATGAACGTGCGGAAAAGCTTCAAATGACTCACGATCGCCTCCCGATCGAACCGGCGAAAATAGGATGCGGGCATGGAGTCGAAATGCACTGCCACCTCTTCTGCATAAGAGGCACCGAGTTTTTTACCCACTTCCTTGCGGAGCGCGTCACGCTCTGCGCGGCGTTGTTGATAGAATGCGGCACCTTCTTTCAGGTAGCCTTCGCATGCGCGGAAGAGCTGCCATACGAGTGCTTCCTTCCAGTCCGACCATACTGCGGTGCCGCCCACGCCCAACCCATCGGCCAGGGTGAGCAGCATGAGTGCCTCGAGGTTCTGTTGCGTGCCGACAAGAGCTGCAAATTCCTTGATGGTGATCTCATCATCCAGGTTGCGTCGCTGGGCAGTCTCTGAGAGCAACATGTGCTGGTCCACCAGGAAAATAAGATGCCGTCGGCGTTCGGGCGAAAGTTGCAGACGCCTCGCGACCTTGTGAGCGTAGAGCGCACTGGCTTCGGCATGGTCTCGCGCTCCAGAGGCTTTGCCCGTGTCGTGCAACAGGATGGCGAGATACAATGTGTAAGGGTCCTCCAGGTCCTGAAATAACTTGCGGTAACCACTGAGCTTGGGGTCTGTGGTGTCGATGAGCATGTCGAGCTTCTCCACGCACACCAAGGTGTGTTCATCGGCTGTGTAACGGTGGAAAAACTCGTGCTGCACCAGACATGTCAGTTCGCCAAACTCCGGGATATACCGTCCCAGCACGTCGCTCTCATGCATGAGCCGAAGCACGCGGCCCACTTCGCCTTTCCTGCTGAGGATAGCTTCGAACGTCTCACGAGCTGCCTTAGAGTATTGGAACGTGCGCGTGATCACCTTGGACCTGGCACGAATCAACTGTTGCAAATCGGCACTGAAACCCAGTTGGCGTTGTTGAGCATGCAAAAAGGCGCGCATCAATCGCATGGGATCTTGTTTAAATACATCGCGGTGCTCCGCTCGCAAGAGGCCTTCGGTGCTGACAAATCCGTCAAATGTCTCCTTCTTCGGCTGTCGGCGTGCGAGAAAATTAAAAATCCTGCCGCCTGGAAGCGTGGGCTTGTTGATGATCGACAGCCGCTCGGAGACCGATGCTGTGATGAGAAAAATATTCCGCGCATGGCTGTAGTACTCGCGCATAAAAGCTTCGCTGCGCTTGATCACATTGCGCTGGGGATACTCCAGCTTGGTCGCGATCTGCCCCTGCAAATACAGCGTGAGCACGTCCGATCCGCGTTTGCTCTGGTAGTGCAACTCGGTGCGGATGCGCAGCAGGAAATCGTAGGCTTTCTCCAGGCTGCGCCGTTCACTTTCGGAAAGATATTTTCGTTCCACAAGATTGGCCGTGGTGGGAATCCCCGCTTTGAAATAGGTCATCCACAGCAGGTTCTGGTAATCGCGCAGCCCGCCGCAGCCACTCTTCACATTGGGCTCTTGCAAGAATACCGTGTTCTCAAACTTCTTGTGTCGCTCCATCTGGTTCTGCACGCGCCATTGCAAATAAGCGGATTCTGAGCCTTTCACGCATTTGAGATCGAAGGCGGTGAGGAAATCCTCAAACAACTCCTTGTCGCCGGTGACGAACCGCGCTTCCAGCATGGACGTTTTGCTTAGCGGGTCTTCATTGGCCTGCGCGGTGGCACCTTTAATCGAGCGCGTGGAGTGACCCACTTTGAACCCGAGGTCCCAGAGAAGGTAGAGTATCTGTTCGATAATCTCATTCTCTCGCGGACCCGGCTTTACCCCTTTGCCCGAGTAGAGGAACATGATGTCCACGTCGCTGAAAGGGTTTAGCTCACCCCTCCCGTAGCCGCCGATGGCCACCAGTGCAAGGCTCTGCGTGGAAGCCCTGGCCTGCGCCCACTGCGTCGCACTGGTGAACATGCATTGCAATACGGCATCGACGATCGAGACCCGCAAGCCTGCCACCTCCCTACCTCCACCCCCCGCGTAGTGCCGCAGCCGCACCCGGTGCTCTTCGATCTTTACAAAACGCTGGTATCGCTGAAGCAGATTTCTAGGCTTTTCTTTCCCTTCGAAAGTCAGCTCCTTCGCGGCATGCGCAAAGACATTCTCCAGATGCCGCTTCATATACCCGCTATCCGCGCAGGAAGAACCTTGCTTCGCCAGGCAAGGGTGCACCCTCGCTCACCACCGCTTTGCGATTGGCTTCCAGATGGCGAAGTAAATGAAACACATCCTCCGGGTCCGCGCCGAGCCGCGCAGCGATCTGCTGCGCAGTGCCGGAAGCCGACTTGAGCGTCTCCAGTATCTCGCTTTGCAACTTGAGGATGGCGGTTGCAGCTTTTTTCCCCGCTTCCACCCCCGGCTGGTGGTAGGCATTTACTTTCACCAGCGAAGCGTAGAACCCCACAGCGCGTTCATACAAAGCGATAAGCGCACCCAGCTGGAACTCATTTACCTCAGGGATACTGAGCGTGATGGATTCCCGATTGTTTTCTGAAAGCGCCGTGCGCGTGCCGCGTAGGAAACCATGCAAGTAATCCCCGCTAGTCACACCGGGTTCCACCTCGTGCTCGTCATCGTCTCGGCGGGATTGGCGGACTTCGATAAACGTGGCAAAGAAATTATTCACCCCATCGCGCAGTTGCTGTACATATGCATGCTGATCGGTGGACCCTTTATTTCCATACACTGCCAGGCCTTGCTCGACTTTTTTTCCATCCAGGTCCAGCGACTTGCCCAGAGATTCCATGACGAGCTGTTGCAGGTATTTACTGAAGAGTTGCAGCCGATCTTTATAAGGAAGGATGACCATATCGCGAGCACCGCGCCCCTCCCCCGCGTAGTGCCACATGAGTGCCAGGAGCAGTGCGGCATTGTCCGAGACGACTTCCCCACGCGTGAGTTCGTCCATGCTGCGTGCTCCTGCGAGAAACGCCTCTACATCGTAGCCGTGCAGCGACATCGGCACCAGACCCACTGCACTCATCACCGAAGTACGTCCTCCTACCCAGTCCCACATCGGGAACCGACGCAGCCATTTTTCCTTGACCGCGACCTGGTCGAGTGCGCTGCCTTCGCCTGTCACCGCCACCGCATGGCCTGCAAAATCCAGCCCGGCAGCTTCGTACGCCGCCGCTACTTCTACCATCCCATTGCGCGTCTCTTTGGTGCCGCCCGATTTGCTGATCACCACCACCAACGTCGATGCGAGCACCCCCGAAAGTTGTGCCAGCATGCGGTCGAACCCGTCGGGGTCGGTATTATCCAAAAAATGCATCGCCATGCGCTGCCGGTTGTCGCCCAACGCATCGGCAAGAAACTGCGGCCCCAGAGCTGACCCGCCGATACCCACAACCAGCAAGTCGGTAAAAATACCTCCTCGTGCAGGCGCGATAGTGCCGGAATGCACGTCCCGGGCGAATTGGACTACAGCAGCCAGCGTGTCATCGATAGCTCTCGCCAGGGCGGGCTCAGGCGCCAGCGACGAGTCGCGCAACCAGTAGTGACCCACCATGCGGTTCTCGTCCGGGTTTGCAATCGCGCCCGACTCGAGTTCCCGCATCGCTCGCAAAGCCCGATCCACAGCGGGTTGCATTGATTCAATAAATGAATCGGGAAAACCCATGCGGCTGATGTCCAATGCAAAGTCGAGACTCGGGTATGCGAGATAATGCTGCTGAAAACGGAGCCAAAGCGGTGAGGTCATGGGCTGTCATGGAATGGGAAAAGCCAGCAAATGAAAATACCAAAATCTCCTCTCGCGTCCCTTTCCACCTGCAACTAGTGTCCTAAAATCTATGGAATTGCTTACGCACCCTTTCAGCCTCGGTCTGGGACTGGGCCTTATTTTTACATTACTCGCCATCATCCGCCTGATTTCCGTGAAGCTGGAGCTGCGAAAATTTCGACAACATCTGTCTGAACGGCTGCAGGTGGAGGCGGAACATTTGCACCGCGAACATTCGGAAATGGATGGGCTAAAAAAACAGAACGAGAATCTGCGAATGAAAATTGCGCAGCTCGAGCAGGCACCCGATCGCCGCGCCGCACGCGAGTTGGACATCCTGCTGCGTGCTGAAAAACGCATGACTCTGGGTGCGCCCGGGTTTGCGGCAGCTTGGGAATCGGCAAAAAATGAAAGCTTGCGAGAAGTGGAAGCCGAAGGCTCCGGGGCGAGCATGCCTCGCCGAGTCATGACGAAGCTTTTCGGTGGCCCGACTGGGCAGGACGCTCTCGCTGAGGGTGATAAAAGCGCACCGTGAGATGAGGTGGATGTTTTCCCGCCGTTCCTACACTGGCACTTCTGTCCTCACCGTGCGGCTTTAGTTCTCGACCGTGTTCTGCGACACTGCCATGGTTGCGCGTATGTTCAGCCCCAGCGATTATCTGGATCTTAAACACACGGAACATCGCCAGCTATTTGAAACCATCGAGCAATGCTGGGAAGTGCTTCCGCAGATCACGACTTACCTGAAGTTTCGGCTCAAGCCTGGCTTCCAGGGGCATCTGCTCGGGCGCCCGTTTATCAGTTCCCAGGTTTTCATCGGGCGAGGCACCGTGGTGGAGCAAGGCGCAGTAATCAAAGGCCCCGCGTGGATCGGCGAGAACTGCGAGATTCGCGCCGGCTGTTACATTCGCGAGAATGTGCTGGTCGGCGATGGGTGTGTTCTGGGTAATTCCTCTGAATTTAAAAACTGCATTCTGTTCGATGAAGTGCAAGCCCCCCACTTCAACTACGTCGGCGATTCCGTGCTGGGGTATAAAGCGCATCTCGGCGCGGGCGTCATCCTTTCCAATGTCAAACTGGATCGCACCCCGGTTGGCGTGCTTACCGAGGGTGGAATTCATACCACTGGGCTTCGCAAATTTGGTGCCGTGGTGGGCGATGAGAGCGAGATTGGTTGCAACTCCGTCCTTAGCCCAGGCTCGATCATCGGTCGCAATTGCATCTTATATCCAGGCGTCCAATGGAAGGGTCATTTGCCCCACGATCACATCGCCAAGCTGCGCCAATCGCAACAGACCGTGCTAAGAAAACACCCGCGCGAGCTGGTATGAATTCCGGATCCAGCCACGACTTTGTAAAACTCGCGAGGCGCACTGGCGATCTTCGGACACGCCTGAAGCAGTTTATGATCGCAACTGATAAGCGGGTAACTGCAACCGCATGGCGAGGCTCACGTATTCAGCGCCAAAGGCACTGATTGCGCATCGAGCCGCTTTTTCCAACAATAAAGGGTGTAGCGGAGGCGAGGGACGAGCCTTCCGACCGCACCCATGGTTGCATAAGCCCGGAAAAATGACATCGGCCTGCATTATGCGCTTTATGTTGTGGCTCTTTCCAGCGCATGGAGGTCATTGCTGATCGTGCCTTGCAAGCGCACTTCGCCAGCGCACTTCGCCAGCGCACTTCGCCAGCGC
>CBDUBV010000068.1:0-16035 GCA_965365475.1 uncultured Chthoniobacteraceae bacterium | reverse complement strand
CCGCTCGAATTCGGCCTGCCCCATATAGCGAGCCTGGTCGTCGTGCATAAGAGCAGCGTCGGCAATGGCTCGCAGCAGCACCCCGCGCAGACCACCTCCTACTACCTAAGCAGCCATCGGCCCCGTCGCGCCGAATTTTTTGCCCAGTTGGTTCGAGGCCATTGGGGTGGTTGCGAGATCCGCAACCACTGGGTGCGCGATGCCATCTTCGAGGAGGACTCCACCCGCTCCATAAACCTCAACCTCAATGGCAATCTTGGAGTCCTGCGCGCAGCACTCATCGCGCTAAAATCCCGAATTGCCCCGGCCAAATCCTGGCCTTTCATCCGGGAGCTTTCCTCCATGAAAGTTTCCCTCCCATACAACATGATCTGCAAAAACCGCTTCAAATAAAAATACCATGAAGGAGATATGGCGGAAGGGGTGGGATTCGAACCCACGGTTGGTTTAACCCAACGCTCGATTTCGAGTCGAGTGCCTTCAACCGGACTCAGCCACCCTTCCTTGCAAGCTCAGCCCAAACTACATTCCCTATCTCTCAGATCAAGCTCATTCCCACTCCACCACAAGACGTGCTGTGATCGCTCCCGCGAACCGGGCACTCGCGGCATCTCCCCGCCACATCACCAAAAAAAAGTTCGGGCCGCGCACGCCATGAAAACAACAACCGAAAAACTCGTGCGGCGACCCGAACCCCCTTAACCAGTACCATAGACCACACCCCTCCCAGCACGTTCAAAAAAAATATTCCCACCTCCCAGTTTTTTTTAATGAACCTCCACAGGACACGTCGGAATGGCATTCAAAAACGCCCGCCCGTACCCACGTCCCAGTATCCGATTGTCCAAGACCACTACGATCCCCCGATCCGATCCCGTGCGGATGAGTCGTCCCACTCCCTGGCGGAATTTTAAAATCGCTTCCGGCAACGAATATTCCACAAACGGATCGCCCCCGCCCGCCCGAATCATCTCCAATCGCGCCTCGATCAAGGGATGGTCTGGCACTGCAAACGGCAGCCGCGTGATGATCACGTTCGACAGCGCATCGCCTGGCACGTCCACGCCGCTCCAGAAACTATCCGTCCCAAAGAGTATCCTCCCCGTATTCGTCTTGAATTCCTCCACCAACCTGTGCCTGGGCAACCCCTGCCCTTGCACCAGCAATTTCAATCCCATCTCCGCCAAGCTTGCTTCCACCCGCGCAGCGATGCTCTGCATGGTGCGGTAGCTGGTGAATAAAACAAACGCCCGCCCCGCAGTCAGCCCGGTGAAATGCAGTATCCACTCGGACAAGGCCTCCTCGTATTTCGCATCGCGCGGGTCCGGCATTTTCCGCACGAGGTGCAGCCTCATCTGCCGTTCATAATCGAATGGACTCCCGATCTGCACAGGCTCAGCATCCTCCGCCCCAACCCGATTCCGAAAATAATCCAGGTCTTCGCCACCTACGGAAAGCGTCGCACTCGCCATGATGCAGCACGCTCCAGGCCTGAATAACAACCGCCGCAGCGTCGCAGATAAGTCCACGGGCGACGCGTTTAGCGAAATGAATTTCCCCGTCTTCCCCGTCCGCTCGACCCAATACACATGATCCTCGCGCGATTGCGCGATGAACTCCACCAACCCCGCACGCGCATCGCGCAGCCGGTTCATGGTCTCCTGCAGCTCGCCACGCATCTCTTCTTTCACTTCCTCATCCTTGAGCACTTTCTGCACATGCACGATCAACCTCCCCAACCCGCCGCTTATCGTATCCTCCACAAAGTCCGGTTGGCGCACCCTATATTCCCTGCCAGCTTTCGACGCTGTGCGCTGCTCAAGCTGTTGGAAAAATGCCTCCAACACATCGATCATGCCCGTGGTTTCCTTCACCCCTTGCGCATCGTGCAGCACGGTGAATAGCCCTTTCTTGGTGCGCGGATTATATAGTCGCTGGATGTCTGTCCTCAGCCCATACTGCGACACGCCGATCCCGATCTGTCTCGCTGCCACTTGCTCGATTGTGTGAGCTTCATCAAAAATCACAAAATCATTGGCAAATACCAGCCCGTCCACTTCGTCATCGTGTTCCTCGGGCAGGTGCAGAAAGAACAACGTATGGTTCATCACGACCACATCCGCAGCCAGCAGTCTGCGCCGCGCGTCTTGATAAAAACAGCCCGTTCCTGGCGGACAACTCTTGTTCGTACAGACATGAGCCTCACTGCACACCTGCATCCACACCGCCGTATCCGGCTCCAGATCGAACCCGCTCAGCGTGCCGTCAGCCGTCGAGTCCGCCCAGCGCCGGATCCTCTCCAGCTCCGATAATTCAGGCGAGGTGAAAAGATCACCGGCATGCTCCAATGCACGCGCGAGTCTGCGCGGGCAGAGGTAGTTCTGCCGCCCCTTGAGCAGTACCGCCGTGAACTCCACGGGCAGCAATTTAGTCACAATCGGGATGTCTTTTAGCATGAGTTGCTCTTGCAGATTGATCGTCTGCGTCGAGATCAACGCTTTGCGCCCATGCGCTTTGGCATACAGCACGGCCGGGATGAGATACGCCAGCGACTTGCCCACGCCCGTGCCTGCTTCCACCACCAGATGGTGGTTCTCCTCCAGAGCCTGAGCCACCGCCACGGCCATCTCCTGCTGCTGTGGACGGAACTCGAAATGATTTGCACGCCCCAGCAGCCCTTCCGGGGAAAATATGCGCCGAATCTCCGATACGAAGTCCGACTCTTGTTTCAGTGCGATCATCTGCGCCGGATTATAGCTTTGACAGCGCGATTGTGGTAATCACTATTTCAAGGTTTTTCGGCCATTGCCGGTCATCCTTTCTCATGCGCATCCTCGACCGATATCTCTTTTGGAATTTTTTTACGCCTTTTATCTACTGCGTGCTGGCGTTTATCTGCATCTGGCTCGTGATCGATCTCAGTGACAATGGGCCTGACTTTATCGAGGGCAATGTGCCCCTGCGCGAGATTGCCGGCTTTTATTTTTCACAACTGCCCGACATCCTGGTGATCTGTCTGCCCATGGGTCTGCTGCTCGCCGTGCTTTATTGCCTGGGCCGCATGTCCCGGTCCAACGAGATCATCTCCATGCTCACCGCCGGGCTGAGCCTTACCCGGATCGCTGTGCCGTTGTTGCTCGTGGGCGTGGTGATTACCGGAGTAAGTCTCGCATTGAACTACTCACTGGCACCGCGTGCTCAGGCCATGAAAAGCGTCCAGTTGGAAGCGTTTGTCAGTGGGCGCGAGCCGGAAAAGACACTCAACGGACACCTGTTTCGAAATCGTTCCGGGCTGCGCACCTGGTATGCAGAACGCGTGCTGCTGGAGCGCAACCAGTTGCATTGGGTCCAAATCTCCCAGCAGGACGAGCAGCAACGCATCATTCACAAATACTATGTCCGCAACGCCGAGTATCGTCCGGCAAGCAAGTCGTGGTATCTGGATAAAGGCAGCCTGGTCACTTTCGATGAGGATGGAAACATCGCCAGCAACGCCTACCTCAGTGGCGAGACGATCATCACCGATTGGGACGAGACCCCTTGGCGTATTGCCAGTTCCAACTTGCAGGCCGATGTGCTCAGCGTGCCCGAGCTGCGCGAGTATCTGCATCACAATTCTGATTTTCCCGAAGTGCTGCTCGCGCCATTCCGCACCCATTTGCACTATCGGTTTGCCCTGCCATTCGCCTGCTTGTTAGTCGTCTTCATGGGCACTCCTTTGGGCGTCGTGTTCTCGCGCCGGGGCATGCTCTCGAATGTGGCCAGTGCGCTTGTCATATTCCTCGCGCTCATGTTTCTAAGCAACCTCTTCCTGGCTCTTGGAGCAGGAGCCCGCATCGCTCCATGGGCGGCTGCCTGGCTGCCTAATCTGCTCTACACCGCCATCGGCCTCACACTGTTCTATCTACGTGGAAACAACCGCGATTTCTCTTCGCTCAATCCCTTTAAAACCCGCTCTGCCATCTGACCAAAGTTATGCCCAACGATTGGGAAATAAAATCCCGCAGCCATCATTGCACAGCCACTGGCAAGCCTTTCGCGGAAGGCGATATTTTTTACACATTGCTATTTCGTGACCCCAGCGAGGGGTATCGGCGTGAAGACCTCTGCGAGGAAGCTTTTTCCCAGCGTAATGATAACATCCAGCCCTTCTCGCTATGGCGTTCCAAATTTGAGCCGCCGCCGCCCCCCGCTCCCGAGACCTTTCCCAAAGCCACCGCGGAGGATTTGCTGCGCCGTGTCATCGAGGAAGACAACGCCGCTGACGTGAACCTGCGCTACATCCTCGCGGTGATGTTGGAGAGGAAAAAAATCCTAAAACCCGTGGATCGCAAAGAGACCGATTCCGGGCCACTCATCATTTATGAGCATGCGAAGACCGGTGAGATATTTCTAATCCCCGATCCCCAGCTTCGGCTGGACCAGATCGAGCAGGTGCAGGAGGAAGTAGGTCAGAGGTTGGGCATGGCACCAGAGCCCAACGCGGCGCCGGCCCCCGTCGCAGCCGATACTCCGGCCACGTAGGGCGCAGTTTTTTCGGTGCAGAATGTTATCCACTATGGCTTAATGGCCGCGAGTCCATGCGCATCCTCCCACGATTACTAGTTCTGGCCGGCCTCATCTGGCTGGCGGTTGTCCTCATCCTGCAAGCCTTGGAAATGTGGAACCTTGAGCCCGGTGCTCCTGGCTACGATCCCACCGTGATCGTCCTATATTTCATGGGCATCGTCGCGCTCGCACTCGCCATCGGAGTTGTCTTCGCCAGCATGATCCTACCCGCAATCGGCGATTCCATTGGTCATTTCTTTTTCACTCCGAATGAGCAAATCGAGAAGGAACCTCATGCCGACGCACTGGCTTTTTACAATCAAGGCGAATACGAAGGCGCAGTCGCTGCCTACCGCAATGTGGTTCGCAAGAATCCCAACGATACCCATGCGATCAGCGAGGTGGCGCGCATTCTGTGCGAGCGGCTGGAGCGCCCGGAGGAAGCAGCAGAGTACCTACAGGAACAACTCGAGCGCGAATGGGAGATGGATCAGCAAGCTTTCCTGGCCGAACGTCTGGTAGATGTCTATTGGCTGCACTTGCAGGATTCTGAAAGCTCCATGGTGATCCTGCGACAGATTGCTGAGCTATTTCCTGAGACCACGCACTCCGCCAACGCGAACCATCGCATCCGGCTAATCGAAGAAGCACTTTTCAAGCAGCAAATGGAGGCCCGACAAGCCGCCGAAGACCCCGCTTCGTCAGAAGACTTATCAAGCATGGACCCTCCTGACAGGCCACAACCCGAAGATTCTTCTGACAGTTAAGGTTGCGGCAATGTCTGCAATAGTGTGGCCAGGCGTTCATACAGCTCCCTGGTTTCCTCAGGCATCTCTTGCTCTTGAGGTGGCGTTGCGCGCAGGTCCCATGGCACGATCACTACTTGCAATGCGTCGAGGCCGGCGTCTGCCGCCAGCACAAATAATTCCTCCGCTGCCGGATCGCCCACTGCCACGCAACCGATGGACGCCGAGCCGCCATGAATCATGATATCAGAGCCGGGGTCTTCGAATCCCATGGATGCTGAACGAAGTCTATCCTCTGCGTTCGGATAATTCAGCCTGAGCGAGAGATGGAAGCGGCTGTTGGGGTTGAGCATTTCCACCTGGTAAAATCCCTCGGGAACCTGCCGATCCCCTTCACGCAATTTCGGTCCCGCCTCACCACTCGCCCCAAGCAGGGGGTAGGTGCGCACCCATTTCCATGGCGCATCCGCAGCGTCCGCAGCATAAAGCAAAAGTTGCCGCTCCTGTTTCATGATCAGCAGCAGCACCGTCTGGGGTGGATACTCCACGCCCGCTGCCGCGAAATCGGGCGCGAGTCGTTCACGCGCTGCTACTCCGTGCTGTTCCAAACGTTCCTCCACGGTGTGGGGTTTGCCCGCGATGCGACCACACCCCAGACCAGTGAAAGAAAAAATAAGCCCACCGAGCACAGCCAGACTTGCAGAGCTGTTCGCAAGCCCAATGGACCACATTAGACTAATCCCAGTCTTCCTCCTGATTGAAGCGACGGTTCTCACGACCGGCATCGCGCTTCTTGAAAGTCGCCCGATCTGATTTGGGAAATGACCGGTCGCGCTCTTTGCCAGCAGGTGCTCCGCCGCCGCCACCTCCAGCTGGCCCTCCACCGTATGCCGGTTTGGGCGCGCCCCCGCCCGAAGGCGCACCTCCATATGCTGGGCGGGGCGATTTTGTCCGATCAGCAGGAGGGCGATCTTCCGCTTCGTTCACACGCAAGTTCCGCCCGCCAAACACGCTGCCGTCGAGTGCCTGCACTGCTGCGGCCACATCGCCATCGTCCATTTTTACAAATGCAAAGCCGCGCGGACGCCCGGTCTCCCTATCGGTGATGATCCTGACGGAATGCACCGTGCCGTGCTGGGCAAACAGGTCTCCGATTTCCGTCTCGGTGGCACTAAATGGCAAATTGCCTACAAATATGCTTTTCATACAAACTGCGTTCTGTGGGTTACTTGAGGTTCTCGGGGCGTGCGGAAAGATTAAACTTGTGGACTACAATATGGGAATGGACCGGAAAGAAAGGGGTCCTGGATGTGGCTGATTCCTTGAGTGCTTGGCTGGGTAGTCGGTCCTTCGAGTTTCTTGCGGCAACACATCGCTTTTTTTTTTTTCGCAGACAAGAAAAATCTTCCGCTCATTATCGCGAGCTGACACCGCTTTGTGTTCTGCCCTTATGCTCATCCTTATCCATAAACCATTTGGCGTTCTCTCCCAATTCACGTCCGATGGCTCTTCGCACCGCACCCTGGCCGACTTTGCCCTGCCCCCGCGCTGCTACCCGTTGGGGCGTCTGGACGCGGACTCCGAGGGCATGCTGCTGCTCACGGATGAATCCGCACTGAACCAGGCTCTGCTTCATCCCAGCCAGCGGCATCCGCGCACTTACCACGCTCTGGTTGAGCACTATCCCGACGATGCTGCGCTCAAACGTCTGCGATGCGGCGTGGTGTTGGATCAACGACTCACGCTACCCTCGCATGCCCGCATTCTGCATCCACAGCCCGACTATCCGGCACGCACCCCACCTGTGCGTTTTCGGAAAAGCGTACCCGATTGCTGGATCGAGCTGCAACTTATGGAAGGTAGAAATCGCCAGGTCCGTCGGATGACAGCGGCTGTGGGGCACCCCACCTTGCGCCTTATCCGCGTGGCCATTGGCAATTTGCATCTGCACGATCTGGCGCCCGGGCAATGGCGCGAGCTGGAAGACGAAGAACGGAAGTTGGTTTTTTCAAATTGACCGCGAGGTACTCAGGCCCGCACCGATTTCGATTGCGCACCCACTCCAACGATGAAACTCTGCGCTCTTCATTTTCTCACCCGTGGGTAATCGCCTTCCTTTCAGCCTGTTTCTTGCCCTGCGCTATCTCAAACCCAAGCGCACGTTCCTCTCCATCATTACGCTCATTTCCGTCCTCGGCGTCACGCTGGGGATCAGTCTGCTCATCGTCGTGATGTCCATCATGACTGGCTTCGGGCTGGAACTGCAGAAAAAGGTCATCGGCTTCGAGCCTCACATCGTGCTCAGTCGAGTCTCGATGGGTGAGACCACCATCTTGCGGGACTGGCAGAGCCTGGCAGATAAAGTGGAAAAAGTTCCGGGCGTAACAGCTACCGCTCCTTTCGTCATCGGACCGGTCATTGTGGAGTTCGATGGCCACCGACTTGCTCCGAAAATTCGCGGCATCGAGATCGACCGCGAATCAGTGATCAGCAATATCAAAGAGTTCATTATTTCCGGCGAGCCGGACCTCGAAGGAGACCATGTGTTGCTGGGGAGCGAAGTGGCCCGCAGCCTGCATGCCGCAGTCGGCGATACGATCACGGTGTATTCCCCTCGCAATATGGGTGAACTCATGGACCGGCTGAATGAGCTGGAAGATGCATCTGCTGATCGCGCGGCGCAAGTGGAACGCGTGCGCGAGGTGGTGCTTCCCCGCGAGTTATTGGTGACCGGCATTTTTGAGTCGGGCAGGTTTTTATACGATTCTGAATTTCTCATGGTGCCGCTGCACATCGGGCAGGAACTCTACGACCTGGAGGATGGCGTGCATGGGCTCGGAGTGAAAACTACAAACCCCTACCAAGCCGCAGTGGTGCGGGAGAATCTGCACACGGCTTTGTCGGAAGACATCACGGCCTATACCTGGATGGATATGAACCGGCAACTTTTCGATGCGATCAGCATGGAACGCGGGCTTATGTTTTTCCTCATGCTCTGCGTCAGCGTTGTCGCGGGTTTTTGCATCATGAATACGCTCATCACAGTCACCGTGCTCAAAACTCGCGAAGTAGGAGTCATGAAAGCTCTCGGGGCAGCCAATGCGCAAGTCGTCTGGGTGTTTCTCCTGCAAGGGATGGTTGTCGGCTTGCTGGGCACGCTTTCGGGACTCGCTGTGGGCATCGCGGTCGTCATGCAGCGCGATCTCATCCAGCAAATGCTGTCCCGGGTATTGGGCATCGAGATTTTCCCCGCTGCGGTGTATGAATTCTCCAGTATCCCCGCGAAGATCGTGCCCCAGGATGTAGCTTTCATCTGCCTGTGCGCGTTCATTATTTGTTCTCTCGCAGCATGGCTGCCAGCGTGGGTGGCGGCGCGTCTCGACCCAGTGAAAGCACTTCGCTATGAATAGACTCTTTCTGGTCTTTCTCGCACTGAGTGCGCTCAGTCTCGCCTCGTGCACGACGCCCACGCAGAAGGGACCAGGCAGACCAAAGCAGTTCTTTGCCTCACAGCCCACATCGGTCCAACAGGGGATCGCGTCCTACTATTACGGACGTTGGATCGGGCGCAAGACCGCCAATGGCGAACGCTACCGAGCTTCGGACATGACTGCGGCACATCGCAAACTTCCGTTTAACAGCTTCGTTCGGGTAACCAACCTCCGCAACGGTCGCTCGGTGATCGTGCGCATCAATAATCGCGGACCGTATGTGCGGGGGCGCATCATTGATATGAGCCTGGAAGCTGCACGTGCGCTGGATATGACCCGGTCCGGGATCACTAAGGTGAAAGTGGAAGTGCTCAAGCCCACCGCTTCGCTCGAAGAATGCACAAAATTTGTCCAGGCCCAGCGCGATTAGATCAGCTTCCGGTAAGGCTAATAACTTTGCCAATAACCTCAGCCAGAGAAGCCAATAAGTCTGGCAATTCTGGGGCTTTGTGAATAAGCCACCACTTGCAAGACCGAACCCGCCCGCGATTCACAGATTATTGGCGTTGTGGAACAGGCATCCACATTGCGTGGAACGGGGAAAACTCAAGTTATTGGCAGGATGAATATGATGAGATTCTTTTTTTAAAAAATATAATCTCATATAAACTGCCGAATAACTTGCCTGCTTGGAGCACTACATGAGTTATGTGGAATTCGTAAATACCTGACGCAGAACAACTTGCGTCTATTTATGTGAGTTTTTCGCCCACACTGCTAAAAGGCTGATGTCCGCTGGTGTGATCCCACTGATCCTTCCTGCCTGGCCAAATGTTCGAGGCTGGGTGGAGTTGAGTTTTTGGCGAGCTTCGGTGCGCAACCCTGGGACCTTGGAGTAGTCGATGTCCAGTGGAAGCGGTTCGTTCTCGTAGCGGATTGCTCTCTGAATCATATCCTCCTGGCGGCGGATATAGCCTTCGTAGCGTAATTGGCTTACATGCAGATTCCAAATGTTGGCGTCGGCCTGAGAGCGAATTTCATCCGGCAGTGCTTCCCAATTAGACTCGGGCCTGCGCAGCCAGTTTGCTAGAGGTTGACCTGCGTGGCGTGTTCTGGTCGATAAACTGGACAAATGATCCAGAGCTTGAATCCGGGCGGTGGTTTTGGCCATTCGGTCGGGATCAACCAATCCTATCGCGTGCCCGATCGGGGTGAGCCGGATGTCGGCGGTGTCGTGGCGCAGCAGCAGACGGTGTTCTGCTCGGGAGGTGAACATGCGGTAGGGTTCCTGCACGCCTTTCGTGACGAGATCATCTATCAATACTCCGATGTAGGATGCGGATCGTGGTAGGATGAAGCCCGGTTGACGCTTCAGCTTGAGCGCGGCGTTTGTGCCTGCCATGAGGCCTTGGGCGGCTGCTTCTTCGTAGCCGCTGGTGCCATTGATCTGCCCGGCGAAATACAAATTTTCGACGAGTTTGGTTTCGAGCGTGGGATGCAGTTGTGTGGGCGGACAGAAATCATATTCCACAGCGTAGCCGGGGCGCAGAATTACCGCGCGTTCGAGTCCCGGGATGGTGCGCATCATGTCGTATTGCACTTCGAAAGGAAGACTGGTGGACATGCCGTTGACGTAGTACTCGCTGGTATGAAGACCCTCGGGTTCGAGGAAAATCTGGTGACGATCTTTGTCTGCAAACCGGACAACTTTATCTTCGATGGAAGGGCAATAGCGGGGGCCAATGCCTTCGATCTGACCGCAAAATAGCGGCGATTTGTCTAAATTCGCGCGGATATGATCGTGGGTGCGAGCGTTGGTATAGGTTATCCAGCATGGTAATTGTTCCACATGGAACATTCCGTCCTTCCACCGGTTGAGCGTAAAAATCTGCTGCTCATCAGCTCCAAGCAGTTCTGGGCGGAAACTGAACGGCTGAGGTGGAGAGTCTCCCACTTGTTTCTCGCACTGGGAGAAATCTATCGATGAGCCTAGCAGTCGGCACGGGGTTCCCGTTTTGAAGCGACCCACCTCGAACCCAATGGCCCCGAGATTATCGCTGAGCGAGCTTGCACTGTCGCCCATACGCCCACCGGTTTGCTGCTGCAACCCCACATGCATGAGCCCGCGCATGAAGGTGCCGGTGGTAATGATGACCGCGCGACCAGCATAGCGTACACCAAGGTTGGTCTCGACCCCGACGACCTGGTCGGCCTTGAGGACCAGCCGGATGGCATTTCCTTGCTGAAGTGTGGCTAGCGACTCCAACTCTGCCTTCGCGCGGAACTGGTATGCTTTCTTGTCACATTGCGCTCTTGGGGCCTGCACGCTGGGGCCTTTGCTTGCGTTCAGGGTTCGAAATTGAATGGCTGTTGCATCGGTGTTCAACCCCATGAAACCCCCTAAAGCGTCGATTTCTCGCACCATATGGCCTTTTGCTAGTCCGCCGATTGCCGGGTTGCAGGACATCTGGGCCACCGTGTCCGCGTTTTGGGTTAAAACCATGGTGCGGCATCCGAGCCGGGTCGCGGCCAAGGCAGCTTCCATTCCGGCATGGCCTGCGCCGATCACGATGACATCGAATGAATCAGGATATGAAAACATATGTTCCACGTGGAACCCTACCCGAGGATGCCGGTCTTGGCTCGCGGGAGAAGTTCAGATAGTTTTGCGCGGAATTCGGTGCCCTGCGCTATAGATACACTTACGATTTCCATGTCGGGATTAAACTCGGCCAGAACCTGTCGGCACGCGCCGCAGGGGCTGATAGGCTCCGTCGTGTCGGCAACAATGAAGATTTTGGAGAACTGGGTTTCTCCGGCGCACACAGCCGCACACAATGCTGTGCGCTCAGCGCATTGGGTCAGGCCGAAACTGATGTTCTCCACGTTGCACCCAGCATACACCCTGCCGGAGGACGCGACCAATGCCGCACCCACGGCAAATTGCGAGTAGGGCGCATAAGCACGATCCCGGGCGGTTCGGGCTATAATTATAAGTTCATAATCTTCCATAAGTCACTTGCTTTTAATTGTTTGGGTCGATATGACACACCTTGATGTAAATCGTTTCGAACCGGTTGCTATTTGCCGCATCTCTGGCGTATAAAATAGTCATGAATGGCGTTGAACGAAGGTATCCGGGTAAACTCATTGCTGTGGAAGGGTTGGATGGGTCGGGAAAATCCACCCAAATCTATCTGGTGAAACGTTGGTTGGAAACTCTGCAGTCGAGAGTGTATTTCACGGAATGGAACTCGTCTGTTTTAGTGAAAAACGCAACTTCCAAAGGCAAAAAACGTCACCTGCTCACTCCCACAACATTTTGCCTGATCCACGCCACGGATTTTGCTGACCGATACGAACGCCAAATTCTCCCGTTACTAAGAGCCGGATTCATCGTGTTGGCGGACCGCTATTTCTACACTGCGCTGGCACGCGACACGGTCCGAGGCGTGGACCCGGAATGGGTCGCAAAGTTGTACAGCTTCGCACAGCCCCCGGATATATTGTTGTATTTCTCCGCGCCGTTGGAAACTTCGCTTTCGCGTATCCTGGATGGACGTCCCGCGTTGAAATACCACGAGGCGGGGATGGATATGGGCTGGAGCACGGACCCGTATGAGAGCTTCCGCATTTTCCAGGGGAAAATTCGCGAGCAATATGAGGCGATGAAGGAACGCTATGGATTTATCACGATCGATGGGACGAAGGAAATTCACACACAACAGAGCGAGGTGCGGGAATTGATCGCTTCGCGCATCGATCTGCCCACCTTCCGGAGCATGCGCAGACTATGATACCGCTACAATTTTTAGGTCGAGACCTGCCGGAATGTTCGCAAAAGGAAGTGGCAGGAAAACTTTTTGTTATTGAAGGTGCGGACGGGTCGGGGCGCTCGACGCAAATTGCCAGTCTGGGTGCCTGGTTGGAAAGCCGCGGGTATGCCGTGAAGCACATGGGGATCAAGCGTTCGACCCTGGTGAGCAACGAGCTGGCCAATGCGCAAGAGGGCAACGTGCTCACACGGACTACGCTGAGTTTATTTTATGCGACTGACTTTTTTGATCAGTTGATCAATGAGATAATCCCCGCGTTGCGGGCGGGATTGATCGTGCTGGCGGATCGCTACATTTACACCTTGATGGCGCGGGACATGGTGCGTGGGGCCGACCGCGAGTGGGTGCGCAATTTGTATAGTCCGGCGATCATCCCGCATGCGGTGCTGTATTTTCACGTGAGTCCCAAGCGGCTGGTGGAGAGGAATTTTGAAAAGAAAAACTCGTTGGATTACTGGGAGAGCGGAATGGACCTGGGGCTCTCTCGCGATATGTTCGATAGCTTTGTGAAATACCAGCGCATGTTGCAGATGCAGTTTCGGCTCATGCAGGAAGAATTCGGTTTTGAAGTGATCAATGCGAATCGGAATGTGGATACGATTCAACTGGAGCTAAGGCGCAAAGTGGAGCATCTGCTCACTGGTGATTGAGATGACGACAGCAAACCATGAGCGGTCCTGCGCGGTAGCGTTATCCATCGCCGGATCGGATAATTCGGCAGGAGCGGGTATCCAGGCGGATTTAAAAACCTTCGCTGCTCATGGCGTCTATGGTCTCACTGCGGTGACATGCGTGGTGGCAGAGGTGCCCGGACTCGTCTCGGCGACTCAGGTGATGCCGGTGAAGCTCATTCAAGAGCAGATTCGGTTATGCAAGCGGGCTTTTCCTGTGCGCGCGGTGAAGACGGGAATGCTGTTTTCCCGTGAGATCATCCATGCGGTGGCGGAGATGCTGCAAGGCACGGTGCTTGTGGTGGACCCGGTGATGGTAGCCAGCAGTGGTGCGCCGCTATTGGAGAAAGATGCGGTGCTGGCATATCGGGAAAAGCTTTTTCCCCTGGCGACAGTGGTCACTCCCAATCTGGATGAAGCGCAGGTGATCGCCGGGATGCCGATAGCTGATGTGGATGCGCTGGAAAAGGTTGGCCGGATACTGGCCGGGAGATATGGCACAGCGTTTCTGATGAAAGGCGGGCATTTCCGATCGGAGCGGGCGGTGGATTTGTTGGTGCAGCCGAACGGGACCATGACACGGTACGAATCGGAGTTTGTGGCTGATGTGGAGACGCATGGCAGCGGGTGCACGTTTTCCGCTGCGATCACGGCTGGTCTGGCCAGGGGTGAAGGGCTGGCAGAGGCGGTGCGCGGGGCGAAGAAGTTTATCACGGAAGCCATGGTCGGGCACCATCGCTGGAGCCACGACGGGGTGCGCACGGATGCGTTGAATCATCTCGCGCGGGTGGAGCGCTATTCCGGGAGCTGATTTTGCAGAGCTGTGCGGTTTCTCATAGCTATCTCCCGAACGATGTTTTAGTTTCTGCGGACACTTTTTAAAGAAATACTTGTATGGCTAAATCTGACGACGCAGTGAAGGACGACAAAAACATCGTTGCTCGCAACAAAAACCTCGATCTGGCAATTCAACAAATCGCCAAAGACTATGGCGAAGGCGCGATCATGCGCCTGGGCGAAGATGTGAAAGCCAATATAGACGTGATTCCTACTGGCAACATCCTGATTGATCGGGCGTTGGGGGTGGGGGGCGTGCCACGTGGCAGGATTGTGGAAATTTACGGGCCTGAGAGTTCAGGAAAGACGACTCTGACTTTGACGGTGGTTGCGCAGGCGCAGCGGCGTGGCGGGTTGGCGGCGTTTGTGGATGTGGAGCATGCATTGGACCCGCAATACGCTCGCAAGCTGGGGGTGAATCTGGATGATCTGCTGGTGTCGCAGCCTAGCTCGGGGGAAGAGGCGTTGCGAATCGTGGAGACACTGGTGCGATCCAACGCGTTGGATGTGATCGTGCTGGACTCGGTGGCCGCTTTGGTGACGAAGACGGAACTGGAAGGTGAGATTGGCGACAGCGTAGTGGGTGCTCAAGCTCGGCTTATGAGCGCGGCAATGAGGAAACTGACTGCGTTAATTTCGAAAGCAAAAACGTGCTGTATCTTTACAAACCAGATTCGCGAGAAGATCGGGGTGATGTTTGGCAATCCTGAGACCACGCCGGGTGGTAAAGCACTGAAATTCTACTCCAGCGTGCGCATGGACATCCGCCGCATCGGAGCGATCAAGCAGGCAGATGGCACGGTGACCGGCAACCGGACCCGGATCAAAGTGGTGAAAAACAAAGTAGCGCCGCCGTTTACCGAAGCTGAGTTCGACATCATGTACAATGAAGGCATCTCGAACACAGGCGCACTGCTCGATCTCGCGCTGGAGAAAAATATCGTGGAGAAACGCGGTTCGTGGATGAGCTATAACGGGACGCAACTGGCGCAGGGCCGCGATGCGGCGAAGGAAGTGCTGCGCGGCGACGAGAACCTCTACAAAGAGATCGAAGAGAAAGTGAAAGCGGCGTTGGATGCCGACAAAAAGTAATCCCTCATAGCTGCAGCAAGCCGCACCAGACCGGGCGATTATTTTTCCGCCAGATGGAATGCGTCCAAATCTGCCCGGACGATTCCGCGTTTGTTCGTACGGATATAAACGTCCATCTCGGTGGCACCTTCGGGCGCGACGCCTTCGAAGGAGTATTCTTTCCATTCGGGGCTATCCGGATCGACTTCGGAGAGGATGCGGTGACCGCCTTCGAGGAGAAATTGAGTTCCATCTTGAGCAAAGAAGCGCATGAACACGCAGATGCCTTTGTTATTCTGCGGCGCGCGTGCTTCGTAGGAGACCTTGTAAGTGCGGCCGGCGGTGACCGGGAAGCGTTTGCTTTGGGCCACGAGCACATCCTGGGTGGCGCTGGTATCCACGATGCGCAGACCGTGAGAGTCTTCGCGGGCGGCTTCGGGGGTGATGGTGGCTGAGGCCACGGACTCATCGGGCGTGGTGACCTTCCACCCATCGAGGCCGCTTTCGAAGCCGGGATTTACGAGGGAAAGATCGGAGCGTGGCGAGCAAGCTGCGGCCAGGATGGAGAAGCTGAGCAGGACAAAATGAGAGATGCGCATAAAGCGGGGACTTAACCACAGAGTGAGCGAAATGGCAACGGGCGGCTGAGGCAGCTAATCGGCTGCGCATTCGAGCTGGGAGGATTCCGTGAGCCGGATTTGGGGCTGACCTTTATACAGTGTGACGGTGCCATGGATCGTCACGGTCTTGCCTGGCAGACTGGAAAAATCAATATGCGCGAACGCCTCGCGATAACGCGGGAAAAGCACTGCGGCAAAGCCCTGATGCGGGGTGGCAGAAAAATTCAGAAATGTAATGGAACCTTTTTCGGAAGTGGTCGAGCGGACTACCTCGC
>CBDUBV010000067.1:0-16434 GCA_965365475.1 uncultured Chthoniobacteraceae bacterium | reverse complement strand
CGCGTAGAAAACCAGCAGCGGCACGATGAGCCAGAACAGACGCGCACGGCGCACGGGCAGCAAACGCAACACCAATAACAGCAGCAGCGCCACCATCCCGACATGCAATCCGCTCACGGCAAACAGATGCAGCGTGCCGGTGTGGCGGAACTTTGTCTTGGTAGTTTCCGCCAGGGAGTCTCCCGCTCCCAGCACGATGCTGGCAATCACCTCCGCCTCCGAAGGCGCATCGTGCAGGTCCAGCCGCAACCATGTTTCCATGCGATCCCGCGCCCGCAATGCCCACGATTTTAGGAACAACCCGTGCTCGCCATCCAGCACCCGTGCATCTACCCCGTGGCGCACGAACAGTCGGCTGTAGATGCCCTCGCGTTTATAGAAACTGCGGGCATCGAACTGCCCCGGATTGCGCGGCGCCTGGATATTCATCAATGTGCCACGGAAATGCACCCGGTCGCCATACGCTGGCGGTGGTCCTTTCCACACCATCATCACCTTCACATCCACCGGATGTCGCTGGCCACGTGCAATCACTGTCCGCACGCGGATGGGACATTGCCATGTGTCTGCGGATGCAAGAGCGAGGGGGGCGTCCCACACCACGGCTTCGCCTTCCAGAAAAAGTACACCCTGTTGCGGCACAGAAGCTGCCAGGACGCTTGCCCCGTCTCTTTGCAGTGTCCATGCATGCATCGATGCAAAGGCAATGAACACCATCGCATACACAGCCCACCGTCTTCGCGCCGCCAGCAATGCACAAGCGAGCGCGGCTGCGGTGCTGAGCCACGGGTCTGGCTGCGAAATCTCTGCCACCCAGATGCCCGCCATGGCAGCGCATGCCACGCCCACCAATGGGCACCGCGACATACGCATCCAGAGGAAAGCCATAAAGCAAGCCCCACACTGGCTTGCTGCGCGGTGAGACTCAAGTCCGCACGAGTGCCCGTGGCGTTTTAAGGTTTATCTCGATCGTCGGAAAGTTCTCCCAGCAGCTTCGTCTCTTCATCGAGAAGCTCTTTCCAGCGCGTAGTGTGCTCGGGATCGTAACGTTGGTCCTGCACCTCGCCCATCCGGCGACGCAGATCGATGAGCACCGCGATGCGTCCGGCATTGAGGTCGTATGCCTCACGCAACAATCGAAGCTGCGCGGTGTCCCGATCCCAAAGGGAACCGTAGGAGTCGCAGAATTCCAGGGCATAATGCATCTCGCTGCGATCACTGGGATGCCAGAGATCGCGCGGGGGCTCGGGAAGATCGAGCAGGAGCGGAGCAATGTACATATTTCTGAGAATGCCACGCGAATATTTCGCAAGTGCCTTTTGTTCATCATCCGCCAACGCACAACTCAGCCCCCAACCAAATAAGAAAGACGGTTCGTCAAAATCCTTCGGGTAATTTTTTTCATAGAGTTCGTAGAACGCGAACGCATCCTCAGGGCGGTCTGCAAGCAGATGCAAGAGAGGTAGAAAAAATCGTGCGCCCTGATTGTCCGTGGGATTGATCTGCAACAGACGTGCCGCAGCATCCGCAGCTTCTGCGATGTGCCCGGTCTGCCAATGCACGAGCATCTGCCCGTAGATCGCCCGCAGAAAAGGCCGCGTATCGGGATCGCTCCACCACCGAGGTTGTAAGTCGCGCAGACGTGCGGCCTCCGACTTGTCGAGGTTCTCAAATACTTCAAGCGCTTTGCGGAACTCACCTTCCTGATAGCTCGCGTCCGCCAGCTCCAGCCAGGCCCGCGCACATTCAGGGTCGATCTCCAATGCCCGCTGCACTGTCGCTTTGCGCTTGGACCGTGAGTGGATACGGGAAAGGTTTTCCACCAGAGCCAGCGCGATTTCTGCCGGTGTCGGGTTGCCGGAGAGCGGGCCGCAGGCATCCACCATCGCGCGGGCAATGTCGTTTTTCACGCGCCGCGTCATGGCCAGAACCGGGGGGATATTCCTCTCGGACTCGCGCACCAGCCGCACATCGCACTGCATCTCCTCGCCGAAGGATTTCCATGCGCGCGCTTCCCACTCGTCCGATTCAGGAATGAAGATTTGATGCGGCGTGCCGCGTTCGGAAAACAATCGGGCGAGCAGACTTTCCGCGCGTCGTTGATCGAGTTCACGCAAAATCTCCTGTCCGAGCAGAGGTTCCGAAGCGTCGGACAACACGAACAGACACGTGGGTAGCATGATGCCATCGGGTGCACGCACGGGCTCGTTCAGGTGCACCCAATCGAGCACCCATTGGATGCGGGAAGCGTGGAGTGGTTGGATCATTGCCAGTTGATTTTCATGGTCTGGCGATTGCCGAAGCGGTCGATGTAAGCCAGCTCTTTATTCGTAGCACCCAGCTCGTGAATGAGCTTGGTGACTTTCACATCGAAACAGCAATACTCGGCGATCTCGAGCATGCGACCTTGTTGAAACCAGCGGATGGCGTCCAATCCCTCAGCAGTTTTACCCACTCCGAGTGAGGCTTGGGCAAGCGACTCCAGCTTGATTCGATGTCCGATCACCTTCTCCACTTCGACCATTAGATCGAGGCTGCGAAGTTCATGCTCCAGATCGAGGATGGTGTAGCCCATGAGCACGTGGTAATCGAAATGGATCGTGTTGTAGCCGATGACCAGGTCTGCCCGGCGCAGTTGGTTGATGAGGTCGTCCACATCCGACTCGCCAAAGATGTGATAGGACTCCGTGGCCATGCTATAGGTCACGCCCACGGACATACGCATCTCGTGTTTCCGATTCCAGCCGCCCACGTCGTTCGCGGTGCGCTGTGTTTCGAGATCGAAATAAACAATGTCTGACATGGACCGGCGAAGATAGCGGAGCGCAAGGCAGGAGGGCGAGTTTTTTGCGAGGTCGGCTGCTGCGACCCTCAATAATTCTTGTTTGCTTGTGGTCTGTGGCAATTCCTGTTTTTTTCCGCTACTACCAGCATGGCCCAAAAAGAGATGATCATCGAAGCCGGACGCGACGAGTCGCAGTATTGGCGCGACCTTTGGAATTTCCGTGGGCTCTTCTACTTCCTCGCATGGCGCGATATTCTCGTGCGCTACAAACAAACCGTGGTCGGTCTCTCCTGGGCGTTGTTGCGCCCGCTGATCACCATGGTCGTATTCACTGTCGTATTTGGCCGACTGGCCAGAATGCCCTCGCCCGATGTGCCCTACGCCATCCTTGTCTTCGCAGGTCTCCTGCCCTGGCAATTCTTCGCTTCCGCGCTCGCGGATTGCAGCAACAGCCTTGTGGGAAATGCAAATCTCGTATCCAAAATTTATTTCCCCCGGCTCATCGTGCCCGCTGGCAGCATCATCGTCAGCTTTGTGGATTTCCTCGTGTCCGCGATGCTGATGGCCGCGCTCATGGTTTATTACCAATTCATCCCCGATTGGCGTATCCTCACGCTTCCGTTCTTCATCCTGGTCGCATTTGCCGCTGCGCTTGGAGGCGGGCTATGGTTCGCCGCGCTCAATGTGCGCTACCGCGATTTCCGCCACATCGTGCCATTCGTGGTGCAGGTGGGCTTGTTCGTCTCGCCTGTGGGGTTCGCAGCCGCCGTGGTGCCCGAACGCTGGCAACTCCTCTACTCGCTCAACCCCATGGTGGGCGTCATCAATGGCTTCCGCTGGGCCATCCTCGGCGGCGAATCGCAGATTTACTGGCCGGGCTTTGGCCTCTCCATGCTCATTGTGCTCGTTCTGCTCATCACGGGCATTCGTTATTTTAGAAAAACTGAGCGCACATTTGCAGACGTGATCTGACCCATGGCCACTAACGCTATCACTGTCGAGGATGTCAGCAAACGCTACCTCATCGCACACCGCACGGGGCAGGAAATCATCAGCTTCCGCGATCTGCTTGTGGGCACCGGGCGGCGCATCATCGACCGCGTGCGCGGCACCACTGCAGCGCAGCCTGCGCACGAGGCATTCTGGGCATTGAGGAATATCGACCTCGCGATTCCCGAAGGCGAAGTCGTGGGCATCATCGGACGCAACGGCGCGGGCAAATCCACGTTGTTGAAAATCCTGAGCCGCATCACTGCACCCACCGAAGGTCGCATCCGTTTCCGCGGTCGCGTCGCCAGCCTGCTCGAAGTCGGCACCGGATTCCACCCCGAACTCACCGGTCGCGAGAACGTGTATCTCAACGGCGCGATTCTTGGCATGAGCAAAGCGGAGATTCGCCGCAAATTCGATGACATCGTAGCATTTGCCGAGGTGGAACGGTTTCTCGATACGCCGGTGAAACGCTACTCTTCCGGCATGTACATCCGGCTGGCGTTTTCCGTGGCTGCGCACCTCGAGCCCGACATTCTCATCGTGGACGAAGTCCTGGCCGTGGGCGATTCCGCTTTTCAAAAGAAATGCCTGGGCCGCATGCAGCAGGTTGCAACGAGAGAACAACGCACCGTCCTCTTCGTGAGCCACAACATGCAGGCAGTGCAATCGCTGTGCACGCGGGCGGTGTATTTAAAAAATGGACGCATCGAAACACAAGGCGGCGTGCGCGATGTGGTCGGCGCGTATCTCGCTTCGCTTAGCTCGACACAAAGCAACAAAGTCTGGCCCGATGACGCCGCGCCCGGCAACGACTACGCGCGGCTGCATGAGATTGCGATATTGCGCGACGGACATTTCACCGGGACTTACCCGAGCAGCGCCCCGCTGCATGTGGAGATGGATTTTACCATTCGCACCGCACACCCGGAACTCAGCCTCGGCTTCGATCTCATGAACAGCGAAGGCATCACCGTGCTCCGCTCGTACCAGACCGATGGCCCACAGGAGCAATGGCCATCCCTCGCGCCAGGCCGACACCGTCTGCGCTGCACCATCCCCGCTGGGCTGCTCAATGGCGGACTCTACTACCTCTCGCCCCGCATCGGTCTGCACAATATCGCGTGGATATACTCCGAAGACGCTGTGGCGCAGTTCGAAGTCGTGCTCGATCACAGCACCTCGCCCATGTGGTCGTCCACGACGGATGCACGCCCGGGGCTTGTGGCACCTGTGCTACCATGGAAGACTGTGTCATGACCACTTGGGCCCAACGCATCGCTTCACTGCTTCCCGCACGCATCGCCGACCCCATTCGGAAGGCACGCAGAGCAACCCAGCTTGCCAGGTCCGCCGAGGCTCATGCCGCGCGCACCGCTCATTGGGATGAACATCGAGGCATGCAAGGCGCCACGGAAGTCGAGATACAACCAGGCGTCCGTTTGTTGCTTCCATACGACAGCACCTTGGGCGAGCTGATTCATGCCGGCTATTTCGAGATTGAAGAACGGCACTTTTTTAACGCGTATCTCCGCCCGGGAGATGTGTTTGCCGACATCGGCGCAAACCTCGGGCTCTACAGCGTGCTCGGCGGCAAACTGGTCGGAAGCTCCGGCTGCGGTTATGCATTCGAGCCCTTTCACAAGTCCCATCAGCGGCTCCAGGCCAACCTGGAACTTAATAATCTGCGCAACGTGAAGACCCACCACATGGCGCTCTCCAGCGAGCCCGGAGAAACCGTGCTGCATGTCGTGGGCGATGGCCGCGATGCGTGGAATACTCTCGGACAACCTCCCGAGGGCACCGTTTCGCGTCAGGAAAAAGTGGCCGTGAACACTTGGGACGCGTTCGTGACCGGCGACGAGACCGCCCGCGAAGTGCGGCTTATGAAAGTGGATGTCGAAGGCTGGGAGCGCCATGTTTTTCAAGGCGCAACCCAGACACTGAGCCGCAGCGATGCGCCGGTGCTCATCGTGGAACTCTCGGACGCTGCTGCCGCACAGGCAGGGGGCACAGCCGCCGATACCGCGCAATTGCTCGCGGATTTCGGGTATTCATTTTACTCCTACGACCGCGCCGACCGCTCGCTCACGCCCCACGCCATCCGCGACTCCTACGATTCGCAGAACCTGATCGCGGCCAAAGATAGCGAGGCTGTCCGCCAACGCCTGCTCGAAGCCACCTTGCCCGCATGGATGCGGTGAGCGACCACCTCACACTCGCGGTTCCGAATTTCAACGGGGCGAAATATCTCCCGGCCACACTGCAATCTCTCGCGGTGCAAGGCGACCGGGTGCGATGGTGGTTGCAGGATGCTTGTTCCACCGACGACTCGCTCAGTATCGCGCGATCCTTCGCACGTCCCGAAGACCACGTGGTGTGCGAAAAGGATTCCGGCCAGGCGGACGGTATCAACCGCGCGGTCGGTTCCATGGGCGGCGGAATCATCGGCTGGCTGAACGCGGACGATTGCCTCACTCCCGGTGCCGCAAGTAAAGTGCTGGACGCTTTTGCCCGACATCCCGAAGCAGACATCGTGGTGGGCGAGGTGGATTGGATCGATGCAGGTGGCCGCGTCACCGGACACCATGCGGGAGACATTTCCTCACTCGAAGCCATGCTGAATATCTACGAGCATTGGTGGTGCGGTCGGCAGTGGGTGCAACCGGAGGTGTTCTGGCGGCGCGCATTGTGGGACAAAGTCGGCGGGTTAAACACAAACTACGATCTGGCATTCGACTTCGATTTCTGGGTGCGCTGCCTGGAAGCCGGAGCGCGAGTCGTTCATCTACCGGAAACGCTCGTTCAGTTCCGCATTCATGCGGATCAGAAATCTTCCCGCGCGACTGAAGCTGCTGATGAGATTCGCGACATCGTGCAGCATGCGCTTGCGCGGAATGGCAGCTTCGCGGGTCGTAGCCGACTGCAACTCCAGCTCGCATACGACAAGTATCAATCGGGTCAGGATTTTCGCGATGCACGTCCGTCTCTTGGTGCGATGCTTCTGCGCAATCCCCGGTGGATGCTCCTACCTGAAGTGCGCCGACGAGTCGTAGAAACGCTCACACGGAAAGTGACTCGATGACGCTTGGGCGCCTTTGGTATTTGTTTCAGCGCGAACGCCGACGCGGGTTGCACGCTGCATGGGCAGCAAATGTCACCCTGCCGAAGATCACGCGCTGGCGCACTGACTCATGCTGGCCTTGCGGGGAAGTCCCGGTGGTCACGCTCACTGGAGCGGAGGATTGGTTGCTATGCGCGTGGATGCTCGCTTCCTGGCATCACGCCACTCAGCGCCGGTGGCGGGTCATCGTCATGGAAGACGGCACGCTGCCTGCCAGTGCAAAAAGTGCGTTGCAGGCGATGTTTTCTGACATCCATTTTGTTGGTCCCGACCTTGGCACGTCGCATCTTTCTGCATATCCCGCGTGCGAGCACTATCGGCGGTCGCATCCACTCGCCCGCAAAATATTTGATCTGTCTGTGGCGGTCGAAGGCGCGACAAGATGTTTTCTGTTCGATAGCGATGTTCTGTTTTTCCGTCCGCCTGAGCGACTGCTGGCATGGGCGGACTCACGCTCTACAGCCTGCTGGTTCAATCGCGATGCGGCGGAAGGCTCGCTTGTGACTGCCTCGGAAGCCCGCGACGCGCTGGGTATCGAGCTATGGCCGCGTGTGAACAGCGGACTCGTGGCGCTCACGCCATCCATCATCGACCTGGATTTCTGCGAACGCGCTCTGCGCGACACGCGGCTGTTGGAGGGACATATCTGGCGGGTAGAACAGACCTTGTTTGCATTGTGCGCGTCGCGCCATGGCGAGGGCGGGCTGCTGCCAGAGGAATATGAAGTGTCACTAGGGAAATGGAAAAAGCCCAACGCCGTTGCGCGGCATTACGTCGGTGCCGTGCGCGATCGGTTCCACGGCGAAGGCGTCCGCTCCCTCTCCCCGATTTTGCGCCTCGCTCCCAGATAGGCCCCCCGCCACAAGGTTTGGTTAGTATCGAATTATCCACTCTTCTTGACGATGGCAACAGTGGGGGTAAATTGCCATCATGGTAATACACAAGTTCAGATTCCAGACGTTCTTTACCGTGAAGCCAAGCGATTGGCGGCTGAAAATGAAATGAGTTTCGCTGAGGTCGTCCGACGCGGCCTTGAGGAAATTGTCCGTCATCATCCACCAGGAAGGACGCGAGCGGAAAGCTGGGTTCTGCCGCAAGCCTACGATCTGGGATCCGCTCTGGTGCCCGAGGATGAGTGGACAGCGCTCTGTCATGAATGAGGGTGGTACCCAATGACGAGTTTTGATACCTACCTTGCCCTTTATGCGGCCAACACAGCCTCCCCATGGCATTCTGCAGCCCGCTCGTTTATTCAATCCATCGCCACCCGCAGGGATGTGGCTATTTGCGAATTGGTTCTGGTGGAGCTGTACTTGAAGTCGCGGAATGAAAAGATTTTTCCCGAGCCGCTAAGCGCACCGCAGGCGGCCGGGATTTGTCAGGCATACAGGAAAAACTGCGCTTGGACGCTTATTGATTCGGGTCCAGTAATGGAGAAAGTCTGGGGCGAGGCGGCTCACCCCGGATTTGCATTCCGTCGAATTATCGACCTGCGTCTTGCTCAGACTCTCCGACACCATGGTGTTACGGATTTCGCCACCTCCAACGAGAAAGATTTTCAAGGGCTGGGATTCTCCAGAGTGTGGAACCCTCTTTTGGATTAGGCTTCTGATGGGATCAGGATCTGTCCGGAAGGTGGACTGAATTCACAAATGTCATATCCGAGTCGCGGGCAAATTAATTTAGTTAGCCTCTGCCGCTCAACACGCGCTTTTCGTAGGATTTGACCTCGGGCATCCAGGCGCCATCAGCTGGGATGTCATGGCGGGTGCAGAATTCATTCCACACTTCGCCCCATGGCATGGACCGGCTGTCCTCCTGCAACGCAAGCCGCGTGGCGTAATCTCCTGCCTGCTCGGCTTCATTCAACTGCGCTGTGGGACGCAACAACCCCATGAGCAATGCCTTCTTCGTATTGCGCGCACCGATGACCCAAGCGGCGATACGGTTGATGCTGGCATCGAAAAAGTCCATCCCCACATGGATCCGATCCAGCGCACCGCTGATCGCTACCTCCTCCAACATGGCCCGCGTGGCGTCATCCAGCGTGACGACATGATCGCTATCCCAACGCACCCCGCGACTCACGTGCAATAACAGATGCGGCACAAAGAGCAGCATGGACGAAATTTTGTCCGCCACAGATTCCGTGGGATGAAAATGCCCAGCGTCGAGGCAGAGCCCGGCTTGATTTTTTACCGCATATCCCATGTAAAATTCATGGGAGCCCACGGTGTAGGATTCCACGCCGATGCCGAACAATTTGCTCTCCACCGCATCGATATTCCACTTCGCGTCCACATCTGCCGCGAAGATGGCATCGAGCGATTCTTGCAACCGTTGACGAGGTGCCATGCGGTCTGCGGGTGTGTCTTTGTAGCCATCGGGAATCCAAATGTTGGTGACCACTGGGTTGTTTAAGGCCCGGCCGATTTCGGCAGCGGTTCTGCGACTGGCGATGCAATGGTCGATCCAGAATTTGCGGACCGCAGCGTCGCGATGCGAAAGCGTAAACCCATCGGCAGCCATGCGGTGACCGAAACAGGTGGGATTGAAATCCATACCCCAGCCCTGAGTTTTGGCCCAATCGACCCATGATTGAAAATGCTCAACCGTGATCGCATCGCGGTCCACGCCCTGGGCGTTGTCCGTGGCGTAGCTGGCGTGCAGATTCAGACGCAGCATGCCGGGCACGAGTTGCGCGACTTGCTCAAGATCGGCAGTGAGTTCAGAAAAATTCCTGGCTTTGCCGGGGTAATTTCCCGTGGCAAGACAGCCAGAACCTGGTGCGCCGTCGATGGCTTCAAATCCCGCTACGTCGTCTCCCTGCCAGCAATGAAGGGATACTGGGATGGATGCAAGCGTGGTGAGCGCGGCTTCAGTATCGATTCCTAAGGTTGCAAAATGTTCGCGAGCGGAGGAGTAGGACATAGTTTAAATAAATTGGGATTTGATATTGCGGAGACTGTTGCGAAGTTCGTTGCCAAGATGCGGATCGCTGTAATCGCGCCCGATCTTTGGCCCCATGATTTCGAGGTAACCGACGACATCATTCACCGGCCAGTCCCGCGCATGCTTATCGCAGAGTTGCCGCAGAGTTTTCAAGTCCACAATTCCGCGCTTACATTCCTCCTGGTTAAACCCGAAAGTAGAGTTAAACTTCGCATCTGTATTTTTGATGTGGAACTCGTTCATCATCGGAATCGCAGCGGCGAACAATTCCACGTTGGAATACACCACTTCCTTGTTCGCATCGCACAAGCCATGGCTGATGTCGCCGCAGAGATATGTCGGCACTGTGTGCTGCGGGTTCGCGGCGTGATCGGCTTGCATCTCCGCGATGTATGCATGCATCTCCTGCGGGGTGGTCGGCGGCTCTGCTAGACACGACATCGGCTCCATGGTGAGCCCCTTTAACCCGAGAGCGCGTGCTTTGCGCGAGAGTTCTTTCAAGTGTCCCAAATAACAGGCTGTACCCTGGCCTTTGGCGGCGGCGGGATGGTCGCGATACACCGCCCCGGGATTGGAGCCTACATAATCAGCACCGACCAGAGCGCCTACTTCGATCAGCCGCTCAAAGCCACGCCGTGCAGCGCGTTCCATGCGCGGATCGCCCACGTAAAAGCCTCCTAGCTCACGATGTGCGGTGAATACGCTTTTTATTTTTAACCCACGCGACTCAGCTTTCTGCCGGAGATCAGTGAAATAAGAATCCTCCAGCCAGTACAACTCATAGAAGGAGCCCAGTTGCACGTAGGGAATCTCTTCTTCCACGAGCAGGTCAAACAACCAGTCGAAACTGTAGCGGGTCTCGATGCAGTCGGTTTTTAATCCCAGCGATATTTTCATAGACGGTTTATTCGGTGCAAAGTTGCGGGCTCACCTGGAAGATGACTTTGTTGTGGTATGCCTTGCGGTGGCGGATGCTAGTGAAGATCGAGGCGCCTTCTTCGAGCAGCGGCGTATCGGTAATGAGCGGCGCGATCTGCAGTTGACGGTCCATATATTTCAACACCGTGGACCAGTCGTCCGTGCCGCGTGGCACCACTTTGCTGTTCCATGTGCCATGCAGAGTGAGTTCACGGCGGAGGATGCTCGAGAACGCTTTCTCGCCGAGCCGAAACTCGCCATGCAAATTGCCCATGAAGACCACCTCGCCGAAAGTGGCTGCGCACGCGATGGCCTGCGCGAAGGTGATCGGCAGGCCACACGCTTCCACCACGCGCTGGGCTCCGCGCCCGTCCGTGCACTCCATGAGCTGCACGACCGGATCGCCGGCTTTCGAGTCGATTGTTTCAAATCCCATCTCTGCTGCGACCGCCAGCTTGCGCTCATCCACATCCGCCACGATCACCCGTGCGCAACCGTGGATGCGCAGCCACTGCGCAGTCATGTTGCCAATGGGCCCTCCGCCAATTACCAGCCCGGTATCGCCCGCTGCGATTCGCAGTTTGCGCACTCCATGCAATGCCACTGCTGCAGGCTCCGTGCACGCCGCATGCAGAAGCTGCACCTCGTCAGGCAGGGGAAATAAATTTTGCACCGGCACCTGGAGAATCTCCTGCATGCCACCATCGCGCCGAGAGCCGAAGTAGTCGTAATTTGTTGTCTGCGCGAAATCGCCCGTATCGTATCCGGGCTGGCCCCGCTTGGGGATGAGCGGAAATACTGCCACGCGGTCGCCTGCTTTCACTCCCGGCGCATCCTCCTCCACGACCGCGCTAAATTCATGCCCGAGCACCAACGGGTAATGATACGCACCGCCTTCATCGAAACCACGCGGCAGATCACTGCCGCAGATACCGCACGCCGCCACGCGCACGGTGGCGATCGCGCCGGAATCCGATTCGGGCGGTGCAGGCAAGGGGCGGTCGGTGTGCAATGCAAACTGCCCAGGAGATTCCAGAACGAGAGCTTTCATAGGGCGCACAGTATCAGGCATCGAAATCCACGATCACTTTCAAGCTATCGCTATCCGCTGCCCGGTTTATGGCTTCGAGCATCTGGTCGGGCCGGAATCGCTCGCTGGCATTGGTCATCAAGCCGAGCTTCGGCAGCTTGCCTTGAGTGAGCAGCTCATGAGCCAGTCGGATGCCGTGCATCGAGCTGCCATGGGTCGCTTGGTAGCATTGCAGTTTGTAATGGATTTCATTGTTAAGATCGACCTCATGCGCAATGCGAGGCTTGCCCTCGGCACCTTTGACTCCCGCGTGTGCATCCAGCACGGTGCCATAACCCATGAGCTGCACGGAGAGTTCGTAGCCTTCGCGGGCTGGGGCATTCATCATGACAAAATGTGGTTCGTTGAAAGGGCGGCATTCTTTAAAGACATTTTCCACGACATGCTCGTCCCAACGCACCCCGACCACTTGGTCGCTGCCGAAATCTCGCAGCACGCGCTCGAGCCGCGGCGCTCCGCGATTTACTAAAATGATCTTCCGCGCTCCCATCGCCTGCGCACACTGCAAGGCGTAGGTGCTTTGCGATCCGGCTCCGATGAGCACGACCACGCGGTTGGCGATGCAGTTATTCACCCGGGTCATTCCTTCCAAAGTGCAGGCCAGAGGTTCCAGCTGGCAGGCATGATCGGGATCGAATCCGGCAGGAAATTTTACAACCGGTCCCAGGTCCACAAACCACTTGGGCAGGATCGCATGCGTGCGTGCGAAACCGGGGAACTCATGTCCGGTGGCTTGGGTATTTGGGCAACATGTCCAATCTCCAGTGCCATCGTCTCCACAATACAGACATGCACGGTCTCCGCACGGAATATCACACCCGATGCCGACCAGATCGCCGGGCGCGAACCGAGTTACGCCTTCTCCCACTGCCTCCACCGTGGCGCTCACTTCATGCATGATCACCGCTGGCCAGGAAAGTATGCGCGGAAGGCCGACCCGCTGAATCACTACGTCCGACTGGCACACGGAGACACGTCGGGTCCGCAGAAGAATCTCGCCCGCTGCCAGCGGGGGGAGTTCTTCACTCTGCGCAGTAAACGACCCGCCCGGCCGATCTAGAAAGTAAGCAGTTCTTGTCATGATTTATAGATGATTGACTTTCGATCATAAATCAATCAAATTCTGGCCAAGCGTCTTAGTTTTACTTTGTAATGAAAACTCGTATCCAAATCTCGCCGTCCATGATGTGCGCAGATCCGTTCGCCTTGAGTGACGTGCTGGACACTTTTGTCGCTGGTGGAGTCGAGTGGCTGCATATCGACGTGATGGATGGTCATTACGTTCCGAATTTCACTCTTGGTCCAGACTACTGCAAAGCGATGGCGGCGGCGTGTTCGATCCCTTTGGACGTGCATCTCATGGTGGAATCGCCGGACAGGCACATTGAGCTATTTGCCGGGTTCCCGCAGGCGCGGGTGTCATTTCATCCTGAGACAGTGCGTCAGCCAGTGCGGCTGATCGAACGCATCCGCGAGCTGGGTGCTTCGCCCGGCATTGCGATCGATCCCGGCATGCCCGTGGCAGCTTGCAAAGAGCTAATTCCCTTGGTGGACCAGGTGGTGGTCATGACGGTGAACCCTGGATACGCGGGTCAGAAGCTGCTGCCGTTTTGTCTAAGCAAGATTACGGAATGTCGCCAGCTCGTGGGAGAGGCGGGTGCGAACGTGGAAGTCGATGGCAATGTGAGTTGGGAAAACATCCCCCGCATGGTGGAAGCCGGTGCCAACATCCTGGTGGCTGGCACGTCCTCATTATTTGTGGATGGGCGTGTGGCTGCGGAAGCCATCGTGCGCATGAGAGAGCTGGCTGCATGAGGCCGCTGGAGCGCCAGCGGGCACTTCTTGCGCTGCTGGAGCGCCAGGGAGATGTGACGGTGGAAGAGGCGTGTCGCACGCTGCGCATTTCGCCCGCGACTGCGCGGAGGGATTTTGTGGAGCTGGTGCAGCGCGGTGCGGCTGAGAAGACATGGGGAGGGCTTCGCCGCCATGCCGCTCTGCCTGCGGGTGACATGATTCCAAGCAGTCTGCGAGAGGGATTCAATACGCGGGAAAAGGACGCGATTGCTGCCACCGCGTGTGCCATGGTGGAGGATGGCGACGTGCTCATCATCGACGGCGGCACCACTACGCTGGCCATGGCGAGGCACCTGGCCAATCGCTCCGTGCGCATCCTCACCAATTCGATTTTAATCGCACACCGCATCGACTCACTGCGGACGGCAGCCAGCGGAGCTGAAGTCTTCCTCACGGGCGGTTTTTTGTATCCGGGTTCCGGACTGTTGGTAGGGCCTGAAGCGGCGGAAAGCATCGCCCGATACCATGCCCGGCTGGCATTTCTTTCCATCGGCGGATTGGATGCGCTCGGGGGCACGAATACGAATCAACTCGTGGTGGAGGGGGAACGAGCCATGCTCAAGAGCGCGCAACGAGTGGTGGTGCTGGCAGACCATGGGAAATGGAGCAGACAGGAGATGGTGCGGGCATTTATCTGGGAGGACATCCATGAGTTGATCACGGATGAAGCGGTCCCTGAGGGAACGGACCTGGGGCAAGTGCTCGTGCAGGTGGCACCGATGATTTTAATTTAAGAGTCCTGTCCCAAGGTCTGGCTTTCTGAGCACGTATTTATTACACGATTGCGGCATAGTTTCTATGCGCCCGAATATACTGTTCTGTCTTGCGGATGATGCCGGTCTTCACATGGGTGCTTATGGGTGCTCTTGGGTGAATACACCTGCTTTCGACCGCGTGGCTCGAGAGGGGTTGCTTTTTACTCGCGCATATACTCCCAACGCAAAATGCGCCCCCTCCCGCGCCGCAATCCTCACGGGCCGCAACTCGTGGCAATTGGAGGACGCCTGCCACCACAACGCAATCTTTCCGGCAAAATTCATCACCGTGTGGGAAGCGCTCAAAGCTGCCGGCTACGTCACTGGCTACACTCACAAGGGCTGGGCACCGGGCGACGCCGGCATGGTGGATGGTAAACCGCGAGAGTTGACCGGTAAGGCATGGAGCGACATCAAACTTGTTCCGCCCACCACGAAAATGGCAACCACGGACTACGCGGCCAATTTTTCCGCATTCCTCGATGCCATTCGGGATGATGCGCCATTCTGTTTCTGGTACGGCGGGTTCGATCCGCATCGCCCGTATGAATACGGGTCTGGTGCCCGCATCGGGGGTCGATCAATTCACGAGATCGAGCGGGTGCCAGGTATCTGGCCCGATAATGACACCGTCCGCAACGATCTACTCGATTACGGCTTCGCGCTGGAACACTTCGATCGACACCTTGGCGCGATGCTCGCCGATTTGGAACGCCGGAACCTGCTTTCCAACACCATCGTGATTGTGACATCCGACAACGGCATGCCATTTCCACGTGTGAAAGGCCAGGAATATGAAGTGAGCACGCACCTGCCACTGGCGATGATGTGGCCTGATGGCATCGCGCAACCTGGTCGGCGCGTGGATGACTATGTGAGCTTTATCGATTTCGCTCCCACCTTGCTTGATTTTGCAGGCGTGGATGGTGCCATCCATGGCATGCAACCAATCACCGGCCACAGTCTGCGCGATGTGTTTGCGGCGTCCCCTGCCCGTGATCGCTCGCATGTGCTCATTGGCAAAGAACGCCACGACCCTGGTCGCCCTGATAACCAGAGCTACTCGATACGTGGCATTGTGAAGGACGGATGGCTGTATCTGCGCAATTTTTTCCCGGACCGTTGGCCCGCAGGAAATCCCGAGACCGGGTATATGGAATGCGATGGTTCTCCGACAAAGAGTGAAGTGCTCCAGACACGCTACCAGCCTGCTTTGCGCCACCATTGGGAGCAATGTTTTGGCCGCCGCGCAGCTGAAGAACTCTACCACGTGGAATCCGATCCTGATTGCCTCGTCAACCGCATCGCGGAGCCTGCGCAAACCACACGAGTCAGCTCTTTGCGGACACGCATGGAGCAGGAACTGCGAGAGCAGGCTGACCCGCGCACGCTGGGCCAAGGCGATGTCCTGGATGCTTACCCGTGGTCACATCCATGGCTTGACCATTACTACGAGCGCTTCATGCTCCGCCACACCACTGGCGAATCGATGGATGCCGTATGGATTTCACCCAGCGACATCCAGGAGCCTGTCGATTAAAATGCTATTCCCGGCTTAATTTCACTTCCGCTGGCTCGTCCTCCTCGATCTCGGGATAACGTCCGACCTCGGGATCAAGGAAAAAATTGTCGTTCACATCATCGTTCGCCGTGGACACTTCACCAATGATGCATTCCGGAGTGATCGGCACGAAAGAATGATAGATGCCTGGCTCCAATGTCACACGCTCACCCGCCTGCAGATTAATCTCAGCGCCAGTCGCCACCCATTGCTTTCGATTATTTATCAGCAGTTCAAATCCGTCTGCCAGTGCACCTCCCGGTCGGCCGGGCCAGAGCCGCAACTGGAGTGTTCCCCACCGGCTGATGATGTCTTCTTTTTTTCGGCGGTGACAATGTGCCGGTGTCTCCATTCCCGCCCGCGCATACATGAGCTTCTCGCAATACTCCGCATGCTCGGCCAGAT
>CBDUBV010000066.1:0-16550 GCA_965365475.1 uncultured Chthoniobacteraceae bacterium | reverse complement strand
CTTTTTATTAGAAAGGAAAATTTACTGCAAGATTTCTAATTAAGATAAACATGGCGTCCCTCTTGGACGCTCCCGGATATTTACAATGAACCCGGCGATAAATCATCGGGCTAACTCTCCATAGTGCCTCCGGCACAGGGGAGTTCCCGAACTGCAGAGGCATCAACCGGCATGTAAAGGCGATCTCATCTTGGCGGGTACTTGCAGCAAGAAAAGAAGAGGGCTTACATCAAATTACTTTTCGATTTTTAACCGGATGGTTTGCACGCCTTCTTCGACTTTAACTTCGAGAATCTTTGGCTCCTCTTTATCTACAATGATACTGATGTCGCCGTTGCGCTCAAGATACGCGACCTGTACCCGATCCGCACTGCGGATGCTGCCCTGCCTGCGCAATGCTTCCTGAAGGTCTTCTTCCCCCACGTTGCTTTTTCGTAAAGCATCGTCCTTTACTTTGCCGCCTTCGATGAGCAAGCGCGGACGGCCTTTAATCAGCGGCGCAAGCCAGCGCCAACGCAGCGCGATCGAGGCCATCAGCCAATGCATAACCATAAGGCTCGCACCCGCCGCGAGCGTGGGAAACAGCGGCGATTGCCCCGTGACCGCACGACTCAATACCGACCCGAGTATGATGCCCAGAATCAAGTCGAAAGCAGTGTTGCGCCCCATGAACCGTTTGTTGCCGATGCGAACCACCATGATCGCGAACAGATAAATAATCACCGCACGCAACACCATCTGGCCGGCGTCGAGCTTGAATCCATCGGACTCGGGCTCCAGGATGTGGTAGGTAAAGTTAAGCAGTTCCTCCATGGGATGTTTCTTTTCGCGATCAGCATCGGCGCGGTTGCCGCGAGTTTCAAGTCTTACGGCCAATTCGGGACTTTCCCGTGGGCTGCATGTGGACTAAGGTGCGCTCCCGTCGGCTGTTGTCCGGGGTTTATTTTTCAATGAAAAAGCGTCTTTTATTTATCGCTGTCTTTGTGATGGTGCTTTTCAACGCTCTTGTGGGTTTTCGCGTGTTCGATGCGCTGGCCAGCGGTGACGAGGACTCTGGCGGCTACGCAAGCATCAATATCTTCACGCGCGCCCTGCAACTCATCCGTCAGGACTATGTGGACTCAGAGAAAACCAGCTACCGCGATCTTATTTACAACGCTCTTCGCGGCATGCTGGGCAATCTGGATCCGCACAGTCAGTTTATGGAGCCGCAGGAGTTTAAGAGCATGCAGGACGATACGAAGGGCGACTTCGGCGGCATCGGGGTGGTGGTGGCGGTGAAGGATAACGTGCTCACAATCGTAAGTCCCACGGAGGATACTCCAGGATTCAAAGCCGGGCTCATGCCGGGAGATCAGATATTGAAAATCAATGGCTCGTCCACGGATAAAATGGATTTGCCGAAAGCGGTCGAGAAATTGCGGGGCGAACCTGGCGAGCCCGTGACCCTCACGATCCTGCGTCCATCCACGCGGGAGCTGAAAGACCATGTGATCGTGCGAGCGATCATCCAGGTGAAAAGCACCAAGGATGTGAAAATCCTGCCGGAAAGCATCGCGGGCAATCACCGCATTGGCTATGTGCGTCTCACGCAGTTTAATACGCCGACTGCGGAAGAACTCGGTGCCGCGCTCGATCAACTCAAGGAGCAGGGCATGGAAGCTTTTGTGCTGGACTTGCGATATAATCCGGGCGGACTGCTCAACAGCGCAGTGGATGTCTGTGCGCTTTTCCTGCCGCCTCGCACGAAGGTGGTTTATACGGAAGGTCGATTGCCCTCGCAGCGACGAGATTATGCCACGCCTTCGAACTACAAGCAGCGCGATTATTTTCCCATGGCGATTTTGATTAATAACGGCAGTGCGTCTGGCTCAGAAATCGTGGCCGGGGCATTGCGCGATCTGAACCGGGCGATTCTTGTCGGCGAGACCACATTTGGCAAGGGCAGTGTGCAAAGCGTGATCCAACTACCCGACGGTTCTGCGCTGCGTCTGACCACGGCGAAATATTACACGCCCAGTGCGCAGGTGATTCATGAGAAAGGTGTGTCGCCAAATATCCGGGTCACGATCGATCCTCAGCAGGAGCGCGATCTGCTGCGGATGCGCCAATGGGATTTTCTCACTGAGGACGAACGCCGGGAGATGGATGGCTTCCGCGACCTGGCTCTGGACCGCGCGGTGGATGCCCTCCGAGGCTTGATGCTCTATGTGGCGGACGTGAAAAAGCCGTGAGAAATACGGGTGCGCTGGTATTGGCAGTGGAAACTTCCTGCGATGAGACGGCTGTGGCAGTGATGCGCGGACCGGCTCATTTGCTTGCTTCCGAGGTGGCTTCGCAGATTGCTTTGCACCGACCACATGGTGGGGTCGTGCCTGAGATTGCTTCGCGCAGTCATCTGGATTGGATCGAACCGGTAATTGAGGAAGCTGTCCGCCGTGCCGACATCGAGTTGCATGACGTGGAGCTTGTGGCTGCTACCTCAGGGCCTGGTCTGGCGAGTTCGTTGTTGGTGGGTTATTCCGCAGCGAAAGGCATGGCACTTGGGTTGAGGGTGCCTTTTCTTGCGATCAATCATTTGGAAGGTCATCTCTTATCTCCATTCTTCGGCAAGTCCCAGATTCCGCCGCATTGCGTGGGTCTCATCGTGAGTGGAGGACACACTTCGCTGATCGAAATGCGAGGCTGTGGAATCTATCGAGTGATGGGGCGGACACTGGATGATGCTGCGGGTGAAGCTTTTGATAAAGTCGGTAAACTGCTGGGCTTGCCATATCCGGGCGGACCGGAGATTGATCGACTGGCACGGCAAGGGGACGCTGCGGCATTCAATTTTCCGCGGAGCATGATGCAGCGGGCGGGGCATGATTTCAGCTTCAGCGGGCTGAAGACAGCGGTGCGCTATATGCTTCCCTCGATCACCGCAGATCGGCTACCGGATGTATGTGCTGCGTTTCAGGAGGCTGTCGTCGATGTGCTTGTCGGAAAATGTCGCCGCGCACTGCGGGATGTGTGTTGTCATGTGCTGGCGGTGAGTGGCGGGGTGAGTTGCAACGAGCGTCTGCGCACACGCCTGGCTGAGATGTGCGCTGCGGAAGGTATCGAGCTGCATCTTGCAGAGCCGAAGTTATCGACTGATAACGCTGCGATGATCGCTTACGCGGCGGTGTTGCGGCTTGGTCATGGCGATACGACACCATTCACAGCGGACATCGATCCCAATCGATCTTTTGTGTAGAATTTAAAGGTCTGCGTTTGGAAGCTCGGGAGTGGTGTGCGTGGCAAGACGAGTAGCGTCTGGCGCGATATTTTTCGCTAACATGGCACTCGGGAAGGAGCCGTATCGCTGGGCTGCGATCTGTCGGGTATCCGGTTCCTCATCGCTTTCTTCCGTAAACGCCAATGAAAAAACAACGAGCACGCAGGTGGTGATGCGGGTGAGTGTTTTGGTCTGGCCCACAAGCATCCAGAGAAGGATGAAAGTCGAAGCAGCCAGGGCGATACTGCTGATCAGTGCCAGCAGCATGCGGGTCTCGCTGAAATACATGTGATCGTCACTGCGAATCTGCAATAGGAAAAGGCCGAAGAGAACAATTGTGGCGCAGAGAGCCATATAAAAATAGTTGGTGTATTTTTTCATTTGCACAGGATCGTTGCATTGCGGCAGCAAGGTTGCCTTGGTATGCAGCCTGAGCGTTCGTTCAGGGTAA
Organism: uncultured Chthoniobacteraceae bacterium; assembly: GCA_965365475.1. Lineage (GTDB taxonomy): Bacteria > Verrucomicrobiota > Verrucomicrobiia > Chthoniobacterales > CAKUMP01 > CBDUBV01. Next base: position 12,840 of record CBDUBV010000066.1, on the reverse strand, counting down.
TGGATGAGGTGTTGTACCACCCCGATGCCCTGCGCGGGCAACCAGAGCGCAAGACTCCTGCTGAGTTGTCTCAATGCGCTGCATTTTTGATCTTCATGGTGTTTCCTTTGCCCCAGCATGGAGCCACCACTGTCTCATGCGGGAATGGTGGACGACCAAACACTCCGTGGCACAGATAGTGGTCGCACAGCTCTGCTGCTACAGCGAACAGGGATGACGCTGATTGATACATGCCCGACATCTCCCAGTCTCTCAAGTTGTCAGGCACGACCAATGCAGCAAACCCTAATGACTTGGGAATGAGGTAGCCAAGATTGCGCAAAGCTATAAGCACGGAAACGTTAAAACCGATCACGCAGTCAGGCTGATGCGTGGACATCCAATTCTGCAGCACTTCTAAATTGTTTATTGCGGATCGAAGCGGAGGTATCTCAGGGAAAGAGCCAATCAACTGCAGGTGAGATCCGAGCAGCCCTTCCAAGCGATCCCAGTCGTCCATGATGGGACTGGGATGAGTCAGCGGTGCAAGACCAATGCGCCGATAACCTGCCTCGTGCACTCGCGCAAAGCATTCACGCGAGGAATCTGTGTAACCGAACCGGACGGTGTGGAAGGGCATGGTGTTATGAACCCGGCCTACGCAAACAACCACAAAGCGCGTCCAGTCTTCCTGTAGGATGGAATCATCGTGCCGCGTGTAGAAGAAGATGACCGCGCCGTAGCCTCGGGCCAGCAACACACGGTTTGGCCGTCGCCCCAGTTCCTCGCGTGGAATGAGATCGGCCCGGTAGCCTAGAGGGGCAAATTGTGAGGAGATGTATTTTCTCAACTGTGCATCCTCGTAGCCGCGTACATCGCCGCCTCGGATTACTGCAACTGGAACCCGGGAATCTGGGTGGCGGGAACTTTTTTTTCGTGTACCCATCGCGGCATAGGCAGGCATGCGGACAAAGCGAAGTCGCCTTGCTACGTCTGTAACGTGTTTGCGGGTAGCGGCTGTGATCTTTGGGCTATGTCTGAGAGCCAGCGACACGGTGCTGATTGCAACGCCGGCCTCACGCGCTACGTCGCGGATGGTGATGGGTCGTGGGGCACCTTGCATGAGGGAAAAAAGCTGGTTGACTGTCCAGCATCAGAGCATCGCGCCAAAGCGTGGAAAAGGAAAACTGTTTTTCCAGTCGCAACCTTGTCTTACTGGTTGCTGGAAGTGCACACTCACAAATCATGATCACAAATATCCTCCCCACTCTTCTTGCAATGGCTTGTGCATCTCAGTCTGTCGTGATGGCAGCCGTCATGGTGCCTGAAGTTGTCAACGGCGATTTCAGCTCGGCCATTGTCGATACGAATGCTGGAACCAGCACTGCTGGAAACTGGTACGGGAACGTGACCAGCGGAAACATGGCGGTTGTTGGAGGGCAGCTACAAATGAAGACCGGGAACTTTGGGCAGAACCGATATATTGCTCAAATTATCCAGGACGACAATGTCTCTTCTGGCACCTTCAAGCTTCAGTTCGACCTGGGTGCTGTGGAGGGTGCATCCACGACGGACACAGTGCTTTTTGGCTACGATATTTACGGCTCCAATGCCGCATCTGCGCCTTTTGCTGCTACGCAGGATGCGGGCTACAATCTCAGTCTGGCTGCGCCATCGAGTTCCACTCTTTTGGCCAGTGGCAGTGCCAGCTTCTCGGCTACAAGTGGGGTCTCAACACAAACCTCGGATTCGTTTGCTGTAGCTGCTGGAGCGGAATGGAAATATTACATTGTCCGTTTCGGTGTTGCTGCGCCCTCCAGCACGACGGGATTCGCATACAACCAGTCCCAGTCGGATAACTATGTTTTATTGGATAATATTTCCATAGTTCCCGAGCCATCGTCAGCTCTGCTTCTGCTCGCATCGGCATATGGTCTGGTCGCGGTGTCGCGGCGTCATCGCGCCTGACAGACAATGCTTGGCATGACGGGCGGCTTGCAATTTGCATGAGGCTGAAAACTACAATGGCCGCACGGTGGGTTTCCGCGCGTGTGCTGGTATCGGTAGTTACCATATGCCATGCGGGGTTTGTCGGGGCACAGAGCGAGCCGCCAAACATCATCTTTGTGCTCCTGGACGATGCGGGTTATGGAGACTTCGGAAGTTTCCACCAGAACCATCGGGAGGCAGCAGCGGACAGATCAAGACCTTTCCACCTCACGCCAAACATCGACTCTTTGGCAAGGGACGGAGCGCAATTGCGCCAGCACTATTGTCCCGCGCCAGTCTGCGCTCCATCGCGCGCATCGCTGATGCTTGGTGTCCATCAAGGCCATGCAAATCTGCGCGACAGTCAGTTTGATAAAGCGCTTGAGGATAATTGGACTTTGCCTCGTGTGTTAAAGCATGCCGGCTACGCCACGTGCATGTTGGGCAAACATGGTCTGCAGGGTGTTGGCGAGAGTCCCGAGGTCTGGCCGACATATCCTACAACGATTGGGTTTGATTATTACCTGGGCCAGGTGCGGCACGAGGACGGTCACACGCACTACCCCGCTCACGAAACTTACGATCCGTATAATGGCACTCTTGTCCGAAAGCCCGTCGAGGTATGGGAAAATGATACAGAGATCAGCTCGCAACTTCACAAGTGCTATTCCACCGACCTCTATGTAGCTCGCGCGAAACACTGGATCGTCCGCCATCGGGAGTTGAAGTCCTCACAACCGTTCTTTTTGTTCATTTCGCTGCCAGCTCCTCACGCAGCTTTTCAAGTACCAACTCAAGCGTATCCATCGGGAGGCGGAATCCATGGTGGGTTGCAATGGCTGGGCACAGCCGGCAAAATGGTAAATACCGCAGGCGGCACCATAGACAGCTACATTCATCCTGACTATGCGACGGCATCCTACGATCACGATTCCAACTCATCGACCGGGGAAATTCCATGGCCGGATATATACCGTAGATTTGCGACGATGATGCGCCGCATCGACGATGGTATAGGCGACTTGCGACAGACACTCGTGGAGCTGGGCATCGACCAAAACACACTTGTGGTGCTTACCTCTGACAATGGTCCCACGGAAGTGAGCTACCTGAGCGAGTCACCGCCTTACGGGGTGGATTTTTTTAAAAACAATGGCCCGTTTCGTGGCACAAAAAGACAGACGCTTGAGGGAGGCATCCGCATGCCTGCAATCGCCTGGTGGCCGCAACGGATCCCTGCGGGGCAGTTACACACGCAGCCATCGCAGTTCCATGATTGGATGCCGACTTTTGCTGACGCTGCCGGATTGCCCTCGCCTGCGCGGTCGGATGGTGTCTCCCTGCTACCATCTCTCACCGGAGTGGGCACTCAGCACCCGTCACTTGTCTATATCGAATGGCAGGATCAGCAGGTTATTTTTTGCGACGGGTATAAAGGGCGGCGCTCTCCTGCCTCGGCCACTACTCCCTTTGAAATATATGATGTGAAGTTGGATTTGGGCGAGTCAAACAACCTTGCGAACCTTACTGGCTACGAGCCCCTGCAGCGACTCATGCAGGACAGAGTTCTGCAGGTGCGGCGGCCATCACCCGATGCGCCGCGCGCATATGACCAGCAGCCTATTGCAGCTCTGCAAGCCGCGACTGTGCCAGGGGTGGACTTACAGATCTTCGAAAAAAGTTACCCCTATCTTCCCGATTTCCGGTTTGAAACGCCTTCGTCCATTGGCACGGCCGCAATGCCGGGGTTGGAAAAACTCACGCGCCAGGACGACATTGGCGTTTTATACGAGGGATTCGTCCAGATCAGTTCACCGGGAGCCTATACCTTCCATCTGTCGGCGGATACTGGAGCTTATCTCCGTATCCATGAAGCATCGGTGATCGACGCGGGATACAACTATGCGAGCGGGACTGAGAGATCTGGGACCATCTCCCTGGCTACGGGTCTGCACCCATTCCGACTGTCGTATGCTCGTCAGGGTGCTGGCGTGCCGCGCATGAGCCTGGAATGGAGCGGACCTGGGTTCCAGAGGCAGCAAATCCCTGAAGCCGCTTGGCGACGCGCCGACACGAAGAGTGCTGCCGGGGGCGTGCGTGCGTTTAAAGCGCGAGATTAACGCGCGAAGCTGCCAGCAGCGCACAGGCCCGAGTTCACTGGACGCATTGCTTCGCGGTCGCTAAGGTCCGGCTTTTATGTTTTCTTTTCGTCTGTTTGGTTTCCATGTCCAGGTGCAGTGGTTCTTTTGGCTCACGTGCATCGTGCTTGGAGGCGGCTTCTACGCGCGCACTCCTGAGGACTGGATTCGAGTCGCGATCTGGACTGCGGTGGTCTTCCTATCGATCATGCTTCACGAACTTGGGCATGCGTGGATGGGGCGGCGTTATGGGGCGCAGCCCTATATCGTTTTGCACGGACTTGGCGGCCTCACTGCGCTGCCCGGTGCTACATTCAACCGGTCTCAAAATGTATGGGTGAGCCTTGCGGGACCAGGTGCCGGTCTTGCCTTGGGCATCGTGCTGGTGGCGACTGCGCCTTTTTTACCACTCGGCGGCACGTATGCTCACGTGGCACTCGGGTTCCTTGTCTATGTAAATATCTTCTGGAGCCTTTTCAATTTGCTTCCTGTGCTACCCATGGATGGTGGTCAGGTGCTTCGCGCGATCCTTGGGCCGCGGCGTTTGCACATCGCGCTGTGGACGGGCGCGGTGGTGGCTGTGATGCTCGCTTTGATTGCTGCTTATGCCAGGCAATGGTTTATCGCCATCTTCATGGGATTTCTCGCATACTCGAATTGGAAAAATCGTACCATGCCTGGCGGTGTAGTTCGAGGTTGAGACAGCTCAGGCCGGGTATGTCCCGGCTACGTATTTCTCCAAATGCTGTATCGCTGCGTCCTGCGCACCGATGATCCAGTTCACAAGATCACCGATGGAGACCAGGCCGACGAGTTTGCCGTCGTCCAACACTGGCAGATGCCGCACGCGGTGCATGGTCATAAGTTGCAGGCAAAAAGCAACCGTGTCTGAGGGTTTGACGGTGATAGGCGATTTCACCATGATTTCTTCCACCGCTGTGGATTGCGAGGAGCGTCCGCGCAATATGACTTTGCGGGTGTAATCGCGCTCGCTGAACATGCCGACAAGCTGACCGTCGCTGACTATGGGCAGTGCGCCAATATTTTTATCCGCCATCAGAGCGATCGCATCATATACGCTGGTGGAAGGCGGGATGGTAAAAAGCGTGGGGCTTTTGGTGTCTAGAATGTTCTGGATGGCGATGTTGTCGTGCATGGCTTGAGGGTGGTGACGCAGACTACTTTAACCGAGACCGAGTGGTGGAAAAAGCGTTTTGTTCTGCTCGCCCTGTCAGGCGCGAGCTATTGCCCGGGGAATTTACTTTAATAGATATTCCGCAGCTTGCGCCACGTCTTTGTCGCCTCGGCCCGACAGGTTGACAACGATGATTTCTTCCGGGCTCATCTGAGGTGCTACCTGCGTCGTGTGGGCTATGGCATGCGCGGACTCCAGTGCGGGAATGATACCTTCGGTGCGCGCCAATTCCTGAAATGCCGCCAGTGCCTGATCGTCCGTCGCGTGGGTGTATGCGATGCGGCCCGCATCGCGGTAGTAGCTGTGCTCGGGCCCGATCGCGGCGTAGTCCAAGCCTGCGGATACGGAATGCGTCAGCTCGATCTGACCATTCTCATCAGCCAGGATATAGGTCTTGGTGCCCTGCAACACGCCCAGGCGTCCACCCTCAAACCTCGCAGCATGGCGGCCGCGCACGATGCCTTCGCCGCCAGCTTCCACGCCGACCATTTTCACGGAAACATCTTGTAGGAATGGGTGGAACAGGCCGATGGCGTTGCTGCCACCGCCCACACAGGCGACCAGCAGGTCTGGCAGGCGGCCTTCGCGTTCCAGAATCTGAGCCCGAGCTTCGACACCGATCACGCGATGGAAATCCCGAACCATCATTGGGTAAGGATGCGCGCCCAGAGCAGAGCCCAATATGTAATGAGTGCTGCGGACATGTGTGACCCAGTCGCGCATGGCTTCGTTGATCGCTTCTTTCAGAGTCGCCTGACCTGCTGTCACGGCCACCACTTTGGCTCCAAGAAATCGCATGCGGGCCACGTTTAATGCCTGGCGCTCCATATCCACTGCGCCCATGTAGATGGTGCATTCGCAGCCGAACCTTGCAGCGACCGTGGCTGTGGCCACGCCGTGCTGGCCTGCGCCCGTCTCGGCGATGATGCGTTTCTTGCCCATGCGGACGGCGAGAAGTATCTGCCCGAGTGCGTTGTTTATCTTATGCGCACCGGTGTGGAGCAGGTCCTCGCGTTTCAAATAAATCTTTGCGCCCCCGCATTTCTCCGTGAGTCGCTCGGCGAGGTAAAGGGGTGTGGGTCGGCCGGCAAAGTTCTTTAGCAGCCGACCCAGCTCTGCTTGAAACGCCGGGTCTTTCTGCGCCGACGCATACTCATCCGCGAGTTCCTCGAGAGGAGTTATTAACGTCTCTGGGACAAATATGCCTCCGTAGGATCCGTAATGTCCGTGGGCGTCGGGCAAGACTGGGCTGGTAGTTGAATTCATAAAAACGAGAACCTAGCGCATATCTGGCAGGGTGAAATCGAAATTTGATAGTGCTTACAATCCGAGCACCTGCATCACCGCGTCTTTATCCGCCGGAGCAGGGATCGCCTGGAAGCCGTGTCGGTCCACAGCTTCAGAATCTTTGAGCCCGTGGCCGGTGACAGTGCAAACGATAACGCTACCTGGAGCGATGCGCGCCACCGGGCACGCTGCGCAGGGCTCATTGCTTAGACATTTAAAAAATCCCGCGATAGAGGCTGCACTGGCTGGCTCGACAAAGATACCTTCCTTCGCGGCAAGCCATTGTTGCGCGGCAAGAATCTCCTCGTCGCTCACGATGTCGATGCAGCCTCCCGAGTCTGAGATCGCGGTCTCTGCCAGTGCCCAGCTCGCAGGATTGCCAATGCGGATGGCGGTGGCCAGCGTCTCCGGGCTATCGATGATTCGCTTATGAAAAATAGGTGCTGACCCTGCGGCTTGGAATCCAACCATGCGCGGGAGTTTGGTCGCCCGGCCAGCGGCGTGAAATTCCTGATAGCCCATCCAGTAGGCGCTGATGTTCCCAGCGTTACCGACAGGCAGGATGTGGATATCGGGAGCGTCGGTCAATGAATCGATAATTTCAAATGCAGCTGTCTTTTGACCCTGCAACCGGTGAGGATTGATCGAGTTGACGATAGCCACGATGTCGTTCTGGCCGATCTCGCGCACCAGGCGCAACGCGTCGTCGAAGTTCCCATCGATTGCGACCACGCGCGCCCCGTACATGAATGCTTGAGCAAGTTTGCCACGCGCGATTTTTCCTGCTGGAAGCAACACCACGCACTCAAGCCCGGCTCGGGCGGCATAGGCTGCTGCTGCTGCGGAGGTGTTCCCGGTGGATGCGCAGATCACCGCGCGCGCGCCGTTTTCCACGGCTTTGGAGATGGCCATGGTCATGCCACGATCTTTGAAAGAACCGGTCGGGTTCAGGCCTTCGTATTTCACATAGACCGAGCAGTCGCGGCCTACACGCGCAGAAAGCGAGGGGCAGTAAATGAGGGGGGTGCTGCCTTCATTGAGCGAGACCACAGGGGTGGTGTCGGTGACCGGTAGATGCTGGCGGTAGCGGCTGATGACGCCCGTGTCGGTGGAGATCATAGTGAGGATTCTGTTTCCACCCGGATCAAAGCGGGCTCGGCTTTCACGCAATCGAGTGCGTGGATGGCGCGGATGGCGCGGCGCACACGGCCAATGGGCGCATCGTGTAGCATGAGGATGAGATGCACGGCATCTCCAGCTTCGGCAGAGCCCGGCTGAATCACCGAAGAGATACCGATCTGTTCCGCCCCGAGCACGGTGGCCACGCGCGCCAGCACACCGGGCTGATCCTCCACGGAAAGCCGAAGATAAAATGCGGAGACAATCTCTTCGACTGGCCGCGCGGAGGCGTAGAGCCCGTGGGATGCAAAGCCGGAGGAAAAATGATCCGTCGCGAGGCATCGACCCGCTTCAACCAGGTCGGACAGCACGGCGCTGGCGGTCGGATCCTGCCCTGCCCCACGTCCATAGAACAGCGTCTCGCCTACAATATCGCCGCGGACCGCGACAGCATTGAATACGCCATTTACCGACGCAAGCACATGGCTCTGTGGTATGAGCGTGGGCTGCACGAGCACTTCGACGCCTGCGCCAGTCTTGCCCCGGATCATGGCCAGATGCTTGATGCGATAGCCGAGCATGTCTGCGAAGCGAATGTCTTCTGCGGTGATTTTTTCAATGCCCTCCACATGGATGTCGCTGCTGCCTATCCAAAATCCGTAGGAGAGCGAGGCAAGAATCATGGCTTTATGCGCGGCGTCCCAGCCACTCACATCCAGGGTAGGATCGGCTTCAGCGTAGCCATTGGCCTGGGCCTCAGCGAGCGCGTCGGCGAAAGCAAGTCCGGCACCAGTCATTCGTGAGAGAATATAATTGGAGGTGCCATTCAAAATGCCGTGGATGGAGACGATATGGTTGCCTACAAAAGCTTCCCGCATCACCTTGATGATGGGAATGCCGCCAGCGACGGCGGCTTCAAAAAAAAGCGGCTTGTTCTGACGGGCAGCGAGCTGGAAAAGTTCGTGTCCGTGCTGCGCGATGAGTGCCTTGTTTCCGGTGACCACGATCTTTCCAAGTGCCAGAGCTTCCTTGATAAAATGCAAAGCAGTATCCACCCCGCCCATGAGTTCCACCACAATCGCGATGTCCGGGTCGCGCAGAAGGTCGCCCGGATCGTGCGTCAGCAAGCCATCGGGCAGAGATACCGTGCGAGCACGTGTCTTGTCGCGGACGGCGATGCGGCGCACATCGAACTCCATGCCGGTTCGCTCACGAATAAGCGCACGATTCTCCGACAGGTGCTTAAAAACGCCTGTGCCGACCGTGCCAAGACCTGCAAGCCCTATGGAAATGGTGCGCATGAGAGCCGCGATCCTTCACGAAAATTTCCCGCTGTGTAAAGCGGGAAACGGGCTGCGGAAATACGGCTGCGAGCGGGCAAAGATTTCGCATTGAATTGCAAGCGCAGGTTTATAAGATGGCTCTCATGAAAATCCTCCCCATGCTTGTTGTTTTTATCGCCATGGTTTTGGCTCCGGTTTCCGCGAATGAAATGAGGACCTGGCAATCCAAGGACGGCACGGAAACAATCGAGGCCAGCTTCCGATCTGTCGATGCAGGCACACTCACCGTGTTGCTGCCCAGCGGGCGTTCCCGGCAAGTGCCTTTGACGAATCTCAGCCAGGCGGATGTCGAGTATGTGCAGAAGAAGCAAGAGCCCTCGGCCCCACCAACGCAAGCTCTCGGGAAAATGGGAGAAGTGCTCAAAGGCAAACTGGTAGCCGCTCCAGGTGCCAAAGAGTCCTCCGTGGTGCCGCAATATTACATCTTTTATTATTCCGCATCCTGGTGCCCGCCCTGCCGCGCATTTACTCCCGATCTTGTGAGCTTCTACAATCGCACCCGTAGCTCGGACCCCGAGATAGAAGTCGTATTGGTCTCGGCGGACCGCACGGAAGAGGACGCGCTGGCATATCAGCGGGATTACAAAATGAAATTTCCGCAGCTTAAATTTGACAAAATAAATTCCAAGGACATCCCCGGGAATCCCGGGCGGGGCATTCCGGCTCTGCGCATGGTGAATGCTGCGGGCGAGACCGTGCTGACCTCCGAAGAGGTGGGCAGAGACAAATTCCTCACCCGCGCAAAACAACTCTCCAAGGGCAGCTAATCAATACTTGGGGAATGTCGGGTCGATGCGTTCAGACCATGCGTCGAGCCCACCTACGACATTCGCGACCTTGGCGAAACCCGCATCCATGAGGGTGCGCAAGGCAGCACCACTGCGCCCGCCATTTTTGCAAAGCAGCACGATCTCGTCCTTGCTGTCGAGTTCGCTGATTCGCGCGTTGAACTCCGACGGCGGGATGTGGATCGTGCGATCAAGCCGACACACATCCAGTTCGTACGGCTCACGCACATCCACGAGCACGAAAGCGTCATCTTTGTCGCGTTTGGCTTTTAACTCTTCCACCGTGATACCCGGCAGCGCGGCGAGTGCCGCATCGCGCGCGCGCGCTTGCGGAATGCCACAGAATTGCTCGTAATCGATCAGTTCCGTAATGCTCGGAGCCGGACCGCAGACGGGACACTTCGGATCTTTGCGCAGTTTGTATTCTTTAAACTGCATGGAGAGCGCGTCGAAGTGCACCAGGCGACCGATGAGTGGTTTGCCGATGCCCATGATGAGTTTGATGGCTTCGATGGCCTGAATGACGCCCACCACGCCTGGCAGCACGCCCAAGACACCACCCTCCGCGCAAGTAGGCACTTCTCCGGGCGGAGGCGGCTCGGGAAACATGCATCGATAGCACGGGCCACCCAGGTGGGGAGCGAAGACAGTGGTCTGTCCATCGAAACGAAAGATCGAACCATACACATTGGGTTTTTTAAGAAAAACGCAGACGTCATTGGAAAGGTAGCGGGTGGGGAAGTTGTCCGTGCCATCAATCAGGATGTCGTATTTCTCCGCAATTTTCCTGGCGTTCTCGCTTGTGAACAGACAGTCGTGAAGTTCGATTTGCACATTGGGATTTATCTCCCGAACCCGATCGCGAGCAGAGTTCAGCTTTTTGCGGCCCACATCCTTCGTGGTGTGCAGGATTTGTCGTTGTAAATTGGAGAAATCCACCACGTCGTAGTCCACCAGCCCGAGTCGCCCGATACCGGCGGCGGCCAGATACAGCGCGATGGGCGAGCCCAGTCCACCCGTGCCGATGCAAAGAACACTGGCTGCTTTCAAGCGTTTCTGGCCTTCCAACGTGACCTCCGGCATGATGAGATGGCGCGAGTAGCGTGCGATCTCATCGTTGCTGAATTGAATCCGCTCAAGGCGTGCCGGATCGATAATGCTCTGGTTCATAAGGGCGGGAACCATATCACGGTTTGAGAAGATGTGAAGAGCTATCGACCCGCTATGACGCGATGCGTATGCCATGCATCCAAGCGCGAAAAATCCTTACAGATTATGCATTGACATATTATGTGTTGTTTTACTATTAGCACCGCTCATGCCCCCCCCGAGCATCCTCCCGTAGTGCAAACAAGATTTGGCTCATTCTAGCTGCATTCGGCGCTGCCGCTGCGAGTCTGGTATTGCTCTTTGCTTACAGCCACAATTTCCCGGCGTCTCCTCGAAACATTCCATCGAGTTCACTCCCGGACGACACCAGCTATGCTGAGGAAAGCCATGAGACGGCATCCGCCTTGGAAGCTTCTTTACCCGCCCTTGGGCATAGCTCCTCGCCAGATATATCTTCCCCGACACCGCCACCCGCGCCACCAGCCACCGCCGACATCCAGCCAAGCGTCCGAGCCGATGCGGTCTATCCGGGCGCGACTGCTTCACCTGCCCGGCAAGCATCCATCACAGTGGATGGCGAATCATTTAATCTCCAGGCACAAATCGGGGGACAGTTCCCTAGAGTCTGGGTCGCACCCGGTATGCTTGCCGATGTGCCGTAAGCATCATCTTGCCTCATGGCTTCCCTCCACGCCAGCGGCACCTGCGCCGCCCCCCCAGGAAGGTCCAACTGCCCCTAGTCAAGCTGGCGAATCTCCTTTGCCGGCTCCCAGCCCCGCTAAACCAATGCCGGACAAACCGGACGAACATCACGAAAGTGATGCCACATCCCCTAAAGCCACACCATCCCCATCTCCAAAAGTAACTAATAGTACTTATGGATAGAGCGTGTTCTGTGAAGCGGCTTTTATCGAGTCTGACAATTGCCCTAGTGTTCCTCGGGAATGCGCACGCGATTCCTATGGACTTCTCCGCAGAGAATAATGACTTCGGCTCGGCGGACCGCACCGGACGCTTGCGTTACATTGTGGAGATTCGTGACCTGGACTGTGGCGAGGGTTTGAAACTGCCGGTGCGGTTTATCTTTTCCTCAGCCAAACCGGTTTCTCTTTCCAGCTATGGGTGGCGGGGATGGACTTGTCCGCTGATGGACGCAAGCGTTGATCGCGCTTCCAAGACGCTGCTTTCCTTCACGCTACCCGATGGCAAATTGCTCTATGCAACCCCGACCACAATAGGCGGGCAGACAACATGGACATCCGGGAGTGATGAATGGACATTAACTCCTACGGAAGTCGCTGGTGGCACCAAGTGGACAATCACACGCTGGGATGGCTGGCAGGCTGTCTATGACACGGACGGCAATATCGAGTCGTTTAGGACAGATCGAAACCGCGTAATTAAATGGCAGCGCACCGGTGGGTTGGCCACTCGCATTTTCGATGTGGCATCCAATACCACTTTTCTGGAAGCGACCAATGGTGCCAATGGCACGGAAAGTCTGCGCATAAATGGCGACCTCTACACCATCGGCCATAGCGGTGATTTACTGGCCTCGGTGACCTATCCTGATGGCAAAAGTCACAGTTTTACTTATGAAAACTGTGGGGCGATTCAGAACATGGGCATGGACCCTGCGAAACTTACTCATCGCAATCTGGTGGGTCAGGAGCAGGTTTTTACATGGGATCGCTATAACAGCAATGCGCTGATCTCCGACGGAGTGTGGTCATACGGCCCCACATGGTCGGCCCAGCCCAAGGAAGCCTACATCGTCCCACCCCCTGAAGAGGGAAGCCCGCAGCTTACGACCCACGGCCCGGAAAACCTTCTGGCTGTGTATAACCGCCCGGCGATGGTTCGGACGCGGATTGCCACGGGGGAAACCATTC
>CBDUBV010000065.1:0-17051 GCA_965365475.1 uncultured Chthoniobacteraceae bacterium | reverse complement strand
GATGAATGTCAGCGAGGCCAAAACGCACTTTTCCAGCGTGGTGGATCAGGTCGAGCAAGGGGAGACGATTCTCATCTGCAAGCGAAACCTGCCGGTGGCGAAGATGACAGCGGTTGAGGCTACTGGAGCTTCCAGACACCACACTGATATCGGCTGGGCCAAGGGAACTGGCGTACGCATCCATGCAGATTTAACTGAACCCGTTCTGTCTGAGAGCGAGTGGAATATGATGAAATGAACGTGCTGCTGGACACCTGTGCAATTCTTTTTCTGAGCTTGGATGATCCCTGCGTGGGCAAATCCACGAGAACCATCCTGGACAATGCGGAGACTGTTTCCCTCTCGCCAATCTCCGCAGCGGAGTTGGCTTGTTTGCAGGATCGAGGGCGCATCGAACTTCCGATGCACTGGCGATTGTGGCTGCGCGAGGCGGTCTGGCGAAACGGTTGGGATACCCTGCCGATCACGTGGGAAATCATGGAGGAAGCGTGGTCCTTGCCCGGCGACTTTCACGCCGATCCAGCAGATCGCATTCTGACCGGCACCGCACGCAAAGAAAACCGTCTCTTACTGACCACCGATCAAAGAATCCGTGATTACCCACATGTGAGAGCCGAATGGTAAAAATTCCAATTCCCATGCAGAAATCTGCAAAGACGCCCGTCGAGGAATATTCCTGGTTGGCCGGGCAGTTGCGCCTCCTGCATTCTTAAACGGACGACGCTGCCGATAAACACGACGCCCGGCTGGCGGCGACAGTAGCTCTGGTATCTTGCAGATCGTGGCGGCTTTGCAATTGACGCGACGAGGCGGCTTTGGGATGGATGAGCGCGTGCGTTTTCCTCCGATTGATCTTGCGCAGATTGCCTCGACTCCTCCGCGCGAATTTCCAGAGCCACCCGCCCCGTCCCACCATGCTCGGCATGCTTGCGAAAAGGCCAACCTGGAACGGTATGTGCAGGAAGCGGCTGTGCGCTTCAACAAACCGGTCCGAATGATGGTGGTGGATGAGACGAGCGTGCTTCTAGGGCCGATGCTGCTCGAGCTGTTGCATGGCTGCGAGGCAGGTGTGCTAGTAGTCGATCTCGCCGCAGCAGCACGGGATTTCCAAGGCACTCTCGAGGGCTGCGCCGGCTGGTGTGCGGCGGAGACATTCAGCGAAGGGCAATTGAGCCTATCTGCTCGGGCGGGAAAAATCTTTGCGCAAGCTCTGGCTGCGGGAGCAGCGCAAGGCATGGGCGCTGGCTCTGCGCTCGCAGAGGCATTGCTCAAAGATGGCGCCCGGCAGAACGGTCTGCTTCTGGAAGCTCATCGCCGGGGTATATTGTGTGTCATTCTCTACCGGATGGGCTCGACGTTTTTTGAGTTCCACCCTGAGTTCCTCGCTGCGGATGCGGCGGCGTGTTCGCATCGGGATTTGCTCTGTTTGACCGGGGTGCTTTCGCGGGCGGATAGCATAGGGGTGTTGGAATGCGCACACCCAGAGCGTTTTTCCATACCCCTACTGCATGCCTGCGCTGTGGCTCGGAACCTGGGAGCAACTCCCTTCGGTTGGCAGTGGATACGCGTGCATCCCGAACACGGTGAGTTGGCACGCTTGCTGGGTGACGGAATAGAAGTTCTGCATGTGGAGGCGCATGCCGAGCGATTTGTGCCGCTTATGCTGGATTATATAGGAGAAAAACCATGACAAAAGATCGGGCTGCAAATCTCATCCGTGCCTTTGCTGGTCAGCGTCTGCTGGTCATCGGTGATCTCATGCTGGATGAATTTATCTGGGGAAAAGTAAGCCGTATCTCGCCGGAAGCACCGGTGCCAGTGGTGGAAGTGGTCAAGCAGTCGGACTACCCCGGTGGTGCGGCCAATGTCGCACGGAACCTGCGCGAGTTTACGGCGGGGGTGGAACTTTTAGGAATGATCGGTCAGGACGATGCGGGTCGGAAACTGTATCATTTGCTTGAGTCTGAGAGCATCGGCCTGGGGTGTCTGGTGACGCGCGAACAGGTGTCCACCATCGTGAAGACGCGGATCATCGCGCGGCAGCAACAGCTGGTCCGCGTGGATCGCGAGACGCGCCAGACTCCTCCCATCGACGTGTTGGAAGAGGCGTTGCGGAAATTCAAGGACCATCTTCCGGCCTTGGACGCAGTCATCATCGAAGATTACGGAAAAGGATTTCTGACACAGAAATTTCTGGATGAAGTGGTCGCCGCGTGTCGCGAGGCTGGGAAGATTGTGACAGGCGATCCGAACATTCATAGTCCGTTGCGGTGGTCGGGTCTCACCGCAGTGAAACCCAATCGGGCTGAAGCCATGCGAGCTGCAAATTTGCCGCCGGACATGGGCGAAGAGGACTACCAGCAGGGAGCGGAGATCGCTGCGGAGAAGTTGCGCGACCTGTGGGATCCCGATTACTTGCTTATTACACTCGGGGAGCATGGCATGTGGTTGCAACCGCGCGAGGGGCAGCACCACCATACGCCCACGAAAGCGCGCGAGGTGTTCGATGTCTCGGGCGCGGGCGATACAGCCATCGCGGTATTTACTCTCGCGTTGTGTGCGGGCGCCACAGCGGTGGAAGCTGCAGAGCTTTCCAATCATGCAAGCGGTGTGGTGGTGGGTAAACTGGGCACCGCCACAGTGTCGGCTGATGAACTCCTGGCAAGCTTCGATGAGCAGTAAAGCAGTATTTCTCGACCGCGATGGCACGCTCATGCAGGAGGTGCATTATTGCAGTGATCCGGCTCGAGTGCGCATATTTACTGGCGCGGGGGACGCGCTGATGCGTCTCAGTGCGGCTGGTTTTTTATGCATCCTCATCACCAACCAGAGCGGAATCGGGCGCGGAATTATCTCGCTGGAGCAATATCGAGCGGTGCATGCGGAATTGCTCCGGCAGTTGTCGCCTGCTCGGTTGGCTGACTCATTTTACTGCGCGGCCACGCCGGATATGGACGACCCGCGCCGTAAACCTTCCCCAGGCATGGTGCTGGAAGCGGCTGTGAAACACAGGATTGACTTGTCGCAATCGTGGTTTGTTGGAGACAAAGACATCGATGTGAAGTGTGGCAGAACTGCGGGCACGCGCACTATTCTTGTCCGCACCGGGTATGGGAAGGAAGCACTGTGCGCCACGCCGGATTTCCACGCAAAAGATATTGTCGAAGCGGCGGAGATCATCCTTACTCACCCGGCATGAACCAAGTCGTCGGCATCATTCCCGCGCGGTATGCATCGAGCCGGTTTCCCGGTAAACCTCTGGCAATGCTCGCTGGCAAGCCGCTGGTGCAACACGTCTGGGAGAAAGCCACACGCGCCAAACGCCTGGATACCGTGATCGTGGCTACGGACGATATTCGCATCGCGCAGGCAGCATTTGAATTCGGCGCCGAAGTGGCACTGACATCACAAGATCATCCCACCGGCACGGACCGACTCGCGGAAGTGGCGCGATCGATGAAGTCGGCTACTCATTTTATAAACATCCAGGGCGACGAACCTTTGATTGATCCTGACTTGATCGATACCATGGTCAAAGCGGTGGTAAAAAAATCCTCACCGCCCATAGTCACTGCGGCCAGCCCGATTCATGATCCGAAGGATTTGCGGAATCCGAATGTGGTAAAAGTGGTGATCGATGTGCATGGGCGCGCGTTGTATTTCTCGCGGGCACCGCTGCCATGGGATCGTGATGGAATGGGGGGTTCCGCCAGTGCGCTGCGGCACCATGGCATCTATGCATATACGCGGAAAGCATTGCTTCGATTCGTCAAGCTGCCGCAGGGCGAGTTGGAAAAAATCGAGCAACTGGAACAGCTTCGTGCACTGGAGCACGGCCTATCGATCGGGGTGGTGCTTGCCAAGCATGAGTCCATAGGCGTGGACACGCCGGAGGATCTCGCGCGAATGGAGCATCTGTTGGGTTAAATCTATATCAAGGCTGCCTGGCCTTTCGCCTGAGACGACGCAGAGCATGCAATAGCCGTTGTGGCAAGAGAGCAGTTAAGCTACATTTCTTCTCTCTCGCATGGATTACGGCTTTCAACACATCGACAGCTCCCAGCTTCGGCCTGCACCTGATGAACTGGCAATCCGCCCGCGTTGGGTGGTGGTCGGCGTGGTGCTGTCTTTGTTTCTGCACGCTGTTCTGATTCTCGCTTTCCGCGAGACCAGTCTCACGCGCTATGGCGATCCTTATTTCGAGCGCCTGGTTCCGCGCACATTTAAATTGGAGCGCGTCGAGATAGATCCCGCCGTGTTGGAATCGGGCTATGAACCCACCAATATAGCAATTCAGACGCCTCCGCAGAAAGCCGACATGACTTTGCCAGAGGAGAAGACTGATTTTGCCGAGCTGTTGAAAGACGTGCGTGTGACACCCGACGCGCCTTCGCCGGATGCCACCAAAGACCTGATTCAGGAGAAACCCTCAGTCACCAGTCGCAACTTGCAGAACGCTTTGGACCGCGCAGCGGAAGCCGCGCGAGCTGCGCGGGAGATGGATACTGCGGACATCACGGCCGAGCTATTGCGAGAACAGACAGGAGCGGACAATCGTCCCATCCTCGATGTGAATGCGGGAGATCCCCGTGCTCGATCGGGCGACACCGCCGCAGACATGGTGGCTTCCGGCTTTAGCAATCTGGATGCGCTGCTCTCCCGCTCCGGCCCAGTGGAGAATCAACCGATCCTCATGGATGCCGGTCTGCTTTTTGATTATGACGACTACCGATTGCGTGGTGGTGCAGTGACAGACCTGGCCAAGCTGGGGCAGCTCATCGCGCGGACTCCTGGCGCACGACTGATCATCGAAGGCCACAGCGACTTGTTTGGCAGCGATGAATACAATCTCGAGCTGAGCCGGAGACGGGCGGAATCGGTCAAAGATTGGGTGGTGCAGAATCTTGGGATTCCTCCTCAGAATGTGAGCACTGTGGGCTACGGCAAGACGCGTCCGATCGTGGGCGGCGCGACGCCGGAGGAGCAGCAAATGAACCGGCGGGTAGAGATCGTAATCAAGCGCCAGGCATTCCGCAGGGAGTAAGTTCGGTTGCTGCATGGGGTGTGCCCCGATCATCTTAAGCACGCGGCTCGCGGTGCCATAAAATAGTTTGATCTTGGTTGCTCCTCGCACGAACATACGGCGCTCGATAGCTCCAGTTCATGGCAATCAAACGAATTTCACGACGCGATATCTCCACTCTTTCTGCCAGGGAAGTATTGCAAGCCAGCCGGGGACCGTATGGGCAGTTGCTCTCGCATCTCAAGCCCTACAAAGGTCGGTTTATCCTGGGCATTCTTTTCGGCGCACTCTTCGGCATGACAAATGGGGTGCTCATGCTCGCGGTAAAATATGTGTCCCGCATCGTATTCCACGGGGGCGACTTTAATCCTCGCGAAACGAGGATCATAGAGATGTTGCATCTGCCCATGCCACAGGGCGATGAAGCCACACTGCTTCAAGTGCTGCTCGCCTGCTCGGTGATCCCTGCGATCATGCTTATCCGAGGCGCTTTCGGTTACCTGAATGCTTACTGCATGCTCTGGACCAGTCTGCGAGTGCTCAACGACATCCGCTGCAAATTATTCGACCGGCTCATGGCGCAGTCGCTCGGGTTTTTCGGGCGCAGCAAAGGTGGTGATCTTATTCAGACCGTGTTCAACCAGACCCGGATGGCGCAGAGTGCTCTCACCACAATCGCGAGCGACGTGGTGAAACAACCAGTCGGCATCCTGAGCGCGTTGGCGGTGTTATTTTATCTCGATTGGCAATTCACCCTGGCCACGTTGGTTCTGTTTCCGCTGTGTATCATACCGGTGTTGGTGATCGGCAAGAAAGTGCGCCGCACGGGTGCTGCGGAGGAGGAAGAGGCAGGCATGCTGATGGTGGTGATGCAAGAGGCGTTTGCAGGAATACGGGTCGTGAAATCCTATGCGCGTGAGACGCATGAGGTGAAAAAATTTTCCCGCGCCAATGAACAGATGCTGCGCATGATCATGCGCTGGCAGAAAGCCATGGAAATCGTGGGGCCCATGGTGGAGACCATCGCTTCCATGGGGCTTGCTGCGGCACTGGTGTATTGCTGGTGGCTGGGCAAGGGCGCGGACACTTTCATCCTGATGGCAGGCGGCTTGGTCATGCTCTACCCGCCTTTCAAGACGCTCAGCCGGGTGCATATTCTGATGCAGAAATGTCTCGCAGCCACGAGCAAAGTGTTCGAACTCATCGAGACTGTGCCGGAGGTGCAGGACAAGCTGGATGCGGTGCCATTGCAGGACTGCAAGGGCGCGGTGCAGTTCGAGGGCGTGACTTTCCGCTATGGAAAAGGACCGCCCGCAGTGCGCAATGTGTCGCTCACGATACCGGCGGGCCGGACCTATGCGCTGGTGGGAGAGAGCGGCGCAGGCAAGAGCACATTGTTCTCTTTGCTACTGCGATTTTACGATCCCGACAAGGGCCGCATTCTCATCGACGGTCACGATCTGCGAGACATCACGCAGGATTCTCTGCGGGGCAATATCGGCATCGTGACGCAGGATACGTTTTTGTTTCACGACACGATTTACAATAACATCCTGTATGGTCGGCTGGATGCCACGCGGGAGGAAGTGGAGCTGGCGGCGCAGCGGGCATTCGCGCACGACTTCATTCTGGAGCAGCCGCACGGTTACGACACGCACATCGGGGATAAAGGGTGTCTGCTTTCGGGTGGTCAACAGCAGCGCATTTCCATCGCGCGGGCCATACTGCGCAACGCCCCGATCCTGCTTCTCGACGAAGCTACTTCCGCGCTGGACTCCGAGGCTGAGCGCAAGATTCAATCCGCGCTGGAGAACCTCGCTGTGGGCAAAACAGTGATCGCCATTGCGCACCGTCTTTCCACTATTCTGCAAGCAGACAAAATCATCGTGATGCAGGATGGGAAAGTGGTTGAGAGCGGCACGCACCAGGAGTTGTTCGATAACTCGATCTACTACCGTCGGCTTTACGATCTGCAATTCCAGAGCGCTACAGACCTCGAGCCCGTAGGCTGATCTGCCGCGCCCCGCAGTCTTTACATGCGTTCCGGGACGCGGATGCCGAGCAGGTCCAACCCATGCCGCAACACATCGGCAGTGATCCTGCACAACGCCAGTCGCGTGGCGCGGGCGGTAGCCACAGATTTTAACACCGGACACGCCTCGTAGAATGCGTGGAAAGCATTTGCCAACTCGTAAAGATAATTCGCCAACAGGTTCGGGCGGAAGTCGTCCAGCACAGCGGGCACAGCTTCGCTATAGTGGATAAGCTTACGCGCCAGATCTTTCTCGGCTTGCTCTTGCAGGGTCACGGTGCCTTCGGGTTCCTCCGCGGTGAGACGCCGGAAGATGGATTGAATGCGCACATAAGCATTTTGCAGATACGGCGCGGTATTGCCCTGGAAAGAGAGCATTTTGTCCCAGGAGAAGACATAGTCCGTGAGACGGTGCTGCGAGAGTTCCGCGTATTTCACCGCACCGATGCCAATGATCCGCGCGATCTCGGAAGACTCTGCTGCATCCAGGATCGGGTTCTTTTCCTTTAATAATGAGGATGCGCGCTCCAAAGCTTCCTCGAGCAGAGCGTCGAGCTGCACGTTATCGCCCGAGCGCGTTTTCATGAGCTTGCGGTCTTCGCCGAGTATGCTGCCGAAAGGGATGTGATGCAGTTCGCAGGTAATTCCCATCCGCCGGGCCACTTCGAACACTTGTTTAAAGTGCAATGCCTGCGGTGCCCCGGTGACATACCATACGGCATCGGGTTTCCAATGTTCCATGCGATATTCCAAAGTGGCCAGGTCGGTCGTGGCGTAAAGAAAGCCTCCGTCACTTTTCCGGATGAGACATGGCTTGTCGGCCAGCGATTCCTGATCGCGGAAGAACACACAGACCGCTCCTTCGCTAAGTTCCGCGATGCCGCCATTTAGCAAGCGTTCCACAAGGGGCGCCAGGCGATCATTATAAAAACTTTCGCCGAGACACGCATCGAAGCGGATGTCCAGCAAGCTGTAGATGCGCTCGAACTCGCCCCAAGAGAGAGCAACGCATTCCCTCCAGATGCCCAGATTCTCGGGATCGCCTTGTTGAAGTCGCACCAACTCGTTGCGACATGCCTCCAGAATGGCGGGATCTTCCGAGGCTGCCCGATTGGCTTCGCGATACAGACGGACCAGTTCCTGGATGGGACGATCGTGCAACGCCTGGCGGTCGAGAAGATGTTTCCAACCGTATATGACTTTTCCGAACTGCGTCCCCCAATCTCCAATGTGATTGTCGGTGATGACGCGGTGCCCCAGGAAACGGGCCACTCGCACGAGAGTATCGCCAAGGATGGTGCTGCGGATGTGGCCCACGTGCATGGGCTTGGCAATATTGGGCGCACTAAAATCCGCAATGATCGTGCGCGGCGCTTCGCACCCAGCCACGCCTAGACGAGGATCGTGCAGCAGCGATTGCATGCGGCTCTCGAGGCAGGCTGTGGAGAGACGGAAATTAATAAACCCTGGGCCGGCAACTTCTGGCGTGTCGCACAGATCGGCGACATCCAACTGGGCGAGCAATTCGCCCGCGAGTTGGCGCGGATTGATCCGACGCTGCTTTGCAAGCACCATCGCGGCATTGGTCTGATAATCTCCGAACTGTGTGTCGCTTGCGGCAGCCAATTGCGCGAGGGCAGGGTCCGCCCCGATTGCTTGCAAAGCGGCCGCGAGTCGTTCGCGGAGAACGGCCTGGATGGGTGGCATCACAGGGGTTGTTTGACGGTGCGGTTGCTGAAAATCGAGTAGATATCGGCGGCGGTGGATGCCGCAGAAAGTTGCTCGCGCACGGTGCGGTCATTAAGGAATTTCGCGATGGCAGCGAGCGTGCGGAGGTGAGTCTGGAACTCATTTTTGGGCACGACAAACAGCACGAGGAAATGCACTGGCGAATTATCGAGCGATTCGAATTCGATGCCGCCCCCCGATTTTCCGAAGGCAGCCACGACTTCGCCGACGCGGTCCGATGAGGTGTGGGGAATGGCGATGCCGTAACCTATGCCAGTGCTCATGGACTCTTCGCGCTTGCGCAGATCTGCCAGGACGGCCTGCTCATCTGCGGGATTTATTTTTCCCACTTGAACAAGGCGTCCGAGCAGCTCCGATAATGCGGACCACCGGTCGGTTGCGGCCATCTCCGGAATGATCTGATCTTCCGATAGCAATTGGCCTAGTGTCATTATTTATATGTTGTTAGCGGATGGCACCTTAACAACCACGTTCACCATGACAAGGGCTTTTTGGCCAGGACGCGGCAGTGCGCGGCAGCGGATGCATGTTTTCCCGCACTTGTAAATCTGCGGTTCTACTGGGATGGACGTGGGAATTTAACTTCCGACCAGCCATCTCCCACGTTATAGCAAAAGAATGACATATGGCGTAATTGGTTGTGGCAGGATGGCTTCAGCTCTCGTGCAAGGAATGGTCCGAAGCGGCTTGTGCGCTGGGCACGACATCGTGGGCTGCGATATCTCGCCTGCTGCGGCACATTCTTTACACGACGCCACAGGCATGCGCGTTGCCGCAGACAATGCGGATGTAGCCGAGGCCGCCACCGTGCTTTTGCTGTGTGTGAAGCCCAATGAAATCGCCTCGGTGCTGGCACCTTTACAGCCGATGCTGCGCGGGAAATTGCTGATCTCCATCGCAGCAGGTGTCACCCTGGCAAGGTTGCAGGAAGCCGCCGGGCCAGAGGCTAAGGTGATCCGGGTGATGCCCAACACGCCTTCACTGGTTCACAAAGGTGCGGCGGCTTTTGCCGACGGCGAGAACACGACCGCTGAAGAGCTGCACATCGCAGAGAAGATTCTGCTCTCCATCGGCACCGCATTCCACGTTCCCGAGAAACTGCTCGATGCCGTGACGGGCCTCAGCGGAAGCGGGCCGGCGTTTGTATATCTCATGATCGAAGCCATGGCCGACGGCGGCGTACGGATGGGGCTGCCGCGCGAGCTTGCACTACAACTTGCTGCGCAAACGGTGAGCGGAGCCGGAGAAATGGTGCTGCAAACCGGGCTGCACCCCGCGCAACTCAAAGACATGGTTACCAGCCCCGGCGGAACCACGATTGCGGGTATCGCCGCACTGGAAAGTCACGGGGTTCGCTCCGGATTTCTCGCAGCAGTGGAAGCCGCCACGCGACGCAGCAAGGAACTGGGCGAGCAGTGAGGAGTTTGCTCATAATTTTTTTCCTGTCCACGCTGGCATCCGCATCGGAGCCATTGCCACCGGCTGCGTTCGACGAGCTGAGGCAAGGTCTCGCGGCTTTTGAGAAAAAGGACTTCAAACAAGCTCGTGATTATTTTTTAAAAGCTGCGGAGATCGCTCCAGAGCATCCCATGGCACTGGTGAATCTGGCGACTGCGGAATATCGTCTGGGGAATCTGACAGCTGCGCGGGAGCGTCTTGAAAAAGCCACGGAGATCGATGCGAAAAGCCCACAGCCCTGGCTTACGCTGGGAATTGTCTATTACGAACTCGGGAAGAAGGAGGAGACGCTTGCCGCGCTGAGCCGTGCGGTGATGCTCGATCCGGAAAATGCTCGAGCGCATCAATACCTCGGTGTGGCCACCGCAGCACGCGGGTGGTTATTTGCTGCAGAAAGCGAGTTGCGCAGAGCGATCGAATTGGACCCTGAGTTGGCAGATGCGCATTTCAACCTCGCATTGATCTACCTCCAACGCACGCCTCCCGCCGTCGAACTCGCACGAAGACACTACCAGCAGGCAGTGAAACTCGGTGCCGCGCCCGATAAGTCAGTGGAGAAAAAGTTGTCGCCTGAATCTTAACTTGCTGCGGCTTGGATCGCGCGGAACTGAGGATGCCCAAGTACCGCTTTGTAAATGTGCTCTTTCTCTTCCGCAATCACTCCAGGCGGATACTGCGCTGCAGATCGCTGCCACTTCGCCAACCAGTCAACGCCCAGCGGTACGTGCCGGTGCGCGGCGGCAGGAGTCATCGCGATGGTGGTCTCCGCTTTCTCACCCGTGCTGCGTCCCCGCGCGACATGCCATCCGGCAAGCAGCATGGCCACTCGGGCTGCTGTGGAAGTAGTATAAGTAAACAGCTCGGTCGCCCGCCCCTCGCAGGCTTCGTAAAGCCGCACAAACACTTCTCGCGTCCACTGCTCCCCGCAGGTCTTGCCCGAGAACATGTCGTAGAAAATAATGTCCGGCGCTGCCGTTGCCGCTTGCAGATTCTCCATAAAATCGCCCTCCATCAATGTCCACCTCAAGCCCGGACACGTGCGCGATTGCCACTCGCCTTTTTCCAAAATATCAGCCGGACCTGCGTGTCGCAGATACGGAAACAACTCCCGCCGCTCAAATGCCAGCCGGAGGGAATCCAGGTCGTTCTCGAAACTGATGATGTGCATAGGCACAGTCGCCGTGCTGATCTCGTAAGCCTCGATTGCCGCCATCGCATTGGCAGCGGCTCCTAGCCCGACATCCCACAGCACCACAGCATCGGAGAGCAGCCGATCAGCCAGCCGCGCCTGCCCGACATAGATCGAGCGGGCTTCATCCATCGGCGCCACGCGCGAGTGCATGATCTCTCCCGATGCGTGCACGATGCTGGAAAACCCCTCGCGTGCAGTGTGAATGTGGTATTGCCCAAGCTGCGTCCGTCGCCCCGGCTGACGCCGCGGTGGAGTCACCGGATTATCCACATCGTCCTCCTGCAGCGTGGCGCGGTGTTGTTTATAAAAATCCAAAAACCGCTGCTCGAGTATCGCCTGGCGAATGCCGCGCATAAGGTGATGGTAGAAATAAATGTTATGCTTGCCCAGCAGTTGCCAACCCAGCGGCTCCTTCGCTTTCGTGAGATGATGCAGATACGCACGATTATACCTCAGGCATGTCGGGCAGGGGCATTCCGGATCGAGCGGCTCTGAAGAACTTTTATAAATACCGCGCCGCAATTGCAGGATTCCGCGCGAGGTGAACGCCCCACCGCGCTGAGCAAACTGCGTGGGGATGATGCAGTCGAACATATCCACGCCCCGATGCACCGCTTCGAGGATGTCCACAGGCGTGCCCACTCCCATGAGATAGCGCGGCTTGTCCACCGGCAGCATCGAGGCTGTGAGCCCACACACATCCTCACGTTCCTGTTTGCTCTCGCCCACGGCCAAACCACCGATCGCATATCCATCGAACGCCATGTCGCTCAATGCCGCCGCACTTTCCCGGCGCAGCTCCGGAAATAATGCCCCTTGCACGATACCGAAGAGAGCCTGCGACGAACTTCCCCTCGCTGCTAGACTGCGTGAAGCCCAGCGGTGGGTTATCTCCATGGCCGCGCGAGCTTCCGCCTCCCCGGCAGTGGAAGCGATGCATTGATCGAGCACCATCATGATATCGCTGCCAATCGCGATCTGCATCTCGATGCTGCGCTCAGGACTCAGCAATATCGTGCGCCCATCGAGATAGCTCTTGAATGCTGCACCTTGCTCTTCAATGGAGCGCGAATGCGGAAGCGAAAAGATTTGAAACCCGCCGGAGTCTGTGAGCACCGAGCGCTGCCAGCTCATGAATTGATGAATGCCGCCGAGTTTTTGAAATACTTCCGGCCCAGGCCGCAGCATCAGGTGATAGGTGTTTGCGAGTAGAATCTGCGACCCGGCGTCTTCCAGCGTTGTGGGAAGCTGCGCTTTCACCGTGGCGTGCGTTCCCACCGGCATGAACAGTGGCGTGGTGACCTCGTTGTGCAGAGTTCGGAAGGTGGCAGCACGAGCGGAGCTATCAGCACACGCGGCGTCCAGTTGAAACGCGAGGCGGCTCATGGTTGTGGGAAGAACTGTTGCACGATTTAGGAAATGCGCACGTTAGCGCGGGGTGCGACGCGGAGCGAAGAAAATTAATTATTGCCCACCAGCAGCACGCCATCGCGGGGTGGAAGAAGATTGAAATCACGCTCACGCGGAGTATTCATTTCCGTAATGCACATCCCATCCGCTCTTCAACCAGGCTCATCTCTGTCCGCCCTGGCAATCACGAGCCCCATGCTCTGGGTGTTGATCGTGCTTGGCGTTCTTGTTCTGTTTTTCATCTTGCTTGCCACCAGCGAGCGGTTTCTTCGCCTGTTTGGCGCAGCTCTGGCCCGCATTATTTATCGCGTCCGGGCATATGATGTCGAGCACCTGCCAAAAGGCGGTTGCCTGCTGCTTCCCAACCACGTCACGTATGTGGATGCCATCGTATTGCAACTCGCATGCCCGCGCCCGATCCGGTTTCTCGTGGTCGATAGCATCTATAATTTGCCATTTTTAAAACCTGTCCTGCGCTGCGCCAAAGCCATCCCGATCTCATCCACGCACGCGCGTGAAGCCATACGCGCGGCCGTCGAAGGTCTTCGACAGGGCGAAGTCGTCTGTCTATTTCCCGAAGGCGAACTCACACGCACCGGCACTCTGCTCAAGCTGAAAAAAGGTTTCGAAATTATCGCCCGCACCGCCAACGTGCCAGTGGTCCCGGTCTGGCTCGACGAACTCTGGGGCTCAGTGTTCTCGTATGAGCGCGGAAGATTTTTCTCCAAACTTCCCAAGCGTCTGCCCTACACGGTCAGCGTGGCGTTTGGAAAACCAATTCCCGCAGAGCAAGCCACGGTGCCAGTCGTCCGCGAACAGCTCATGCAACTCGGCGAATTTTGCTTTCAGAAACGCCCTTTCCTGTCCGGCCATCTGGGTCGGGCTTGCGTGCGCGGCCTGCGGAAAAATCAATGGCGCACGCTCGTTGTCGATGGCATGGACAATAGCTCTCTGCAGGGCGGCATGGTCCTGGCCGTCGGCATCGTCCTTGCGCGCTTCATCCGTCGGACCATCCCCGACAACCGCGTGGCCATCGTATTGCCCCCGGGCAAAGGCGCCGTGCTCGCCAACCTCGGCGTGCTGCTCGCAGACAAGATTCCAGTAAACCTCAACTTCACTGCAGGCCGCGCCGCGTTGGAGTCTGCAATCGCCCGTGGAGACATTCAGGAAGCACTCACAGCGGGGTTGGTGGAGAAGAAATTGGAGAATTTCCCGTGGCCTGAGCACATACATTATCTGGAGAAAATGATGCCACCGCTGAAGAAACAAATCCTTCTCTGGCGCATCCTTGTTGCCATCCTTCCCGCAGCCATCCTCATCCGCATCCTTCGGTTGCCAGAGTCCGGCGATCGCCGGGAGGCGGTGTTGCTCTTCACCAGTGGTAGCTCCGGCGAACCCAAAGGCGTGGTGCTCAGCCATCGCAACATCCTCGGCAACGTCTCCCAATTCGGCACCATGCTCAACCTCACAAAAAAGGATGCGCTGCTTGCCTCGCTGCCCTTTTTCCACAGCTTCGGCTGCACCGTGACACTGTGGTATCCGCTCATCGAAGGCGTGCGCACGGTCACTTTCACCAGCCCTCTTGATGCGGCCAAAAACGCCGACCTCACAGAAAAACATCGCGTCACGATGCTGCTGGCCACCCCGACTTTCCTGCGCGGATACTTAAGAAAAGTGAAACCCGAGCAGCTCACCAGCGTCCAGTTGTTGGTGACGGGCGCGGAGAAACTGCCCAAGGATCTGGCCGACAAATTCCAGGATAAATTCGGCATCCCCATCATGGAAGGCTACGGTCTTACCGAGACCTCGCCCGTGGTGAGCGTGAACCTGCCGCCACCGGTAGCCACCGCCACTCAGTCCGTGCAACCCAGTGCGCGCTTCGGTTCCGTCGGCAAAATCGCACCCGGTATGGCCGCACAAATCCGCGATCCGGACACGGGTGAACTCATGGAAATGACGGCCACCGGCATGCTATGGCTGCGAGGACCGAATATCTTCGAAGGCTATCTGCATGAACCCGCGAAGACTGCTGAAGTCATCGTGGATGGATGGTTCAAGACAGGCGATCTTGCCCGGTTCGACGAGGATGGCTTCCTCTACATCGAAGGCCGTCTCTCGCGCTTTTCGAAGATCGGAGGCGAGATGGTGCCTCACGAAACCATTGAGAACGCTGTCGTGGAAGTGCTCGACATGCCCGAGGATGATGCGCGCTGCGTGGTGGTCGTCGGCGTGCCGGACGAAGCCAAAGGCGAAGCACTCGTGCTCTTGACAACCCGCGAGATCGATCCCGCCGAACTCCGCGTCAAACTGCAAGCCGCCGGATTCTCCAATCTTTTCATCCCTCGCATCATTCACAAGATCGATACCATCCCGCTGCTGGGCTCGGGCAAACTCGATATCAAAGCGTGCAAACAGATGGCGGAAGACGCAGTCTAGTGGCCGATCACTCGATCTGACCATGGATCTTGGCAAATATCGCACCGATACGTTCGACCGCGGAGCACCGCCCTGGAAGGAAGCTCTGTGGCTCGCATGCAAAGCACTTTTTTTTCAACTTCCCATCCCCTGGCCATCGCAAGTGCGCTGCGAATTGCTGCGCATGTTCGGTGCCCGCATCGGCTCTGGAGTGGTAATCCGCACCGGCGTTAACATCACGTTCCCCTGGCGATTTACCGCTGGCGATCACGTCTGGCTCGGCGAGGACGCATGGATACTTAGTCTCGCTCCAGTGACACTTGGCTCAAGCGTCTGCATCTCGCAGCGAGCCATGCTGTGCACCGGCAGCCACGATGCGCACTCGGAGACATTTGACCTCATCACTCGCCCGGTCCAGATCGAGACCGGATGCTGGATCGCGGCTGCTGCATTTATCGGTCCGGGAGTCACGGTTGGCACCGGATCAGTCGTTGCAGCCAGCGCAGTGGTGGTCAAAGATGTGCCCGCCAATTCGCTGGCCGCTGGCAATCCAGCAGTCGTGCGCTCGCGCGCCGACCGGACATAATCCACTTATTTTAATCCAATCCTTGAAGTCGCAGCCAAATAGAAATTACATCAGCAACGATGATGTGCAGACGCCAATACACCTGGCAGAGCGCATCGTGCGACATTTTCATCCCACCGGCTCGATACTGGAGCCGTGCAAGGGGAACGGGAATTTCCTCCGCTTTCTTCCACACGCGCACTGGTGCGAAATCAAAGACGACAAGGATTTTTTCCAGTGGACGCAAAAGGTGGACTGGATCATCACAAATCCGCCATGGAGCCAGATTCGTGCTTTTTTAAAACATTCCATGTTGCTGGCCGACAAGATCGTATTCCTGATGACCGTCAATCATGTGTGGACCAAAGCCCGCATACGGGACGTGCAAGCAAATGGGTTTGGCATCCGGGAAATTTGCCTGGTGGAGATGCCAGACACCTTTCCTCAATCGGGGTTTCAGCTTGGAGCGATCAAGTTTGAACGGGATTGGAGAGGAGACATCGCGTTCTCAGACATCTCCGCACAGGCTGGTCCAAAACGATCGCTCAAGATCGCAAACTCGCTCTCCAAAGCAGCTCGCGAACCATCAGCCGACCTTCTGGAGGGTATCTTTTAGTGCACGGGCGGAAGTTTGCAGGCCCTGCAGTTCCTTGGGCCATAGCTCCAACTCGATATGCCGAACCACTCCCGCACGACCGACAACTGTAGGAACGCTGATCGCGATGTCGCGCAATCCGTAAGCGCCTTGCTGAACACTGGAGACCGGTAATACGCGATGCTGGTCCAGCGCGATGCTATGAATGACATCCGCAATGGTCACACCCACCGCCCAGCCCGCGCCGCCTTTGCGCGAGATCACTTCCGCGCCCGACTTCTGTGTGCGCTCGAAAATCTGGCTCTGAAATGTGGCGGTCACGCCTGGAAATTTCGTAAGCGGCAATCCATCCACACTCGCTGTGGACCAGATCGGCACCATGCTGTCGCCATGTTCACCCAGAATCATCGCGCGAACTTGTGTCGGCGGAAGTTTCACTGCATCGGCAATAAGCGAGCAGAACCGCGAAGTGTCCAACATGGTTCCCAGCCCAAGAATCTGCTGCCACGGCAGCCCAAGCCGCTTGAAAGCGAGATGCGTAAGGATATCCACCGGATTCGACACCACGAAAATGATGGCGGATTTTTTCAGCCCGACCTTCAGCAGCTCGTC
>CBDUBV010000064.1:0-17075 GCA_965365475.1 uncultured Chthoniobacteraceae bacterium | reverse complement strand
CAACCGGAGAGGGGCATCAACGCCATCGATCGGTTGTTGGCTGCGCTGGGCGAGTGGTTGCCGAAACTCGATCGCCTTATGGAGCGCCACACAGATCCCGTGCTCGGTCGGAGCACACGCAGTCTGGGCGTGATCCGTGGCGGAGAGCGGCTGAACATTGTGCCCGATTCGTGCGAAGCCGAGATCGATTTACGATGCGTGCCTGCATTGATGGAGGATAAAACTTTCGCTGCGCTGCTGGAAGAGTTGCAGAGCGGGTTCGAGGGCGTGGAAGCATCGCTGGCGATCACGCGACCGCTTTTTACCGATCCTGAGCATCCGCTGGTGCAACGGCTTGCCGGGCTTGGGAGCGGTCTGGTGGGAGCGCCGTGGTTCTGCGACGCCGCCATTTTTTCTGCTGCGGGCATCCCTGCCGTGGCTGCGGGACCGGGTCGCATCGAGCAAGCCCACACGGTGGATGAATTTATCGGAATCGATGATCTGGAGAAGGGAGTTGAGTTTTATAAAAAATTCCTTCTTGGATGTTGAGGACAACTTATGAACGCACAACAGACCGCCATCACACCTACACGCGCACAGGATTTTCCGGAATGGTACCAGCAAGTGGTGCGTGCTGCGGGCATGGCTGAGAATAGCGATGTCCGTGGCTGCATGGTGATCAAACCCTGGGGCTACGGGCTCTGGGAAAATATGCAAAAGCAGCTCGATGCGTATTTTAAAAAAACCGGGCACAAGAACGCCTATTTCCCGCTCTTCATTCCGCTCTCGTATCTCGCCAAAGAAGCGGAACACGTGGAAGGTTTCGCCAAGGAATGCGCAGTGGTCACGCATCATCGATTGGAAGCCGCTCCCGGTGGCGGATTGCGTCCGGCACCCGAGGCGCAGTTGACCGAGCCTCTCGTGGTGCGGCCTACCAGCGAGACGATCATCGGCGCTACCTACGCGAAGTGGGTGCAGTCGTATCGCGATCTGCCGGTGCTCATCAATCAATGGGCCAACGTGGTGCGATGGGAGATGCGCCCGCGTGTGTTTCTTCGGACTACTGAGTTCCTCTGGCAGGAAGGCCACACCGCGCACGAGACGCAGGAGGAAGCACTGCAAGAAACACAAACCATGCTGGAGGTGTATGAAAAATTTGCGCGTGAACACCTGGCATTGCCTGTATTCTGTGGGGAGAAAAGCGAGAGCGAGCGGTTCCCCGGCGCGGTGCGAACGCTGTGTATCGAGGCGATGGTGCAGGATCGCAAAGCCATCCAGGCTGGCACTTCGCATTTTCTAGGGCAGAATTTTTCCAAAGCTTCGGGGATTAAATTCGTCTCGCGCAATAACACGGAGGAACTCGCGTGGACAACCAGTTGGGGAGTCAGCACCCGACTCATCGGCACGCTCATCATGACCCATGGCGATGATGACGGACTGGTGCTGCCCCCGCGAGTCGCTCCCGCGCATGTCGTGATCTTGCCGATCACACCGAAAGAAGAGACCCGCGCGTCCGTGTTGCACGTCGCGGACGCTTTGGCTGCGAGACTCGAAGCACTTTCATTCCATGGCGCCCCGGTGGTGGTGGAGCTGGATCGGCGCGATCTCGGCGGTGGAGTAAAAAGCTGGGAATGGATCAAGAAAGGCATTCCTCTCCGCATCGAAATTGGCCCGCGCGATGTGGAGAAGGGAACGGTGGCACTCATGCGCCGCGACCGCGCGCACAAAGAAAAAGATTTTCTTACAGCGGATCAGGTTTTGCAGACCGTGCCCGTGTTGCTGCAGGAGATTCAGGATGGGCTCTACAATCGCGCCCTGGCCTGGCGCGATAAACACACACGCACCATCGATACCAAGGAGGAGTTTTATTCCTTCTTCACTGCTCCGAAGGAAGGTGGCATCCACGGCGGATTTGCTCTCACGCATTGGAACGGCAGCGCCGCAGTGGAAGAACAGATCAAGTCGGACCTGAAAGTCACCATCCGTTGCATCCCCTCTGCGAGCGATGCTCAGAGCGGCACGTGTCCTTTTTCGGGCGAGCCAAGTCGGCAGCGTGTGATCTGGGCCAAGTCTTATTAAAATGAACGCGCTGCGCTTGGTCGCTGCTGTATGGGTCTGCGGCGCGGTGCCGTGCCTCGGTCAGACCGGCGGTGGGCTCGTGCCGATGGAGGAAGCTGCTCTCAGCTCCAAAAGCACTTCCCACATGGGCCGGACCGCGCTGGCCATTCGAGCCTCGGAGTGGAAGCACAGCGAGACAGCGAACTATGTTTATCATTATTTCGATAGCTTTATCGCCACGCCCGTCTCAGTGGAAGCCGAGGCATTTTACCGCATCATCACTGCGGATCTGGGAGAGAACGTGCCGAAGCATACAGCGAAGTGTCACATCTATATTTTTCAACAACCCGAAGATTGGGCAGCATTTGTAAAGGGCATGCAACTCGATCCCTGGACAGGCGGCCTGCATAGTCGCGGCGAGCTGTTTGTGCTGCGCGATCCCAGATTCAAATACAAAAACGACACACTCGCGCACGAAGTCGTGCACCTGGTCATGGATCGTGTGTTTGCGGGCAAATCTCTTCCTCTATGGGTGCAGGAAGGCTACGCGGAATATGCCGGTGGCAAGGCATACGCAGCCTACCATCGGGCGCGTGGGATGATCGCCAGGCCGCGCTCTCCCGCAGTGCAGACGCCCTTTGACTTGCGCACATTGCTGGCCATGCGCCGCTACCCGGCGGATGCACATCGCGTCTCGGACTTTTACAATCATTCGCATCGGCTGGTGAGATTTCTTGCCGGCATAGACAAAGAGGCGTTCCGCCGCATGCTTGGCCTCATGGCCGATGGTCGCAGCGATGAAGCTGCGCTGCGTGAAGCGTTTGGAACACGCTTCCCGTCGCTCACGGCACTCGAAAAAGAGTTCGCACCCATGGTGAACAAAGAATAAATTTTGCCGCCATGCGATGTTTTCAATTCGGAATTTTCAGAACGTTTCCCCTTGCAGTTGGTGTCATCCTGTTTTTCGCCAACAGCGCGGCAAGTGCCCTGACAGAAAATAAATTCGAGATCAAGGAATGGGACGATCTTTCCAATCACGCGGTGAGCCCATACGGCGAGAAGGCATTGCAAATTGATCCGAAAAAATGGCGTCACGCCGAGACCGAGAATTATATCATCCATTTCCGTCGCGAGACCGAAGCGAAAAAAGTATTCCGAGAATTGGAGCTGAATCTTGCCTATGTCGCAGAGGTGTTGGGCGCGGAGAATTATCAAAAAAAAGCGCATGCTTACGTGTTCGAAGACGACGGTGAATGGAAAGGTTTTCTGGTCGCGAGCGACCTGCCCGTGTGGGCATCGAGCCTGGCGGTGGGCGATGAACTTTTCCTCAATGTGCGCAGCGGCGGTAAAGGCGGTCGATTCGATTACCACACGCTCGCGCATGAGGCCACGCATGCAGTGGTGGCAAGGCTGTATCCCGAGAGCCGATGGCCGCTGTGGTTCAATGAAGGGTTTGCAGAAACCATGGCGGAAGAAGGAATCGCAGATCGGCGCAATCAAAGTGTGCGGCGACACCAGCAGCGGTTGCAATTGGCCGATCTCAAGCCTGAGGATATCGAGGGTGCAGTAGCGTATCCTGAAGGCGAGTTGGATCGCGCGCGCTTTTACCAATCCGCTGCGCATTTCGTCCGGTTTATTCGCGCCACGTATCCGAAGGAAAAGTTCCCGACTTTTGTAAGCGAGATTGTTGCTGGCAGAGGAATGATCGAAGCCGCCTTGAGTGCATTTCCCGATCACGTGAAATCGGAAGAAGAATTTCGGAAAGAGTTGCAGCGTTTCAGCCGATAGCCAGCATGCCTACCGCTAAGAAAACCCGCCTCCATGCGATCCTCGGCAGCGACAGTGGCGAAGTAGCCCGTGCCGCCCGCGAGTTGGCCGCGCGATTGGCACCTGCCGATGCCGGAGATTTCGGAGTGGACACGATCGACGGTGCGGCCGAGAACGCCGATGCCGCCGTGGTTCGCATTCACCAGACCATCGATGCGCTGAACACGATGCCGTTTTTTGGCGGAGCCAAGCTCGTATGGCTAAAGAACGCCAACTTTCTTGGCGACACGGTGACCGGTCGCGCCGAGTCGGTGCAGGATGCAGTGGCGGCGTTGTTGGCAGTGCTCAAAGAGGGATTGCCAGGCGAGACCGTTTTTCTACTGAGCGCGACGGAGGTGGATAAGCGGCGAACATTTTATAAAAGCCTCGCGAAACTGGCAGACGTGCAGGTGTTCGATAAGATCGACACGTCGCGGGGCAATTGGGAAGAGAGTGCGGCAGCTCTGGCAATGCACCGAGCGCGCGAGGCCGGGTTTGAATTTGAACCTGCCGCGCTGGAGTTGTTTGTGATGCTGGCCGGCGCGGAAGGTCGTCAGATTGCGAACGAAGTGGAGAAGATCGCTCTGCACTTGGGCAAGGAGAAACGCCGGATCACCAAATCGGAAGTCGAATTGCTCGTGCCGCAGACACACGCGGCAGTGATCTGGGAGCTGGGGAATGCAATCCTCGCGCGCGATGCCCGGATCGGGCTGGAACTGGTGAATCAACTGCTGCGCAATGGCGAATCCGCAATCGGGATTTTGCTGGTGGCGATTATCCCATCCGTTCGCAACCTGCTGCTGGTGCGCGATCTCATGATCCGTCACAAACTGAAAGCACCGGACAAACCATTTTTCTTCGGCAAAATCTTGGAGCGTTTGGGTGAGGTCGCTTTGGCACATCTGCCGAGGAAAAAAGATGGAACCCTCAACTCCTACCCGCTTGGATTAGCGGCATCGGGTGCGCACAGGTACGAACTTGCGGAGTTGATCGAGGCACACGAAGCGTGCCTCACTGCAAATATCCAGTTGGTAAGCTCACAGCTTAGTCCCGGCTTGGTTTTGGAAAGGCTTTTGCTGCAAATCCTCCAGCGGAAATAATTTTTTTTACCTGTTAGACACTGTGCAGCAAGCGTTTATGGATTATGACAAAATAGTCATCATTTTTTTGTAGCCAACATGATTGTCCATGCTACTTTGCGCGTGAGCTAAAACATGATGCGCCTAATACGCGGATTGTTTTCTACAAAATAAGAAAATATAAAGATTTTTCATATTTTGCTTGTGTCGCTGTAAAAATGCGGTATCAAGAGTTCACATTTTTGAAGATTGTTCTGGGGGGAACAGCAGCCCTTCGCGCCTAGCGGGCGCGGGGGGCTGTATTTTTTTGCACTCATTGTGTCCATGGCTCGTTACTTTTCGCGAGGGCATTGATTGTGCGATCACCGGGTTATTTGCGCACATTGGGAAGTTGCGCCACCGACTAGTTTACGATTTGATGCCAGTGTGAATAAGATGAGCACCTCTTCGACTTCTGTGCCTCCATTGGCACGTGTCATCACGCCTATCATTTTTGTTTTGGCCGTGGGCGCGATCATCGGGGGCTCGCTCACTTTGTTGGGTTGGGGGTTGTACATCCCGCGGTTCACGGATTGGGCAAATCACGGCATCTCCATGTTTCCCAACGCTGCGGTGTGCAGCATCGCCTGCGGTATGGCAATTCTTCTGCTGCATTTCAGTCGCGGCTCCGTGCGGTGGATGTCGGTCGCCTTTGCCGTACTGGCCGCTGCGATTGGGGGCATGAGTTTATTTCAGCACATCACGGGAGTGAATCTGGGAATAGACGAATTTCTTTTTAAGGGCGACTGGGGGCAGGCGGCGGCTACTTCGCCGATGCGCATCGGGCCTCCAGCGTCGGTGTCGTTCTTAATTCTTGGCACCGCGCTGATATTGGCTGCTTTCGGGTCAAGATTTCGCCGAGTGGCGAGTGTGCTTGCGGTATTCCCGGTGGCGGTGGCCTCCCTTTCTCTTGTGGGGTATTGGTTTGGTGCGAATCAGCTTTTTGGAATTGGTCGCTACACCGGGATTGCCTGGCAGACGGCGGTTCTCATCGCTTCACTTGCAGTGGCGACCATGTTCACGCTTCGCGAACAAGGGTTCGTCGCGCTTTTGCTCAGGCAGGATGCTGGCGGTCTGGTGGCACGACGCCTGGTCATTCCCATCGTTGCGATTCCGCTGTTTCTGGGCTGGTTGCGCACCATGGGACAAGCGCTAGGACTGTATGATTATGCGCTTGGCACCTCGCTGCGGACGCTTGTCGAAATTTGTTTGTTTCTTGGTTTCTTATGGTGGACAGCAAACAGCATCGCGGAACACGCTGCACGCGCCCGGGCCGCTTCCACTGCTCTATCGGAGATTGAAGAACGTTTCTCTCGATTTATGAAATACCTTCCAGGGATGGCCTGGATCAAAGACCTTCAGGGACGATATGTGTATGTGAACGACGCAACCGTGAACGCTGTGGGCATACCCCGAGAGCAATTTATCGGACGGAAAGACAGCGATTTCCTTCCCTCCGACGTCGCAGAGCAGCTCGTCTCGAATGACCATCTCGCGGTGGACCACCCCGGGGGGCTGGAAGTCATTGAGAGCTTCAAGCATGCGAATGGAGAAGAGCGGTCTTCACTTGTAAATAAATTCTCCATGCCTGGCCCGGATGGCACGCCCCTGTGGGTGGGCGGGATCGCGATCGATATCAGCGATCGACTCCGCGCAGAGCGGGACTTGCGCGAGGCGCATCAGCGCAAAGACGAGTTCCTCGCCACGCTTGCCCATGAGCTTCGCAACCCGCTGGCGCCGATCCGCTATTCCGTGCATCTATGCCGCACGGATGCAGATGCCACCGAGCGCAAGTGGGCACTGGATGTTGTGGATCGTCAGGTGCAGCAGATGGCGCGGCTGCTGGACGATCTGCTCGATGTCTCGCGCATTTCGTATGGCAAATTGACCTTGCGCTCGGAATCCATGCTTCTATCTGACATCATCGATAGGGCGATTGAGACGAGCCAGCCGTTGCGCGATGCGGCGGAACAGAAAATCGATATCGAACTGCCTGCGCAGCCGGTGCATCTCATGGGCGATCCGGTGCGGTTGGAACAGGTGTTTGCGAACCTGTTGAATAACGCGGCGAAATACGGTGGAAAAAATTCACAAGTCTGGCTCAAAGGCACGATAGAAGATTCGGTTGTTCAGGTATCGATTCGGGATAATGGAGCGGGCATCCCGCCAGACCGGCTTTCGGATATTTTTGAGATATTTTCCCAAGTCAGAGATGGAAAGAATCCTACGCAGGGAGGTCTCGGCATCGGACTCTCGCTGGTGCGGGGGCTGGTGGAGCTGCATGGTGGCAGCATCGCGGCGCACAGCGACGGGGCGGGCAAAGGCAGTGAGTTTACCATTCGCTTGCCAGTGCGTGAAGGGACAGGCGATGTGGAGAAAACGCCGACCACTAAAGCTATCGCGGACGACAAAAGGCTGCGGCTGCTCATCGCGGACGATCTAAAAGATAGTGCGGATAGCGTCGCGGCATTTTTTCGCGCAAAAGGCTATGATGTCCGGACGGCTTACGATGGCGAGCAGGCATGGGCGGTGGCAGCGGAATTTCTGCCCGAGGCCGTCTTTCTGGATGTGGGCATGCCTGGGCTGGATGGGCCACAAGTGTGTCGGCGCATCCGCGCGCAAGCGTGGGGAAACGGGGCACTCATCGTCGCGATCACCGGTTGGGGCCAGAAATCGGACAGGGAGCGCACGAGCGATGCGGGGTTCGATCATCATCTGGTCAAGCCTGTTGAGATTGAAGAATTGATGGCCCTGCTGCGTGCTCACAATAACAAGTCTTAGCTCACGGGAGGTGAGTCTCGAAGTAGCTCCGCACTTCTGCCCACCAAGGCGCCTCCGGAGTCACATCCAGATCGTTGTGATCCGCTTCGGGCTGTATCCACAAGCGTTTGGGGCCGCAGTAGCTTTCGTATAAGTGCCTGCCTTCCTTTGCAGGAACCACCCGATCTTTGCCAGCCAGTAACACTGCGAGAGGGCCGCGATATTTTTTTAAAGCTTTGGCGGCTTCAAAGCGGTCGCGCAGCATCCAACGGACTGGAAGATAAGGGAAATGGACCTGCGCTACGGTGGCCAGGTCGTGAAACGGCGTGACCAACAGCAATGCACGCACCTCAGGGACGGCAGCAGACACCTCGGCGGCCACTCCAGCTCCTATGGACTCTCCGACGACGACAACGGGAATTTCCGATGTCGAAAGATTGCGCACGGCCTGGATGGCGGCGGCGACGAAAGCCGACTGCGAGGGCTTGCCTGTGCGCATCCCATAGCCGGGATATTCAAAAAGATGGATTTCCCATCCGTCCCGACCGAGCGCTTCGACATAGTAGTGGCGATCCAATGCATTGCCCGCGTTGCCGTGGAAAACCACCACGTGCGCCCGGGTGCTGGGCTGATCTTGTTTCCAACCTTGTTGTTTCCCTTCAGCGGTCCACGGCTCCAACCCGAGCAAGTGAGCTGTCTCACGTGCCTCCTGCTCGGAAATCCGGGTTGGATAATAAAGCAATTTGCGTTGGAAGAAGCCGAAAAACAAAATCACCGAAACGGCCAGCAACACGAGAAACCGCGCGACCCTCCAAGCCGGTTTCATGAGGGAAAAGAAATCAACCGTGGAATTCCCGGACCAGGAGTGTGGCATTGTGCCCGCCGAATCCGAAGGAGTTGCTCAAGGCTACTTTCACTTTGTGCTCTCGAGCGGTGTGGGGCACATAATCCAGATCACATTCCGGATCGGGATTATCCAGATTGATCGTGGGCGGGATGACGCCATTATTGATGGCGAGGATGCTGGCTGCCAGCTCCACGCCTCCTGCAGCGCCCAATAAATGGCCGGTCATGCTTTTAGTGGAGCTGACCAGAAGCCCGTTTTTCGCATGGTTGCCGAAGACTTTTTTGATCGCACGCGTCTCGCAGATGTCGCCCAGGCCGGTGGAGGTGCCATGCGCATTCACGTAGTCCACATCCGCAACGTTCAAGCCTGCCTGATCGATTGCCAGTTGCATGCAGCGCGCTGCGCCAGTGCCTTCCGGATCGGGCGATGTCATGTGGTAGGCATCCGCGCTGAGACCGTAGCCGATCAGCTCGGCATAGATGCGGGCACCGCGTTTCTTGGCATGCTCCAGCTCTTCGATGACCACAGTGGCTGCTCCTTCGCTCATGACAAATCCATCTCGATCTTTATCGAAAGGGCGCGAGGCTTTCTCGGGCTCATCGTTCCGTGTGCTCAGTGCTTTCATGGCAGCGAAGCCACCTACGCCGAGTGGCACGACGGAAGCCTCGGAGCCACCGGCGATGAATGCATCGGCTTCGTTGTATTTAATCATGCGCCAGGCTTCGCCAATGGAATTATTGGCCGTTGCGCAGGCGGTGACCACAGCGAAGTTCGGACCGCCGAGGCCCAATTCCATGGAAATAAGTCCGCTGGCCATGTTGCTGATCATCATGGGAATCATAAATGGCGAGATGCGGCCTGGGCCTTTATTCAGCAGAATCTCATGTTGCTCGGAGAGGCTCTGTAGCCCGCCGATGCCGCTGCCTACGATGACACCGAATCGCACTCCGTCGATGGTGGCGGGGTCGAGGCCACTGTCCGCGAGGCTGAGCTTGGCTGCGCCCATGGCCATCTGCGCATAGCGGTCGGCCCGGCGCACATCCTTCGGATTATTAAAATAAAGCTTTGGTTCGAAATCCCTGGCTTCGCCCGCGATGCGGCAGTCGTAGGCAGACACGTCGAAACTCTGGATGGGGCCGATCCCGCTTTTGCCATGGATGAGATGATTCCAGAAAGTTTCCAGG
Source organism: uncultured Chthoniobacteraceae bacterium (assembly GCA_965365475.1). Lineage (GTDB taxonomy): Bacteria > Verrucomicrobiota > Verrucomicrobiia > Chthoniobacterales > CAKUMP01 > CBDUBV01. Next base: position 7,323 of record CBDUBV010000064.1, on the reverse strand, counting down.
TCATTTCCCAGAGGGGAGATGAGGCCCATGCCAGTGACTACTACTCTTCGTTCGATCATGAGGTTGATTTATTATTTAAGTTGGTTTCGGGAGCGTGCATTGCGGCTCGCACATCGGGGGCACGACACAATATCCAGCTTCGTAGAATCTTCAAACTCCAGTCCACACATTCGGCACCGGACGAAAGGGTCCACTGCCGCGCGGCCTTTGCGTTTGCGATGTCTCTCGTAGGCGAACCACAACGAAAAAATAAGGGCAAGGAAAGCAAAAAGATAAATCAGCACTAGGCTGGCGAGGCTGACACGGATCATCGTGCTGCCCTCATGTATTGAAAGGTGACAACCTCCCACGTGTCATCGCCGCTCGACGCTGCGAGCTTTAGGCTGCGCAAATATGTGATCAAGGCCCGGTCAAACTCCTCGTCACCGCTGCTGCCATACGCATACACCTGATCGATCTGCCCAGTGCGCAGGATATGCACGAGAACACGCACTGGCTCGCCGTTGTAGCGTGAGTTTTCTGTGAGAGAAAATTCCGGTAGCTGTGCTGGCAGACGACGTGCAAGATCCTGTTCGCCGATGATTTGGACTGGCTGGAACGAAGCGTCTGCCTGGCGCGGCAGGGCACTCGTGCGTTCAAGGCCTACGGGCGCCGCTGGTATGGCGGAAGGCATTTTCGCTTCCTCCTGTTGTAATGGCAGCGGCTCCAGTGCGGGCTCTGTCTTGGAATAGAATGGCGCATACGGCAGGGGTAGCAGCGCTGCCTGGCCAGGGCGTGCCTGTCGCCGATGACCCGATAGCAGCGCGGGGTCCTCGGTCTCGGCCCATGTCACCATCTCTTGATCCGCTGGGCGCGAGGGGTCCAGCAGCTCTATAGTTGCAGCAGGCAAGGGCAACAATACGGGGGGCGGATAGATCACCTGAAATAAATAAAAACTTAGCGCATGCAATGCCAGTGCAAGCAGCAGGAAACCGGGCAGCGACAGGCTGGTGCTGTGCCGCGCAGGCCAGTGGAAGACCGTCTCACTCCTCATAAGAAGTCGCGAGCGCGAGGGAGAACCCCATCTCCAGGCAGATATTTGAAACCGTGGTCACCATTTCCACAGGGGCAGTGCGGTCGGCTTTCAACACGATGGACCGCTCAGCAGGGTCGTATTTGCCCAATTGCACCCGGAGTTGTTCGGCTTCAAGTTTTTCATTCTGAAAATAGATTGCCGACCCTGGCTGCGCGGTGATCGTCACGATCATGGGTCGCTCCATGGCCGCCAGCGTGAACGGCGACTTGGGCAGACTCACCGCAACGCCCGGCTGCACGACCGCTTGCGTTCCCAGCAGAAAAAAGATCAAAAGCAGCAACACGACATCCAGCACGCCCACGAATTGCATAAGCCCCGGATTCGGCTCTCGTGTCCGGACCAGCTTCATAATTTCGGCGTATCGGGTTTCTCAGCCAGCAGGTGCAGGACTTCGATGCCGGCGCGTTCCATCTCGTGCATGAGCGTGGTGAGCCATGCAGAGAGGTATCCGTAACCTGCGTAGGCTGCGATAGCCACCGCCAGCCCAGCAGCAGTAGTCAGCATGCTCTGGTAAATGCCAGCAGCCATCTCGGCGGCGGTCACATAACCAGTCTCCGTGGACATGCCTACAAACACCTGCAGCATTCCGACGACCGTGCCGAGCAGCCCGATGAGCGGACTCAGAATGGCAGTGGTCGAGAGAGCAGCGAGTCGGCGCTCAAGGTAAGGAAGTTCCAGCTGGCCTGCTTCCTGAGCGATATGCCGCAACTCTTCGCGCGGAGCGTCGTGCCGGGCGAGCATGGCATACATGACACGGGTGGCGGGGGTCTGTTGCAGCGAGCATTCGTGCGCTGCTTCGTCCAGGCGGCCGCTCCGGATCAAGACGGCAAGGCCTTTCAAGAATTTGCCAACATCAAAGGACGCCCGGTGAAATGAAAGCCATCGATCAATAAAAATCCCGGTAACGAAGATGCTGCAAAAAACCAGCAGCCACATGATCGGACCGCCTTTCTGCAGAAAATCAATCATTGGAGGTGAATAGGAGATTTAATACTTGAACGCAAGCTGCATGCTGCCTGGGGCGGGCTCATACTGGGAGTTGCAAGCGGGGATCTTCCCGCAGCAAAGCCTCGAGCGGTTCCCAGCCTTCGAGATCGGCACTGAGGAAAGCCTGCAAATAGATGCGAACGACTTCAACCGGTTTGGTCTCCAGCAATTTGCCGATGGCTTTTTCCAACTCTTCCTTCGGCGGAGCAGGTGGGACGTTCTCCACCATCCCATCTCCATCGTGCTCGATGCCGAGAGTGTCGAGGAATGTCACGAGCATATCCTTGTGCGACGAGGTAAGCCAAAGCTGCAGAAGATTCGCCGCCACGGTGTCGTTGTTTCTGCGGCTCAGAGCGGATGCCAGCCACAGGTGCCGCTCGGGCCTTGGTTTGCGATGAATAAAGACAGGGCGCAGCTTTTGTTGCGGCGCGAGATTGTCAATGGCGGCTTGATAGACCTCTTTCTGTTCGGTGTAAATATGCTCCAGCACGCTTTGCGCAGCGGAGGGTGGCATGTCGCGGAATATCTCGTGTGATCTCATGGTGCGATGGGTCTATGCAAAGTCATCTTCTGCGTCCAGACAAACAGGCACTTCCGCTTCGCGCAAGAGCGTGCCCAGCACTGAGCGGTAGTGAAAATGTTTATGCGCATAAAGCCGTGCCGCCTTCGCCTGGTGCTCGTAATCGGCTTCGATGGAGCGGAGAGCGCGCACCGCGCCTGCTGCGTCGGAGAATGCCCGCAGAGGCCCTGTTTGCATGTCCAGACCGTGGACCGATGTGTCCTGCACAATCGCGGGCCTGCCCGTAGCTAGAAAAGCCATCGTGCGATCACTGAGCCATCCGCTTTTACTAGCCACATATCCATGCTTGGCCACGCTGATCTCGCCTCGGGACGAAGCGATGAACTCCAAATAAGACGTCAGGTTCGCGGTGGCCTCGGCAGGGTTAATTAAATGCCACCCAGCGCGTGTCAGCTTTTCTTTCTCTTCCTTCGGTGCGGACGCCACGGCCATCTCGAATCTTACCTCGGGCACATCCTGTGGCAACCGGGCTATGTGGTGCATTTCGCGACTTTTTTGGCCATAGACTTTACCCCGGTAAACTTCCTCGCCATACGCATTCCAACTCATCACCGTTGTGTATGCACCCGCCACGGGCGAGCGTTCGGGTATAAGTTCTGGAACAAATACGGGCAGCGTGGGTTTCCAATCGAGACCGTGCCTGGGTATGGGACATTCGGCATCTCCGATCCGCGTTGCTAGCGTGAATACATGATCGAATGCATAGGGCGATGCATACCCGGGAATACTACGATCCGGCACAGGAGACATTCGGAACTGTGTGAACCCGGGATCCACATCGAGATAAATCTTCTTCCTGCAAAGTGCCATCTCCTCGCTCCACGACGTGCCCGCGCGACTGAAAAGAAACTCTGCCGACTCGCACCGCTCCGCCAGCTCTGCCCGCGAGCACCCGTGCGACTGCCCGGCGGAATCGATCAGACACCAACTGTCCTCCATGCCAAATGGGGCAAACTCTGCCCGTAAAGTCTCAATGCCGCGCGCCGGGTCTTGTGTCATCCTCTTCCCCACGGGATCGAAAAACGGCTCCTGATCCATTCCGCAGCCTTCGACAAAAAAAATGTCGAACCCCATTTTTTGTAAACCCACCACGCAGCTCAACTCTGCCAACACATGCCCGCCCATCGGATAGCGCGCCAGATAGCCTGCAAAAATAACAGTCCGCCGGTTCATGTGGCGATCGCCTGCTGAGCATCCGCACGAGCACTTCGATCAGCTTCCAGAATGGCTTCCATCGATGGGTGCGACGTGTTCACATGAGCCTCCATCACCCGCGCTACAGTCTCCCAAATTTCATGGAAACGGATGCGCTTGCCAAGGAAGGCATCCACCGCCACTTCGTTCGCCGCATTATACACCGCCGGGAGAGTCCCGCCTGCTTCGCCAGCCGCTCGCGCCAGTCGCAGTGCAGGGAAATCCTGCCACCGCGGCGCTTCGAAATCCAGGCGTTGAAGCTTTGCGAAATCCAATGGCGCCAGGCCGTTCTCGATCCGCTGGGGCCAAGTGACAGCATAGTGGATCGGGAAACACATGTCCGAATGGCTCAACTGCGCCAGCACCGAGCCATCCACAAATTCCACCATGCTGTGGACAACACTTTGAGGATGCACCACCACATCGATCCGCTCCATGCCGATGCCAAAAAGCCATCGCGCTTCGATCATTTCCAGGCCTTTATTAAAAAGCGTTGCGCTGTCGATGGTGATCTTGCGCCCCATCGTCCATGTGGGATGTCTGAGCGCCTGCTCCACGGTCACCTCGGGAAATTGCTCGCGTGGCAGTGTGCGAAAAGGACCTCCCGAAGCTGTGAGGATGAGACGCCGCACGTGCGCCGTATCGCGTCCTTCCAGACATTGGAAGATGGCGTTGTGCTCGCTATCCACCGGCAACACCAAGCTCTCCATCGCGTGCGCGGTGGACATGATGCATTCCCCAGCCATCACCAGAATTTCCTTGCTTGCCACGGCCAGATCTTTTCCAGCTTTCAACGCCGCAAGAGCTGGGAGCAACCCCGCCGTGCCCACGATTGCCACCAATACCATGTCTGCATCGGCCTGCGCGGCGATGGTCTCAAGCCCGTTCGACCCAGACAAAATTTCCGGCTCGTATTCAAGAAGCTCGCGGAGTTCAGCCACCGCAGTCTCGTCCACCATACACAGCACGGGTGGGCGGAATTCATTGGCTGCCGCCGCCAGTTTCTTCGCGCTCCGCAGAGCTGCCAGCCCTGCAATCTCCATGCGCTCCGGGATTTGGCGTGCCACATGCAGCGCACTGTCGCCGATGGAGCCTGTCGCGCCGAGGATGACTACGCGCCGGCTTTTCATGACATCCGCATCACGAGTCGAAGATAGAAAAACAGCAGTGGTGCCGTGAAAAGCAGACTGTCGATCAAGTCCAGCGCACCTCCGATGCCAGGCAGCATGCGCCCGCTGTCCTTGACTTCCGTGCTGCGTTTCACCAGCGACTCAGCCAGATCGCCGATCACAGCTGCGAAGCCCAGAAGCAATCCCAAGATCGTCGCATGCGTCCAGGTGAGTCCCGGCAGATGCTCACCCAAGGCTGTGAAAATGCCATAGCTGCCGAGCAAAGAAAACGCGAGCGCACCGATGAAACCCTCCCATGTCTTCTTCGGGCTGATATGCGGCACCAACAGGTGTTTTCCAAATATACTCCCCGTCAGATACGCCCCCATATCGCTGAACTTGGTCACGACGATGAGGAACAACACATAGAAATGCCCCATCGGTTCGCCTTCGGCACCACGGGGCACGACGTATAAAATCTTGGTAATAAAATTAAACATCCACGCAATCCATAGGATGCCGAAAAGCGTGTAGGCCATCGTCTCCAGCGGGCGCGGGTCCCGCAAGCCGTGGAAGAGCTGGCGCGCAAACACAGCCAACAGAAAAAATAGCATCACTGCGACTTCGAAATCGTAGGAGGCGGAGAGTCCGTGCGTGCGGAATTGCCAGAAACTGCCGCAGATCAGCAATGCACCGCACAGGATGCCGAAGAGTTTAAAGTTCGGCACGCCATGTGCATCGAGCATCGTATAGTATTCGTAGAGCGCGATGAGCGCGATGCTGCTGATGAGAAAGAAGAATCCGATCTCGAGTCCGGTAAAAATCGTGGTGAGAAGCAATGTCCACAACGCGAGGGTGCTCCCGCTGCGCAGAAGGAAGGTGAGTTTTTTTGGCGAAGTGGGCACGGAAGGTAAATAAAGGCCCGGGGACCATCGCGCAACTGTCAAGACCATGGCAAGCTTCCAATAGCCGAGAAAAATCTCGTTGCGGCAAAGAAGCGGCTCCAACCATGATTATTCATGTGTAAGTGCAAGCACGGTCTCGGATTTGCAGCCAATTTGTGCTTTTGCTCGCGGACTCTCGAAGGTAGTAACAGCGACCTATGGCGAGACCTGTTACTTTATTTACCGGCCAATGGGCAGACCTGCCGCTTGCCGATCTTGCACCCCTGGCGAAAGCTATGGGCTACGATGGCCTCGAATTGGCCTGTTGGGGAGACCATTTCGACGTGCACCAGGCTGCAGAAGATTCGGCATATGTAAAATCCCGCTGGGAACTGCTCGACCAGCATGGTCTCACGTGCCACGCAGTGTCGTCTCACTTAGTTGGGCAGGCAGTCTGCGACCGGATCGATGAACGCCACGAAGCTATTCTGCCCGCGCATGTGTGGGGCGATGGCGACGCGGAAGGCGTGCGGCAGCGAGCGGCTGCGGAGATGCAGATCACAGCGCGGGCGGCCAGACGCTTCTTCAATGCTCGCCCTGGTGGTGAGGAATTCCCCGCTGTGGTGAATGGCTTCACCGGGTCGAGCATCTGGCATGCGCTGTATGCCTTCCCGCCCACGAGCCAGGCCTATCTGGACAAAGGTTTCGAGGATTTCGCCACGCGCTGGATTCCGATCCTGGATGTCTTTGATCAAGAAAATATAAATTTCGCGCTTGAGGTGCATCCCACCGAGATCGCATTCGACATCGTCAGCGCCGCGCGCGCTTTGAAAGCGGTGGGGCGCCACCCGCGCTTTGGCTTTAACTACGATCCATCTCATCTGGGCTATCAGGGGGTGGATTACATCCGCTTTATCCGCGAATTCTCTGATCGCATTTACCATGTCCACATGAAAGACGTCTGGTGGGGACATGGTGACGGGCGTGCGGGGGTATTTGGCGGCCACACGGACTTCTGCGATCCCGCCCGGTTTTGGGACTTCCGCTCGCTCGGGCATGGTGACATCCATTTCGAAGAGATCATCGTCGCGCTCAATGATATCGGATATCAAGGACCGCTTAGTGTGGAATGGGAGGACGGACGCATGGACCGCGAACACGGTGCCAAAGAAGCCGCAGAGTTTGTGCGTCGCGTGGATTTCAAGCCCAACCAGGCTGCGTTCGATGCAGCCTTTGCCCGTAAGAAATAAGCTGTGGGCATGGGGCAGAAGGGCAGTTACGATGTGTTGACTGTGACGCCCAACCCGGCGGTGGATTGGACGTTAAGACTGGAGGAACTGCGCGTAGGAGCGGTTCACCGGGTGGGCTCAGACTGCACGCGGGCGGGGGGCAAAGGCGTAAATGTTGCCGGATGGCTGGCGCAGTCTGGCTGCAATGTAGGAGCCACGGGTTTCCTCGGAGAAGACAACGCGTCCGTGTTCGCATGCTTTTTTC
>CBDUBV010000063.1:0-17229 GCA_965365475.1 uncultured Chthoniobacteraceae bacterium | reverse complement strand
TTTGTCGGAGCGGTGAACGCGGGCAAATCTTTCCTTGCGCAACAGCTTTTTCAGGACCCGGCATTTGCCCGCAGGGTGCTTCCCGATGGCGAAGCATTGCGCACCGGGCGCATCACGTGGATCGGAGCTGAGCGTCCGACGACGCTGGTGGAAGAGGAGGACGCGTTCATTCAGGTGCATGATTTGGTGGACCTGGGCGTGCCGTATCTGCTCATCGACACACCCGGCACGGGCGATGTGCAAGGCGCATCCAATCGACTTGCTGACATCGCTCTTTCCTCCGCGCGCATCAAGGTGCTGGTTGTCGATGCTCGCACCATCCGCAACGAGAATTATCAAAAGTTCATCGGCAAAGGCGATGGCTCGCTCATCCTGCCCATCGTGAACTTCTGCAAAGCGCAAGGCCAGGAGCCGTTTCCAGTGGAACTCTGGCGGGAACAATACGGACGCGATCTCATGGAGAAACTGCAAGCCGCCGCGCCCGCTGCCACGATCCTAGAGCCGGAGTTCCTGCCCGACCGCGAATCGGTGGATGACGAGTCACTCGCCATCGACTACATCCGCTCGCGGCTGCATTCCCATCTGCGACGGATTCTGCATCACCACAGAGACCAGTGGCAGCACGCCGCCACGCATGAGTTGCACGCTTCGCATGCCAGATTCGAGGCACGCATCTCCGCAGTGCTCCAGCCTGCTCTAGGTCCTCTCGCGCAGCCGCTGTCGGAGTTTGATCAAGCATTAAAATCTCTGCCGCAGAAAATTTTGCATCATCTGCTCGACGACTCCACCCGCATCCGGCTTTTGATAAAGAGCCACTATCGCGGGCTGTTCATGGATGGCACACCGGGCCTGGCGTTTCCCTACCGGTCGCTGGCTGGATTGCTGTTGATCACAGCGGGAGCCTGGGATCGGCTTATTCTGGGCATCGGCGGGAGTCTGCCCTCCTTGCTGGCAGCCGGCTTCAAGACCGCGCGTGGTCAACACGAGACAGGCCAGGCTATCCAGACACTGCGGGATAAAGTGAAACCGCTGCTCTCGGAGATGGTCCGCGAGATGGTGCGCACACCGCTGCTGGAGCTTCGTCACAAATTGCAACGCGAAGAAGCTGTCTCTCAGTCGCAGGAAGCCGAAGTTGATTTCGAGCTGCAAGGCATGGAAGAGCTGGCCGCGACGTGGAATCTGGAAGTGGTGGCAGCCGCTCGACGGACTGCGCCCTCGCGCGGATTTTTTGCAAGCGCGGCGTTGCTGGGAACCGCAGGCTTTTGGTTTTTGTTTGGAGCACCGCTGGTGCATCTTTACGGACAATATATTCCCGCAGCGATCACCTCGTGGCATGGAGAATGGAGTGAGGCTGCGCTTCGCACTTATCCCGCGCTCACCTCCGGTTTCTGGTTGACTGCGCTAGCGCTTTCGATACTCCCGGCGCTGCTCATCGCATTGTGCGCGGCGGCATTTACCTTGTCGAGGCGCCGGGCAGGGCAGGCGGAAGCGATATTGCGAGAGGCAATGAGGGAGCGGGTGGAGAACGCTGCACCGCCGATCCGTCTGGTGATCCGCGATCCGCGTTTACAAGCGTTGCGGGGGTTGTTTCAGCTCACGGCTCCGGCTCGGAAGAACGAGGCGGCTCAATAATTCTTGCCAATCGCTTCCTTGAGATTGTGCGCGTAGCCCGGATTGATCTCGAAGAGCGTCTGCGCCATGTCCTGTAGCGGCACCTGAAGCTGGTAGGGGCTGGGCTCGACGAAGCCCGCGTCCATGAGCGCGGTGAGGACATCGTGCAAAGAATCGGGATCAAGCCGCGTGCGGTCGAGGAGTTCTTCGCCGGTGCATCCCGTGGTAAAATCGATCGCCCGGACGACTGAACGTTCTTTGCCTGAGAGCTGAATTTTTTTCATGAGGGGGAAATCACGCGCACGCGAGTGTGCTCGCAAGATGCCACTGGTTGCGGTAGGAAGCAAGCCGGGGGGAATTATCTCAGAATCGTGAGGCCTTCAGGTGCGTCGATCTGCGCAATGATGTCGCCGGCACGACGTTCCCAAGACACATGGATCCAGCCCAGGGGATGAGCGATACGGCCTGACGCCGAGCGGATGGCATCGGAGGTAAGTGGAGAGAAGATGAGCTGGTTCGGTGCAGGATTTGCAGCAGGTCGCAGACCGAGGATGTAGCGAGCGGCATACACGCTGCCGCCACCCGCCCAACTGTGACACCGGCTGCCACGTGCACTTGCATACCAGGAGAAATTCTCTGGAAGCGTGACGGCTCCTTGCTCGCGCAGATAGCCGTAGTGCTCCGCAAGTAGGTGTTCAGCAATATCCGGGCGACCGTTCTCGGCAAGGATCGGCGCGACGAAGAACATAAAATAAAGCTCCACGTAAGACTCGGCACGACGCTCGCCCGTGCCTCTGCCGTACATGCCATACTTCAGGCCGGTCTGGAAGTTGCGGTGTAACTGAGTTTCTAGGAAGTGAAGTATCCGCTCGCGCTCCGACACGGTCCCAACTCCTGCCATGAGCGCAAGGATCGAGGCGTGTATTCCCGGATGCTCATGATCCAGCGAAGTGCGGACGCCACCCGTTCCAGGATCGATCAGCATGCGCAGTGTCTGTCGGATGTCGCTGGCGCATTGCGCATGGTGCAGGGATTCGGCATCCCGGCCCAGGGCGCGGGCCAATTGAGCTGAGGCCTCCGCAGCGATAATGCGGAGTGAGTTGATCGCAGCATGACCTCTACCCTTTTTGTCCTCCCGGATGCACGACCAGTCCAGAAACATGTTGTTTCCTGGGAGGTCCCATAGCCCATCTGTCCCGGTGTCCCAGGTTCTGCTTTGCCAGATGTTCTGCAGGGTATCCCAACACTCCGCAACGGTCTTGATGTCGCCAGTCCAGGCCCAATAATCGCGCAAAAGTCGAATCCAATGTAGTGTGAAATCGCGATGGGCTTTGCGGTAGCATGAGGGAACGCAGCAGGGCAATTGGCCATCGGGAAGCTGCGCTTGCGCGAACTGCCGGATCACGCGACGCGGCACGCGCAGGTCTGCGGTGAACAGTGTCTGGATGTGGAAATTCACCAAAGCATCGCCGATGTAGCTGGAGCGCTCGCGTGCTGGCGAGTCGGAGAACGCGTCTTCGGTCGAAGCTCGCAATGTCCGGATGGCGGCTTTCCATGTCCACTCCAGGTTTTCGTTTCCACATGCAAACTGCGATGCATCCTGCGGGAGTGCTTGTCTGGAGCGCACCATTACGGAGTGCACGCAGAGTGTTTCTGCCCGTTGCGGGTCGGGCGCACGCAAGGTTGCTTGCAGGTAGCTCCCGCCTCGTGGGTGATAGAGTTCCACGCGTTGCTTGCCACCAGCGAGGATAAACCGGTCTGTCACATGCGAGAATGGGTTGGCGATATACGGTGCAGCGAGATGCTCCGAATCGAGCCAATCGGTGCATGTGATGTCAAGGATGCTGCCCGAGGGAGCTTCGACTTCCAGGCAAGGGAAACCGAGAAACTCGTGGTCAAATTCAAAGCACCAGGCTCCACTGGAGGCTTCCAAAGCAGTGGGTTGGCCCGGCAAACACGCGCCAGACTCCGGCCGTTGCGCAGGCTCGTCCCAGGCTACCATGCGGGCGGGGGTGATGCGCGAAAGATCATCCGCCACGGTGCGCCATGGTCTTCCCGGCTCAAGAATTGCAAAGGGAGTGGCGGTCGAACCCTCAGGAGCGGCGCGGAACTCAAGTGCTGCCTGACGTGCGACACCGAACAGGCATGCCCAGCGATCTGAAAAAATTTCCATCTCACCTTCCAGCAGTTGGTCGCCTGCGATGAGGTCCATCTCAGCGTGTGCAAGGCTGCGCTTATCGCCTTCGGCTTTCACCACATCGAGAGTTTTACCGTTCAATGTGAGGTCGCACCAGAAACAGTCCAAATGCACGGTCTGTTCCATTGGCGAGCGAATCCATGTGCGGAATTTGACTTTCTCACCGGTGCCCGAATGCAGAGCGCGAGCCATGAAACCCAGCAGGCGTCGATCATTTGCAAGCGCAGTGGCACGCACGAGTTTTGCTGGAACGTGAAAAGTCTGGACTGGAATGGGTGTCCCGCTAAACGGGGAAAACATCCACGGGGCAGCTTCGTGCGCCAGCTCGAGAAGCGGGATTTTCCGTTCAGTTCCCAGCAGTCGAGTATCGCAATTTTCCAGCGGACCTTGTGCGAAAGTGTAGCAGGAAGCATCCGGGTCCCATGCGCTGCAAAGATAAGCCGACCACTCTCCTGGGGTACCGAGCGTGATGCCGCAGACATCGCCCGAAGCCCGGAAGCCGGGTTGGTCGTCGGGCATGGTCTGGTAGGATGAAGCATTGTAGAAATTTACAAGAACCTCGATGCGATTGTTGCCTTTCACCAGCCAGGGCGAGAGATCGAGGATGTCGTATTCCGCATGGGGCGAGACAAACCGTCCGGGACCTGCGGAGACGAATTGGCCATTGATCGTAAGCCGATAGCGTGAAGATGCCCAAATGGTAAAATCGGCGGAGACTGGCACCTCCGCGAGATCAAACTCACGGCGGAATAAGACAAACATATTTCGCGTGTCCGGCGTGCGCACCCAGACGGGCGAAGGCTGAACCAGCCGCCTCGCGGTAAACGTGCGACGCGCGTCCAGATACGTTTGGATGATGGATGTGCCAGGCATCTTCCCTGCATCTTTCCCAGCACAACGCACCGCTCAAGCCCATGGACCCGCATCCCGTTGCAAAAGCGACACGACTTAATGTCGATGCTTGGGGGGCAACGGGATGCGATGCTTTTCGCTTGTTCGCAAATGGCCCAGAAATAACTTCCCATAAAGCTTATGAAAAAACTTGTCGCCCCCCTGCTTGTCTCTTGCCTCATCCCATTTCTCACTTCCAAGCTGTCCGCGCAAGAAGCGGCAGTATCCGCAGACGCCGCACAGTCCAGTGCGAGTGCGCAATTGCCGCCAGAGATCGCCAATTTCACCATCGGGACCAATCTTTCTGGCGTTGCAGATTGGCAGCCGGAGTTGCCCTTTAATAATTTGGTCAAGTCGATGCGGGTATGGAATTCAAGAACGGCTGGCAGCAAGGATTTTTCCGATAAACGCCCGCTCGATTTGGATGAGCAAGGCAATGTCCGCTCGCTGGCCGAAGATCAGGTAGCGTTCAGTCTTGCGTTTGTCGGTCTTGATCCCGACAGGACTATGGAAGGCTATCCGCAGGGGGAGATGCTGTTTCTTTACGATGGCGAGGGAACTTTCAGTTGGAAAGGCAAAGCCGTGCTTGTGGAGTCAGGTCAAGGATACGCCATCGTTCGTGTCGATCCGTCAAAGACAGGGCTTTTTGAAATGGAATTGACTTCTGCGAATCCGGACAACTATCCGAAAAATTTGCGCCTTTGGCGTCCGGACACCTGGCAGAGGGGGGGCGATGGTGGATTTGTGGAACCCGAAGAAATTTTCTCGGCTGTGTTTCTTGATTTCTATCGTCCGTTTACCGCGCTTCGTTTCATGGACTGGTTGAAAACAAATAACTCCAAGCAGGTAAACTGGAACGACAGAGCCAAGCCGGACATGACTTTCTACACGACCTCCGCAGGGGTGCCGCATGAACTCATCATCGCTCTGGCCAACAAGCTCAAGGTGATCCCATGGGTGTGTGTGCCGGAGCGCGCTACGGATGAGTATGTCCGGTCGATGGCGCAGTTGTACCGCGATACTTTGGATACCTCGCTCAGGCCCATGGTTGAGTATGGCAACGAAGCATGGAACACGATGTTCAGTTTCGGCAAATTCGCGGCAGAACAGGCAGCAGAGCGCGGGTTGGGAGAGAAGTCCAATTACGGAGCGCAACTGGATTTCTATGCGGTGCGAGCGTTGGAGATTTTCAAAATCTGGAACGAAGTATTTGCGGAGAATGGGCGAGCACCGATCAATGTTCTGGCGGCGCAGGCAGCAAACTCCTGGACGACACGGCGCATCCTGAAAAATTCCGAAGCAGCGGAGCATGCGCACGTTCTGGCCATAGCACCTTATTTTTCCTTAAATGTATCGAAGGATGCAGACGCGCAAGCAGCCATCGCGGGTGGGTTGGATGGCATATTCAGCCGACTCGAGGCCGAGTCGTTGCCGAAGGCGGCGGAGAACATGAGCGAGACAGCAGCGTCGCTCGCCGGCACTCCCTTACGCATGGTGGCTTATGAAGGAGGTCAACATCTCAATGCGGTCGGGAATCAGACGAAAAATAAGGAGCTGGTCGCATTGCTTAATGCAGCCAATCGCGATCCGCGCATGGAAGCACTTTACATAAAATATCTGCAAGCATGGAAAGATGCGGGCGGTGCTCACTTTTCCAATTTTAGCAGCACGAGCTTATACAATCAGCATGGCTCATGGGGGTTGAAAGAATACATCGAGCAACCCGAAGAGACCGCGCCCAAATACCTCGGCGTCAAGCACTGGCTCAAAGAGCTTGGTCAACTCTCCGGCGAATAATCGCTGCACTTCATCGGTCCTCCTTCAATTACAGAAAAATGATTGCAGCCAACCTCGTTGACACTGTTCCGGTGATCACTCGTGCAGACGATTTCGGTGTGAGCCCGGGGACGAACGATGCGATACTGGAATGTCTCGATGCTGGGTTCATACGCAATGTTGGCGTGATGGCACCTGGACCATATCTTGAGCATCGATTGGATGAGTTGGTGGCGCGTCAGTCTGAGTGTTGCGTTGGGCTTCACGCCACGCTCACTAGCGAATGGCGGGACTTGCGCTGGGGTCCAGTAGCACCGGCATCGCGGAGGTCGGGCCTTGTGCGCAGCGATGGCACGTTCCACCAGACCACGGTGGAACTCTACACACACGCTTCGCTTGATGAGATGATGGCTGAGATCGAAGCGCAGATCGCCTGGGTCCAACAACTCGGCCTGCGCCTGCGCTACCTGGACTCGCACATGAACTTTCTATGGATCGAAGGTATCCAGACGCGGCTTGCGGACTTGTGTGCAAAAGAAGAAATCGTGTTTGCTGCGGCACCACGGTTTGTGAGTCGTAAATCGCCGGTCGCCATGGTCACTTCCACAATTGCGCAGCGGGAGGAGTGGGAAAAGAGTGTTGTGCAGAATCCGGCAGCAACATCGGTGTGGGTGTTTCACCCAGCAAAACGGGATGCTGTTTCAGAAAAGTTCTTTGGCTATGGCCCAGAACCAGTTGAGCAGGTCGCACAGAAACGACATAGGGAATATCTTGAACTCATTGATCGCGACGCCATGGCGACGCTCTGCCAGGACTGGCATGTCCAACCGGTCTGCTACGGCGAATGACTCTGCGATGTGACGGCCAACCGTGGTGATCAAGTTTCCGCTAATGCCTCCCCATCTGGCAGCGACTTCTTCCTACGGACATTTTGATCCTGGCACACGGACATTTGTGCTGACGCAAGACCCGCCGCGCAAATGGCGCAATATCCACTACAACCAGCCCGGCGACGTGGAAGTGTATGCAGAGACATCGAACCTGGGCGATGGCCCGGTGACAGTGCGCGATCAAGCGGGCAATACTTGCCATGTGGTTGGCTACGATACCAAGTACCTCTATGTGCGCGATGATGAGACGAACGAGGTGTTCACCCCATGGGGAGACCCAGTCGCGACGCCGGTAGCGGAGCGCAGGTGCACATTTCATGCGGCGTTTACCACCATCGTGGGATCGGCGCTGGGTCTGTGCGTTGAGCAGACGGTCTTCGTGCCATCAAGCGAGGCATGCGAGGTCTGGCGTGTGGCTGTGCGCAACCTGGAGGCCCGCCCACGGCGTGTGTCGCTCTTTGCGTATGCCATGTTCCAGCTCACAGGGACAGATTCCGAAGGCAAATGGGTGAGCAAAGACAATGAATCGAGGATTCTGCCCGACCTGGGTGCCGTCTGGGTGCACAACCGGGACCGCTCGGTGCCAACAAAACGTTTCAACGGTTTCCTGGCCACGTCGAGCGCGGAGTTTGTGGGCGCGAGTGGCTATCGAGATTTTTTTACGCGGGAAAGCTATTCGCTGTCAGACCCCAAGATTCTTCATGGATGGAATGCTGATAACCGGGGATTTGACGGGCCCGATTGTGCAGGCATTGTGCAGGTAACGCTCGACATTGCTCCCGGCGGCGCAGCGCGTGCTGATTTTCTACTCGGCACCGCGACGGACGAAAGGGAGCTGGCAGCACTACGCGTGCGACTTGCGCCCGACGCGGTAGATACCGCACTTGCCGACCGCATCCGAGCCGACGACCGCCAGGCGTCCATGTTTTCGGTGGACACCGGAGATGGCGACCGCGATGGGCTCATCAATCATTTCTCCAAGAAAGCGATGGTCTCCTACCTCATTAATAAGAGTGGGTTCCGGGACAATCTGCAAAATGACATGGGCGTAGCACTGTTCGACTGGCCGATTGCCCGCGAGAATCTGCTGCGCGCAATCGCCTCACAATATATCTCTGGTAGTGTTCCACACGGGTTTCGACCATGGAATCGCCACCAATATTCCGACAAACCAGCATGGCTATTGCATTGCGTGCCATGGTGCTTGAAAGAGTCCGGCGAGCTGGCATTCCTGGACGAGCGGCTCCCATATGCTGACGATCCGCGCCGGGAATCTGTCTGGGAACACATGCTTCGAGCCATGCGTTTTCTGGTCAAAGACACGGGTGTCCACGGCTTGTGCGACCAGCATTTTGCGGATTGGAACGATGGTCTCGAGCCTTCTGAAAAAACGGGCGACCGCGAGAGTGTGATGGTTACCCAGCAACTCTGTCTGGGCTTGCTTGAAGTGGCTGAGCTGGCCCGCCGTCGTGGCGAGAGCGATGTCGAACGAGAAGCACTCGACTGGCATGCACACTTCAAAAAACTGCTCAACGAGATAGCATGGGACGGGCAATGGTATGTGCGCACGCTCTGCTCGGGCGGCTATACGATGGGATCGGACGTGAATGCGGAAGGGAAGATTTTCGTAAACACACAGAGTTGGGCGATTCTTTCGCAGACCGCCCCACCCGAGCGAGCTGCGCTCTGCATGGCGGCTGTAGATTGTATGATCGAGAACGACATGGGATTTTCCATCGTCGCGCCGCCATTCGAAACCTTCGATGAACGCATTGGGAAATTCTCCGCCTCACGCCCGATGCGTGCGGAGAATGGCGGATGCTACAATCATGCTGCTGGATTCAAAGGCGTGGCCGATTGCATGATGGGCCGTGCAGAAGCGGCCTGGCGCACCTATTTGAAAGTCGCTCCCGGTAGCCCGTGGAATCCGATTGCGAATTCCAGGATGGAACCATTTTCTTTTACAAACTGCTTCAGCCTCACGCCAACGCGTCGCGGCCTGGCGGCATATCCGTGGCGCACGGGCACCACCGCTTGGTTTACCCAGTTGCTCGTGGAATGGATACTTGGCGCACGGCGCCACTACGATGGTCTCCTTATCGATCCTTGTCTGCCTGCCGCCCTGCCCATGGCAAGTCTTGTGCGCACATTCCGTGGCAGCCGCTACGAGATTACGATCGAACGCACGGGCGCTCGATCACTCCGAGTGGATGGTAGTTCTTATTCCTCGGGCGTTCTCCCCCCAGCGGACGGGCATCCTCACCAGGTGCACGTCACATTGTAAAAACCTTATGTCATTGCACACATGTATGCATCGCAGTCAGCTCCCGCGTTCAGGCATGGCGTTGGGCGGCATCGGAGCGGGCTGGTTCGAGCTACGCCAGGATGGTGGATTTACCAACTGGTCGATTTTTAATAATTGGCCCCTTTTCGCCGGTGCCCGTTATCCCTACAACGCCAAGCAGTCTCTCTTCTTCATGCTGTGGGTGAGACGAGAGCATGAGAATCCACGACTTGTCCTGCTTCAGATCGAGGACAGCCATGGTGCTGCCGCCATCGAGGGGCACGAGTTTCAATACATCTTCCCATGGATCAGCGGAGTGGACACGATCCGCACTCGTGCTTCGTTTCCGTTCGCCGATCTCGAGTTCGAGCTGGATGACCTTCCGCTGCGTATCTCGATGCGGGCATGGTCCCCTTTCATCCCTGGCAATGTGAAAGACTCCGCTTTGCCACTGGCGTTTTTCGATTTTGAAATCACTTCGACCTCGGATCGTCCGGTGGATATTCAAATCCTCGCCACAGCTCGAAACGCTGCGGCCTACGACCAGCCGGAGCGCATTTATAAAAATACGCGGGTGCAGGATGGTGAGTTTTCCGCAGTTATACTCACCGCAGCGCAGACCGATCCCATTGCCGCCACGACCGGAGCGCTTTGCCTGGCTTCATTTGCGGAAAGCTCGACGGCTTACATGGGGTGGGAGTTTCACCATCCATATTACGAACGCCTTCTACGCGAGTACCCGATGCCCGAAGTCGATGACACCGATGGGCGCAACTGCACGGACAAGGCGACCGGCACCCGCCGCGCTGATCTGCGTTGCTTCGCAACGATCGGTCGGGCCGCAAGATTACCAGCGCGAGGAGCATCGTTAATCCACACCTTTGCCCTGGCATGGCATTTCCCGAATCTGTACGGACGTATCGCGGACCGATCGGATAGCGGAGCGATGCCCTCGGAGCCCGATGGACACGACCGATTCGAAGGTCACTACTACGGCATATTCTTTGACTCCGCCGAATCGATTACACGCTATGCGCATTGCGAGCGTGCGCGTCTGCTGGACGAGTCCAGTGCATTTTATCGCACGTTTTTTGACAGCTCCTTGCCGGAGGATGTGCTCGATCAAATCAATTCCCAACTCAACACGTTCAGAACATCCACCTGGCTTACACAAACAGGAATGTTCGGCGTGCTCGAGGGCCTGAGCCCGCTGCGCCCATGGGCTGGGATCGCAACGACGGATGTGGCGATGTATGGGCAGATTGCAACAAGTCTGCTTTTTCCAGAATTGGACCGGATGACGGTCGATATCTGGCGTAAATTCCAGCAAGCAAACGGCTGTGTCGTTCACTCTGTCTCGTGCAACTCCTACCAGCCGAATCCGAAAGAGGTGAGCGGGCATCGTCTCGATATGCCGGCGCAGTTCGTGTTTTTGGCTCTGCGCGCCGCGCTCTGGAGCGGCGATGCGGCCTGGCTCAGGGAAGTTTGGCCGAATGCAAAATCCGCTCTGGCCTATGTGCTGCGCGAACGGGATAAGAATGGCGATCACCTGCCCGACATGGAGGGCATCATGTGTTCCTACGACAACTTCCCCATGTTTGGCGTAGCACCGTTTGTCGTCTCTCAATGGCTGGCCGCTGTCGCACTCGCGCTCAAAGTGGCAGAGCACTTGGGCGATGAGGAATTTGTGAAAGAATACACGCCCTACTTTAAACAAGGCTGCGCGACATTCGAAGCAACAACGTGGAATGGCAGCTATTTCAATCTCTACTCGGATGAGCAAACATCGGACCCGAGTGCGAAGCTCGGGTGCATGGCGGATCAGCTCATCGGTGAGGGCATGGCGCGTCAGCTTGGGCTGCCAAACATTGTTGATCCAGAAAAGTCACGCCTTGCGTTGCGTTCCATCATCCAGCGGAATTACAAGCCGGGAGAAGGTCTGCGCAATTGTCAATGGCCGGGCGATGGATTTCTGCACGACGTGGAGCCCAATCGATGGATTGATCAGGCAAACACCTGCTGGACGGGAGTGGAGCTGAACCTGGCTGCGCAACTTTACCACGCGGGACTGCATGAAAACGCTGAAGAAATCATCCGCAATGTGGACCGGCGTTACCGCCGCTGGGGGCTTTATTGGGACCACCAGGAATACGGAGGGCACTATTTCCGACCTATGGCTGCGTTGGGTATTGTAGATGCATTTCTGGGGCTGAGTTACGATGGAGATGTTCTGCGGATTGCGCCTGCTCGACAGCTTCCCGCCGGACGCTGGTGTGTGTTGCTCCCGGGTGCCTATGGCACATTTTTCCAAGACTCGGATGGGTGCCGATTGGAAATGAAGTCTGGAGCCCTGGCACCAGAGACCATCATTCTTCCCAGCGAGGAAGCCAGGATTTCGGGATTCGCGGGGGATTATTGCGCACAGACGGAGGGAACCGGGACTATTTTTAGAAAAGTGTCTATGAAGCTATGAGCGTGTGCGGGGGGAGAGTGGTAAACCGCAGATTAAAGGATTTCGCAGATTTTTTGGGGCAGAAACTGGATGCGAGGAAAAAATGAAAAAATTCTCTTCGACAAATTGATTGAGTTTGGGATTTCGTTATGCCAACGTTAGCAATTGTCCACAGGTTATGAGATTTCTTTTTTTAGCATTTTTCATTTTTGTTCATGGCAGCATGTTGTGGGCTGGTGCGGAGGAACTTGTCAGCTACGACTTCACCGACAGCCCCACCGAGTCGAAGCTCGACGCGGAGATTGTCGCGCCGGGATTGGCAGCTTCCGAGTTGACGGAACATGGCAACCCCGACGGGGAAGGCGCAGGCCTCGATTTTTTCATGGGTGCCAGCCTCAATATCAAGCGCGCGGAACTCGACCGAGACCCTGACAATTTCTCCGACTACATTGAGTGGAGCATCGCTTCGGAGACGGGCGATCAGCAAATCAAGCCGGCGGAGCTGGAGCTGCGGTTCAATCAATTCAAGCCCCGTTTTGCTGCGCATATCTTCGTGCGCCGTGACGATGAAGAGTTTCAGTCGGCGGCAATCGTGGGTGACCTCAAGTCAGAAAACACGGAACTCGAAAATTCCCATCAGAACATCGAGCTGCCATCCCTGAGCCCGGCCCGGCGCTGGACGTTTCGTATCGAGTTTGCGCACGACACCCCATCGGGAGCCGGCAATACCACGCTGCAGCTCTCGCGGATCATCGTTCGCGGACAAATCTCAAATAAGGAATGAAGGGCATATTCGTCGCAGCTGTTTGCATCACGTTCGCCCTAAATTCTGCCAGAGCTGCGGAGCCATCTCCCGCGCGGCCAAACGTGATTCTTCTCCTGATCGATGATCTCGGCTGGAAAGATATTGGGAGCTACGGCGGCACAGTTTTCAAGACACCGAACATCGACAGGCTTGCGGAGCAAGGAATGCGCTTCACCAATGCCTACTCGGCGGCAAGCGTCTGCGCCCCGACCCGCGCAAGCTTGATCACCGGCAAAAGCCCGGCGCGCCTGCATTTCACCGCACTCACGGGCCACCACCTCCAGCTCGGCAACGTGCAGAAAAATCCCCAGGGGATCAAGCTGATCCAGCCGGAGATCACCAAAAAGGATGGCGTGCAGCCTGAGGAGTTTACAATTGCCAACGCCTTTCGCGAAGCCGGGTATTCCACGGCGCTCTTCGGCAAAACACACTTCGGCGCAGGGGGCGAGAATCTTGATGCCATGGGCTTCGATGTGCATGAGTCGCCGGAAAATGATATGTGGATGACGCCACCGACCATTGTGGAAACCGATCCGAAAAGGATGACCACGATCACTGATCGGGCGATCGACTTCATCAAAATGGCACTTGAGAAGGAGAAAGCTTTCTTTCTCTACCTGCCGCATAACGCCGTGCATGTGCAGGTGCAAACGACACAGAGTTTCTATGATGCAGCCGACGCCAGGCTCACCCCGGCGGAGAAGGAAGTCTATTCCACCCATTACGTCGCTATGATGGATGAACTCGACGTGGAAATCGGACGGCTTCTCGCGGCGGTGCAGCAGCTTGGAATCGCGGACAGCACGGTTTTCGTGCTGGCTTCCGATAACGGCGGCGTGGAGCGCGTAATCACCAAAGAGCCTTACAAGCTCACCTCCATGGCGCCCTTGCGCGGACAGAAAGGTGGTCAGTATGAGGGTTCTCTGCGGGTTCCTCTAATCATCCATGCGCCCGGAGTCACTGCGCCTGGAAGCGTGAGCAATGCCCTCACCATTACAGCTGATCTTTATCCGACCCTGCTCGACTTGACCGGGCAAAGGCTGCGGGCAGAGCAGCATCAGGATGGAGTGAGTCTGGTGCCGGTTCTCTCAGGCAAAGCTGAATCTGTGCATGACGCCCTATTCTGGCATATCCCTCATTATTACGTAGAAACGCCGCCGGTCAGCTCGGTAAGACGTGGCGACTTTGTCTATCTGCACTATTGGGAAAAGGCACTCTCGCCCTACGGCGGGCGGGCACACGAGCTGTTTGATTTGAGCAGCGACATTGGCCAATCCCGGAACCTGATTGACGCGGAACCGGAAAAGGCTGCTGAGCTGCGACAGTTGCTGCTCGATCACTTGACGAAAATCCGTGCAGAAATCCCGCAGGCAAACCCTGCCTTCGTGCCGCCGTCCGAGCGAAATGCCCGATAAACTTTATGCCAGATTCGAAGTCATGGAGCGGCACGCCGCACGAAGAATGGATTCTCTCACGAGAAGAATGGATCGACGCACGGATCGAGCAGTGGCTGGGATTGCTGCGTCGGGCGATTTATCCGGAATGGGTTCCGCTCTTGATCGAGTGCGCTCCCTGCGCTGATCCACTGCAGCTCGAGAGCTGGAAGAGGGCGTCGTATCGCGCGATCAGTCAAGGCGAACGCTGGGGCAAAGCGTGGGACTATGCGTGGTTCCGATTCGCCGCGACGGTGCCGCAGGCATGGGATGGCAGCCGGGTGGCGGCGCGCATTCAGCTTGGCGGCGAATGCGGCGTGATCGGCGCGAACGGTGAGTTTTCGCAGCGGCTCACGCATGGATCAGTTTTTGATCACTGGTGCGAAGTCGATGAGGTGCCGCTTTATCTCGAGGCGTCGGGCGGCACTGAAGCGGTGATCCTGGTGCAGGCCTGGGCGAGCAATCTCGATGGCGTTGGGCGACCGATGGATCCTGATTTTGCGCGCGGAAACTATCATGGCACGCATGAAGGCATCGTGCATCGTGCGGAGCTTTGCCGCGTGGATGTCGCAGTGAAAGGTCTGCTGCATGAAGCCGAGATTTTGCTTGGGGTAGCGCGCACTTCTCCTGTGCATAGCGTGCGGCGGCGTCGCGTTTACCGTGCGCTGCTGGAGGCGGCACAGGCGTGGCGGGATGATCCTGCTTGCACCGCGCAAGCTTCGGAAATTCTTTCGCCAGAGCTGTCGCGCCCGGCATCAGCCTCAGCGTTGGGGGCGACGGTGACGGGTCATGCTCATATCGATAGCGCCTGGATGTGGCGCCTGCGCGACAGCATTGGAAAATGCGGAAGGACCTTCGCGCATCAGCTCGCTTATCTGGAGAAATACCCCGGCTATGTCTTTGGCGCATCCTCGGCGCTGCACTATTCGATGGCGGAAGAGCATTTCCCCGAAACCTTCGCGAAGATCAAGCAGCGCGTGGCTCAAGGAAGGTGGGAGGTGCAGGGCACGATGTGGGTGGAGGCCGATACCAATCTCCCTTCCGGCGAGTCTCTGATCCGGCAGTTGCTTTACGGCACCGGTTACATCCGTGAGAAGCTCGGGGTGGACTGCGCGATTTCCTGGCTGCCGGATGTGTTCGGCTTGAGCGGCGCGCTTCCGCAGATTTTGCAGTCGGCCGGCGTGGAGTATCTGCTGACTAAGAAGCCGCATTGGGGTCGCACCAACGTTTTCGACAAGACGACCTTGCGCTGGCAGGGCAACGACGGCAGCGAAGTGCTGGTGCATCTGGTGCCACAGGTGCGCGATTACAACGGACGATTGCGTTCCGACGATCTGGCTCGCGCATCAATGGGCTTCATGGAAAGCGACAGGCTCGAGCAGTTTCTTTATACTTTTGGCGTGGGCGATGGGGGCGGCGGGCCGAGCGAGCCGATGCTCGAGCGCGCCCAGCGGATGGCATCTGTGGAGGGCCTGCCGCGTGTGCGGTTTGGGACGGCTCGCGAAGTGTTTGATTACTTTGATGAGCACCGCGAGCTGCTCGATCTTCATCAGGGAGATATTTATGTGGAAGGTCATCGCGGCACTTACACCACGCATGCGCTGCTCAAGAAGAAGAACCGGAAGCTGGAGATTCTTTTGGGGCAGATCGAGCATCTCCATCTGTTCCGCCCGGAAACCCAATATCCGCATGCTGAACTCAAAGATTGCTGGCTTAAGTTGCTGACCAATCAGTTTCACGATGTGCTGCCTGGTTCGGGCATTCGCGAGGTGTTTCAGGATGCGCTCGCGGATTACCACAAAATTGAAGAAGTGCTGGCCGCGCTGATTGCTCGATTCTCGGAAGCTCTCCCCGAGCAGCGTGATGGCGCTGTGCTTTTCAATTCTCTCATCACTCCGTGGCGTGGCTGTCTTGAAGCTTCCCGCGCTGTGGCAGGAGCGATTTCACAGCGTGAGCCCGATGGACGCGTAACGAGCCGCATCGAGTTGCCGACGTTGCGCACGACGAATATCTCTTGGGAAGAAGCGACGCAGGAGACGCGTCCGCTGGACGAGCTGGTTCTCGAAAATGATCTGCTGCGCTGTGTCTTCGACGAGCATGGGCAAATCACAAGCCTGGTGGAGAAAGCGACAGGCAGAGAAAGCATCGCCGCAGATGCCTATGGAAATCAGTTCGCGCTCTATATCGATCGTCCGGTGGATTGGGACGCTTGGGACATCGACGATTTCTATGTTCAGGAGCTTGTGGAGACGGCGCGCAGTGAGGCTCCGGCAACCGGATTCACTGGGCCGGCCCGTTCGGTGCTCGATTTTAGTTTAAAAATCGGCAACTCACACATTCGCCAACGCTGCATACTTGAAGCTGGTGCGTCGCACGTTGTTTTTCAGACACAGGTGGACTGGCGCGAGCGGCACAAAATGCTCCGAGTCGGCTTTCAAACTACGCGTTCTCGTGCCATCTCACGTAACGCGGTGCAACATGGCTTTATCGACCGCCCGACGCATCGGAATACTTTTCACGAGCAGGCGCGATTTGAGATCCCATGCCACCGCTACGCCGCGCTGCTCGATGCCGAGGGCGGCTTTGCTCTGCTTAACGATTGTAAATATGGCGTTCGCGCGGAGGGCCAGCTTCTCGAGCTGGCTCTGCTGCGCAGCACCACGTTTCCCGACCACAGCGCGGATCAGGGCACACATGAGTTTACCTATGCGGCGATGCCTTTCTCGGGAGCGTGGCAGGATGCAGAGGTCGCGACGGCGGCAGACCGGCTGAATGTGATGCCTTTGCTGCTCGATGGCCGTGATGGCTCGCAGCTTAGACCCCCGGTGATGATACACGGCGGAAGTCTTGGTGTCGAATGCCTGAAACGCGCCGAGGATGGAGAAGGAAT
>CBDUBV010000062.1:0-17262 GCA_965365475.1 uncultured Chthoniobacteraceae bacterium | reverse complement strand
ACCTCCCGCTCGCCTCTCTGCGCTCGAAGTTTTTGTAAATCCTCGCGGAATGCTCTACGCTTCCGCCTCCATGGCATCCAACCCACGCATCGGCTACTTCTTCAGCAGATACCCGCTGCGCTCGCAGACATTCACCGACAACGAGATGCTCGGGCTCGAGCAGCACGGAGTGGAGTTGATTGCGGCCTCGATCCATCCGCCGCTGGAGAGCTTCCGCCAGCCGAATCTGAACACGCTGCGCGCACCGGTGCTCTATGGGCCATCTCGCGAGAGCGTCGCTGCGTTGGAAAAAAAATTCCGCCTCGACGGGCGTTGGCCCGAAGCCATGATTGCGCGTCATGACGCAGCCTACGGCCCATCGTTTCAATCAGCACTCCGGGCACGCAACGCATGCTATTTCGCCGAGCGGTTCGAACAGCTCGGTGTCCGTCACGTGCATGTACCTTTCGCAAATCGCGCTTTGCACACCGCATTATTTCTGCGGGAGATGACCGGCATTACGCTTTCGTTCACGACCCACGGACAGGACTTCATGGTGGACCTTGGGAGCCGGGAGCTTCTGGCTGAGATGTGTGCCGCGTCCGAATTTGTCGTCGCGGTGTGCGATTATTCCCGCGCACTGCTGCAGAGCTGGTGTCCGGAAAGCCGCGACCGAATCGTGCGGATTTATAACGGATTGGCCCCGGCGGTTTTTTCTCCCATGCCTCCGCCGGACGGCCCGTTGCGTATTCTCAGCGTGGGCCGACTCATTGAGTTCAAGGGTTTCCATCATCTCATAGACGCGCTGGCGCTGACTGGTCGGCAGGACATCCGGTTGCGCATCGTGGGCGAGGGACCATGGGAAGAGAAACTTCGCGAGCAGATTGCGCGGCTCGATCTCGGCCATCGCGTGGAGCTGGTGGGCGTGCTGACCAGCGAAGAGATTCGTGAGGAACTTCGCGCTTGCCACTTGTTCGCCCTGGCAAGCGTGGTGGACTCGCAAGGCGCTAGCGATCTGCTGCCGACGGTGATTACCGAAGCCATGTTCAGTGGACGCGCCGTGCTCAGCACCCACACCGCCGGGATTCCGGAGATGATAGTCGATGGAGTTACCGGTCGCTTGATTCCGGCAGCCGATCCGCATGCATTCGCGCAAGCCATCTGCGAGTTGGATGCCGACCGGACACTGCTCGCTTCCATGGGTGCTGCTGGACGAAGCATGGCGCAGGAGAAATTTTCACTTAGTCAGACCACGGCGCAGTTGGCTGAACAATTTTCACACGTGATGCCTGAGGTCGCGCCCCCGCAGCCCGCCTCCACGATTGGCATCTACGATCTCTCGCTGCCGGGTCGCGCCGGGTGGCTCGAATGCGAATTGGTGGACCGGGCATGGACTATCGCGGGCGTCTCCGGGCAGACGTTTGTTGTTCCCGATGGTCTTCCACTGGAGATGGAATGGCGTGCGCGTCAAGCCTGGCGATGGCAACTCGAGGCTCTGCGCACGGAACTATCCGCGTCGGTGGATGGTGAACTTTTCCTCTCCTGTGCAAGGACCGCAGTGTGGCTCGCAGCGCACCATCGCACCCACCAGCCTCAGCTGGTTTATGGCGCAGGCACTCGGGAATCGCTGATTGCCTGGCTGTGGCACAAGCTCTCGGGCGTGGCGTGCGCGCTGGTATTGTGCGACGCATGGAACGGTGTGCTCCTGCGACGCATGGCTGCCGATGCTGCCATTGTCTCCAATTCCACAGACCGGGTTCCAGGTGCGCGGGATCACTTGCTGCGCGAGTCGCCCGATCGCGCCCGATTCACCGCCTGGCTTCGCAGTGCTCGACCATGAACTCCACGCGTCCACGATTGGCTTATCTTTTCAGCCGCTATCCGGTGGTGTCGCACACGTTTTGCGATAACGAAATCCTTGCGCTCGAAGCTGCCGGTTGGGAAGTGATCGTCGCCTCCATCCATCCGCCCAAAAACGATCTGCGACATGAACGTCTCAATTCCAGCCGCGTGCCCGTATTCCATGGTCCGCCTCCGGCAGTCGGCAAGGCGCTGGAGACTGCTGCGCGAAAGAGGGGGCTGTGGCCCGCGCGTCTGGTCGAAGATCACACTCTGCGGTTCGGGCCGGATGCGGCTCAGCGCTGCCGGAATATCCTGTATTTCGCGACGTTATTTTCCCGGCTTGGCATCGACCATGTGCATGTACATTTCGCCAATCATGCCACGCATTCCGCGCTCATGCTCAAGCATCTCACGGGCATCCCCTTTTCCTTCACTCCGCAGGCAGCGGATTTTCTGGTGAACATCTCCTCGCCCGCATTGCTGGCCGAGCTGTGCAATCAGGCGGCATTTGTCGTGGCACCCTGCTCATTTGCCCGTGAGAAGCTGCACGAACTCTGCCCAGACACCGCCATGCAGGTGCATACCATTTATAACGGCCTGGACCCGATGGCATACCCCGCTGCCAGCCCGAGCCATGCTCCGCTGCGCATCGTCAGCGTGGGGCGGCTTGTGGAGTGCAAAGGCTTCCAACATCTCATTCCCGCTGTCGGCATCGCCCGCGACAGAGGCTGCGAATGCACGCTCGACATCCTCGGTGATGGTCCGTTGCGTCCGCAGTTGGAGAATCAAATCCGTGAGCTGCGACTCCAGGAGCGCGTGGTTCTGCGCGGCTCCGTGCGTTTGGAGGAAATGAAGTCCGCGTTTCAACATGCGGACGTGTTTGCGCTTGCTTGCACGACCACTGCGGACGGCACTTCCGATATGTTGCCCACAGTCATCACAGAAGCCATGCTCTGCGGGCTGCCGGTGGTTAGCACCCGCGTGGCGGGCGTGCCGGAACAGGTGTTGCACCAGGAGACAGGTCTGCTCGCGGACCCGGCGGATGCAAAGCAACTTGCGGATGCGATCTGCCAGCTCTCGCAAACACCGGGTCTCGCGCAGAGGATGGGTGCTGTGGGAAAACAGCGAGCGCGGGAATGTTTTTCCATCAGCAACACCATGGCAGACTTGCAGGCTGCATTTGGCAAATCCCCGTCGGCTCACACTCCTGAACCGCTCGCGATGAACGCCGCGTTCTTCGATCTTCACCACGCCGAGTCGCGCGACCGATTGCAACACGAGATGAACACCTTGCTGCATCACCGCACGCAGATTCTTGTGGCCGGCGGACAGCTTACTACGCGTGAACTTGAAGGCATGAGTCTGCCGCTGGAGCGTTTGCTGTGGCTGCCCGATGGCATGACCCTCGAACTCGAATGGTTCAATCGATGGAAAGACCGGGCCGCTTTGGAAGAACTCTCCAAGCGCTGGCCGGGGCCGGACTTTTTCACTGCTGCCCGCCGGGCGTTATGGTGGGCCGTGCATCTGAGCAAAACTGGGTGCGTCGAGAAATTCTATGTGCCGGGTGCTACCGAGAGTCTCACGGTCCAGCTCTGCTGCCATCTGCTGTCGAGCAGCCAGACTGCCACTCCTCAGCCCTCGATCGTCTCCCGTTTCCAGCCGCAGGACAAACTCTGGCTCTTACCGGTGGCGCCTGCTGTGATCCGGAGCAGACGCTTTCAGTTTCTGCATAATCGTCGGCTTGCCAAGGCACTCTCCACCGCATGAGACGTCGCTGGTTATCGTTCCGTTACCGATTGGAATTCCATGCGCTGCACCTCGCGGCATGGTTGGTGCCGAAATTTTCCCGACATACCTGTCTGCGTCTGGCCCGCTGTCTGGGCAGGCTGTATCATCTGTTGGATCGCAGATCGCGTGCAGTGGCGCTGGCGAATCTCGAAGCGGCGTTTCCCGGACGCTACGATCTCCGTGAACGACACCGCATCGCCCGTGCCTCAGCCCAGAACCTTGCGCGGACTTTTCTGGACCTGTTTTGGAGTCGCAGACTCACTTTAGACAACTATCGGCGATGGATGAAAATCACCGATCACGGAGCACTGCAACCCATCGCGCCGAAGAGTCCCGGGCGCATTCTCATGTGCCAGCACTTTGGGAATTTCGAATGGATGGGATTGGCTGCCGGGTTTCACGGCATCGACATCCCCGTGATCGAACAGGAGTTTAGGAATCGCGCATTGGGTCCCATCTTCGACCGTGCACGGACGATCTCGGGCAACACAACGATGCCGCGTCGCGGCGCGATGGTGCGCGTATTCAAGCATCTTCAGCATGGCGGATTCCTTGGGTTGCTGCCCGATCTCACGTTGCGTCCGGGTCGCTCCAGCACGGTGGTTACTTTTCTTGGCCTGGAGATGAGCGTCACTGCAATGCCTGCTGAATTGCAATTGCGCACCGGCTGCAAATTGCATCCCGCGATCTCGTTGCCACAACCTGACGGCACGTGTGAACTCATCTACTTTGAGCAACTGCCCGCTCGCAACACGGTACCCGACATCACTCAACAACTCTGGGATTTCTACGAGCCCTGGGTGCGCGAGCATCCGCATCTGTGGATATGGCATTACAAACACTGGCGTTATCGGCCTGCTCAAGCGGCACCTGCTGCGTATCCCTTCTACGCAAACGTGTCGCCGCATTTCGAAAAAGCCCGGGCCCGCGCTGCTGAGCTTGGAAAAATTTCCTGACTCTGTCTTACTCTGCGCATGGCTGCCATTGATGCTTTCCTTTTCGACATCGGAAATGTACTGGTCGGCTTCGACTTCGATCCGGCGCTTAAAATTCTCGGCGCCACTTGCGGCCGCGCGGTTGATGATTGTCGCCCGGAAATCGACGAGTTGAAGAACCGGTATGAGAGCGGCCAGATCGACCGACGCCAGTTCCTCATCGACGGCGTCGAGATTCTTGAATACCGCGGATCGCACGCCACCTTCGAGTCCACCTGGCAGCGGATTTTTTTCCCGAATGACCCCATGCACCAGCTCGTGCGGCATCTCAAGCAAAGCCATCCGCTCTATCTGCTCTCCAACACGAGCGACCTGCACATGGACCATCTGCGCGAAGCGTACGATATTTTCCACTGCTTCACCGGCGGCACGTATTCGTGGCTGGTGGGATGCATGAAACCTTTCCCGCAGATTTATCACGAAGCTATTCGGGCTCACGGACTCACGCCTGCTCGCACGGTCTTCATCGATGATCTGCCGCAGAACGTCGATGCCGCGCGTAAGCTGGGTTTTCAGGCGCATCTTTACGACATGCACCAACACGCCCGGCTGCTGGACTGGTTGCGACAACTCGGAGTGAACCTTCCCGCATGAGAGCGCTGCTACTGCTTGCGGTGGCTCTCGCGATTAGCAGTTGCGCCACACGCCGTCTGCCCGACTTCGAGAAACCGCTCAAGCGCACGCAGGTGCAGAAAGTGCGCACCACTGCCTACACACATTCGGAGGCGGATCATCGCAAATACGGCAGTCTCTCCGCCCGAGGTACACCGTTGCAATGCGGCCGCGTGCACAGTGCAGCGGCGGATTGGTCGCGCTGGCCCGTGGGCACACTCTTCCGCGTGGCCGCCACCGGGCGCGTGTATGAAGTGGACGACTACGGCTGGGAACTGGCCGGCACGAACACGATCGATCTGTATTTCCCCTCGCGCCGGGAGATGAATGCATGGGGCGTGCGGCGCGTGACCATCGAGATTTTGAAATGGGGCAGCGACCGCGAGAGCCTGCGTATATTGCGTCCACGCGCCAAACACAAACACGTGAAACGAATGATCCGGCAGCTCGAGAAGCGTTGATCAGCGGTATTCGATCAGACCCAGATCGCGCAGTAATATTTCATCGATGCGCCCCGTGACACGCAAGCCGTTGTCCGCCTGGTATTGTGCGATTGCTCTTCGAGTGGTCGGGCCAATAACGCCATCGATAGGACCCACGCGATAGCCGAGCCGACTGAGTTCCTCCTGCACATCCAGGCCAACGCCCGTGCCATAAGCGGCACGATCGCTCTCGTAATAAACCGTCCGCGGCGCGGATTCATAGTAAGTCGGTGTGGAATAATAAACGGGTGCTGAGCGAGTCACGCTGAAGGAACTCCAACTGTGCGAAGGCCGGTAGCCGTAACTGGAGTGTCCGCCACTCGAGTATCCACCCCCGTGTCGATGCAGCTCATGATAAGCCGCAGGCACGCTGCCACCTTCACCCTCGGAATGGTGAGAGCGGCTGGAACCTCCGGAGCCGCTGGACCCGCCGCCGCTTCTTGATCCGCCGGAACTACTCGACCCGCCGCCGCTGCTTTTCTTCGAGCGACCGGAAGAGCTTTTTTTGCTGGAAGATTTTTTGGAGCTGCCGCCGGATGCTTCCGAGCCGCCGCCGCTTTGATCGTAGATGCTTTTTTTTCCCTTGGCTTGCTGAGCATGCATCGGAGGCACCACCAGTGCGAGGCTGAACAATAAGATGAGGGGCAGTTTCATAATTAAACCTTTGGTAAAATAGATCACGGTCTGATTCCGACTTCAATCCCAATAGACTTATTCAATCATCTGCCGCCCGAGATCGCGCAGGACCACTCCCGCAGCGTTACGGCCCGAGGCGCCAAACACCCCACCACCCGGATGCGTGCTCGCGCCAGTGATGTATAACCCGCGAATCGGGGTGCGATAACACGACATTCCGAAAAATGGGCGCATGCAAAACATCTGATCAAATGCCATCTCCAGGTGCATCACGTTGCCTTGCAGCAACCCCAGGCGCCGCTCCAGATCCAGCGGTGTCTGCACGAACCGCCCGATCATTTTACCGCGCATGTTGGGCGCGTATCGACATACCACGTCATACACTTTGTCTGCCTCACGTTCGGCAATCGTATCCCACTGCTCGCCGTTGGCCAGCGCATAGGGATGGTATTGCGTCCAGGTAAACAAAGTATGCTTCCCAGGCGGGGCGAGCGAAGGGTCCAAGGCGGAAAACGTCATGCCCAACACCGCAGGCTCCTCGGCAGGCAGACCTGCTGCGTGCGAAGCCACGGCGCGTTCCAGATAGTCGCGGTCGGGGCATAGTAGCTGCATGGCACTATGCACAGACCCCGCCCCGCTTGCGGCCATGTCTTCATACACCGGCAGCTCCTCCACTGCATGCCGGACCACCATCCCAAATCCATTGCCTATGCGAGTCCTGCGAACTTTGCGTATGAGCCGATCCGGCCGAAGCGAAGGATCAAGCAGTTGCAAAAAAGTCGTGTGCACATGGCATGCAGCAGTGACCCTGTCCGCTGCGATCTCACCCGCTGCTGTATCGATCAGGAACTCTCTCGCCCCAGTCCGTCGTATGCGGCTCACCTCCGCATCGGTGACAACCGCCCCGCCCAACTCTTTCAGACATCGTGCGAGTGCCACGCTGAGCATGCCCGAGCCTCCACGGGCTCGCCAGCAGCCATGCCGATGAATCATGGCCTGCCAGCCTGCGAAATCACCACTGCGCTGCTCTGCGGGCGCGGGTCCGGATTGCGCTGCGAGCCATACCATCGCAGCCCGCATCTCACGCGACTCGAACGTCTCGTCAATCAGCGCACCGTAGCTGCTCATGAGCATTCGCACGGTATCGCCCGAACTCCACAGCTTCCTGGATGCGCGGTCATGAAAATTTTTCCGCACCATGGTGCCAATCAGATTCCCCAGTGAAGGTGGTTTCTGAAACACCTCAAACACTCCTTCATTTATCTTGCCCCAATGCTCGACAAATCTGCGATAAGCTTGCGCATCTCTCACCGAGTAGCGGGCCACGCTCTCGCATGTCTGCTCGACACTGCGGTAAAAAGCGATCCCGCCGCCTGGCGCCGGATGGTAAGCCCACGGGTCCATCTCCAGATATTCGAGACCATAGCGGGCGAGCCCGAGTTCTTGCGCAATGCCAGTCATCGGAAACATGATGTGTACCGATGAACCGACATCGAACCGATAGCCTGGGATGATTTCCTCCGTGCACACTGCCCCACCCACCACGTGGCGGCGCTCCAGCACCACGACTTTGAGTCCCGCACGGGCAAGATAGCAGGCATGCACCAAGCCGTTGTGGCCTGCGCCGATCACCGCATGGTCGTAGCTATTCTGCACTCGCACAAATGCACTACGCACAGGGCACCCTGTCGAGACTCGTCCAAACGCAGGGCGACTATTTTTTTATCCTGCTTTGTGTCGCTACGCTACTGCGCCGCAGAGCTTCCACCTCTGGACCCGATAGCGGCCGGTGCTCGCCAGCACGCATCCGCTCGATCCATAGACTCCCAATCCGGATTCTGACGAGGCGATCCACCTCATATCCGCAATCGTAAAACATAAGACGGATCTGTCTTTTAATCCCCTGCGACAATACCACTCGCAGCTTGCGCGGACCCAGCACCCGGATCGATTCCATGCGTGCGCGGCCACCTTCGATGCGGAAACCTTTTAATAATTTCGCTTTGTGGACCGGATCGAAATTCCGATCCAGCATCACTTCGTATTCTTTTTCGATCCGATGCGAAGGGTGTGTGAGCTTGAGCGCCAGCTCTCCGTCGTTGGTGAGCAGCAGCAGGCCTTCACTTTCCTTGTCCAGGCGACCGACATGGAATACGCGCGGCAGGTCGGGCGGCAGCAGATCGAAGATCGTCCGGCGTCCGCCTTCGTCGTCAGCAGTGCAAAGAAATCCCTTCGGCTTGTGCAGCAGCAAGTAAAGAGGAGCCTCGGATTGCACCACTCTCCCATCCACTCGCACGCGGTCGCCATCTGCCACGCGTGCGGCCAGAGTGGTGCACGGTTCGCCATTTATCGTGACGCGCCCAGCGGCGACCAGAGCTTCGCATGCGCGCCGCGAGCCAAGTCCTGCGGAAGCCAGATACCGATTGATTCGCATGCGGAGAAAGAAAAACCGGGCGACCCGCACCATGGGGAAGCCCGGTTTATAAAAATATTTGACGTGAAGCTTATTCGTCCGGCTTGGTCTTTTTCAGACCGATCACGCGATCGCCATCCTTGAATTGGCCACGTTTTTTCAGCACTTCCACGCGCTCGAAACGCTTGAGGACATTGCGTTTTGCAGCGATGGTGCTGGCACCCTTGAGACTACGATGTTGAGACATAACAGAGAGATAATTGAGTTGCGAACTGCGGAAGCTATCTGTCGGCCTGTGCTTTGGCAAATGCTTTTTTAACAATGGCGCCCGCTCAGGAATTCCACCAGCCTTTGCCTTCGGTCGCAGTCTGGGAAGCTTACGACCCGCAGGTGCGCACCAACCTTGCCTCCTGCGCCCTCATCCTGCCGGAAGCAGTGGTGCTCATCGATCCGATCCGGCTTGCTGAGGACGCCTTGCGGGAACTCACCGCAGAGATCCCGATCTCCGCCATCGTGCTCACCAACGGCAACCATTTCCGCGCTGCAGCCTATTACCAACAGCGATTCCAGGTGCCGATCCATGCCTGTGCGGATGCAGCTGCCGACCTGGATCAAGTGCACTCTGTTCAGGAAGGAGACGTCATCGCGAGGCATCTCGCCGTAGTAGAGTTGCCAGGTGCCGGGCCAGGGGAAATTGCGGTTTATTGTCCCTTGGATGGCGGCACTGTGTGCATGGGCGATGCGCTTATCCATCTGGACGCAACGGGATTTGCGTTTCTGCCGGACAAATATTGTTCGGATGCGCGGCTAATGCGGCAGAGTTTGCAGAAGCTCTTGGAGTTGACGTTTGAGAACATGACATTTGCTCACGGTCTTCCGCTTATGGGCAATGCAGCGACGAGATTGCAACGACTGCTACAAGCCTGAGGGCTTTGACTAGACGCGCGCGAGCAGACAATCCGATCGGTCATCTATGGAGCCACACTATTGATGCAACGGAAACGCAGTATTGCCGACTGCCTCAGCTATGATTACTCTAGTGCGCTTATGTCGATCATCGCTCCTTCCGTGCTGGCTGCTGACTGGGGGAACCTGGCACACGAAATCGCCAAGGTCCAGGACACAGGTGCGGACTGGCTTCACCTCGATGTCATGGACGGGCATTTTGTGGACAATATCTCATTCGGTCCCGCATTTGTTCAAACTGTCGCGCGGGCGTCACGCGTCCCGATCGATGTGCACCTCATGATTTCACGTCCGGATCATTATTTTTCGCGCTTCACGGATTGTGCCCACACGATCACCGTGCATGTCGAAGCGGAGCATGATCCCGCTGCGACTTTGCGCGCGATCCGCGAGGCCGGGTGCCAGGCTGGTCTTGCCTTGAACCCGCCCACGAAATTCGAGTCAGTGGCGCCTTTGCTGCCGCTAGTGGACCTGCTCCTTGTCATGACGGTAAACCCGGGGTTCGGTGGGCAATCTTTTATCCCCGACACCATGAGCAAAGTCGCCGCAGCCGTGGAGGTGAGGAAAAAACAGGGGCTGCAATTTTTGATTGAAGTCGATGGAGGCATCGAACCTCAGACAGCAGCAGTGGCGCGAGCTGCAGGTGCGGATGTGCTGGTGGCAGGCACCTCGATATTTCGTGCCCCAGACATGCAGGCCGCCATGGCGTCGCTGCGTCATGCAGGTTGATTTGCCAACCATGAGAATATAGTCTCCCGCACATGCCCACATACATTTACGAGACTGCCGATGGTAAAAAGCCGCATCGGACATTTGAAGTCCGCCAAAGTATCAAGGCGGAACCTTTAAGACAGGACCCAGACAGCGGACGTCCTGTGCGGCGTATGGTGAGTGCAGGAAGCGGCATACTCACTAGAGCAAGACCGCAGCCTGCGCCGGGCAAAGATTGCGGAGCAGGTTGCGGGTGTCACCACTAAGGTAGGTGCTGCTTTTTTCCATGCGAATTCTACATTACAAAGACAAGGATTTCGCGGCACAGATCGCCACGCTAAATCGTTTTCCGGATCCCTCGCCTGCTGTGGAAGAGACCGTGCGCGAGATCATCCATGCGGTGCGTCGCTCTGGCGATACAGCATTGCTGGACTATTGCGAGAAATTCGGTGGCCCACGATTGCGCCCGGACCAGTTGCGTGTCACGGAGGAGGAATTCCGCGCAGCGCGCAAATCGGTGGCGCCATCGGTGCGTGCAGCTTTGCGTGAAGCTCGAGCAAATGTCGCCGACTTTGCACGGCGCGGTTTGCGCAAGAGCTGGAGCGGCCGAAACAGGCAGGGCGCACGCGTAGGAGAGCGGTTCGATCCGCTGCAACGTGTGGGTATCTACGTTCCCGGCGGCACCGCGCCTCTCATCTCATCGGCTATCATGACTGTGACTCTGGCAGCTGTCGCACGGGTGCCGGAGATCGTCGTGGCCACACCGGCAGGCGCGGATGGTTCTGTGCACCCGGCGTTATTATTTGCGCTGGAGCTGGCGGGTGCTACGGAAGTAATCCGTGTCGGTGGTGCTCAGGCCGTGGCTGCACTGGCTTACGGCACGCCGACGGTGCCCCCTGTCCTGAAAATTTTTGGGCCTGGCAATGCGTATGTTGTGGAGGCCAAACGTCAGGTATTTGGCCGGGTTGCGATCGATCTGCTACCTGGCCCCAGTGAGGTGTTGGTAGTGGCCGATGCGACGGCAAACGCGGCATGGATCGCGGCTGATCTGCTCGCGCAAGCTGAGCACGGAAAGGGCAGTCAAGCAGGCCTCATCACTCCTTCCATAAGACTTTTGCAGAAAGTAGAGCGCGAAATCCGACGTCAGGCACCTCTGCTGACGCGTGGACAGCACTTGTTGCCAGTGTTGGAAAATGAATTGTTTCTCGTATGCACACGGACTCTGGACGACGCCATCGCGCTGGCCAATCAGTTCGCTCCGGAACATCTGTCGTTGTTCACCGCAGACAGTGCGCGGGACGCCGCCCGCATCCGCTCCGCAGGTGCGATCTTCATCGGTGACTGGTCGCCGGTGGCAGCGGGGGATTACCTCGCCGGGCCCAGCCATGAACTTCCCACCGGGGGAGCTGGCAAAGCTTTTCCCGGATTGACAGTCGATCAGTTCCAACGCCGCACGAGCCTTGTGCACATGGACCGCCGCAGCCTGGACCGGTCCGCTCCGCTCGTGGACGCACTGAGCGCGGTGGAAGGTCTCGATGCACATGGACGGTCCGCTACAATCCGCCTGGAGACGCCATGAGGCAGCCCCAAAGCCTGCTGCGGGGTATCCGCGACGTGCCCGATTTCCCCAGTCCGGGCATCGTTTTCAAGGACATCACTCCTGTGCTTGCCGATGCGGAATTATTTGCGCTCGCTATCGA
The DNA here is from genome assembly GCA_965365475.1 of uncultured Chthoniobacteraceae bacterium. Classification (GTDB taxonomy): domain Bacteria; phylum Verrucomicrobiota; class Verrucomicrobiia; order Chthoniobacterales; family CAKUMP01; genus CBDUBV01. Next base: position 5,138 of record CBDUBV010000062.1, on the reverse strand, counting down.
GCTGTTCCGGGATGCTGCTGCCGCGCATCGACCCGACAAAATCGCTGGAATCGAGGCACGCGGATTTATTTTCGGCGCAGCCGTGGCGCATTCACTTGGCGTCGGGTTTGTGCCGATCCGTAAAAAGGGCAAGCTGCCCGCTGCCACGTTGAGCCGAAGTTATGCGTTGGAATACGGCCGCGCAGAGATTGAAATTCACGAGGATGCATTCCGGCTAGGCGAGCGCGTGGTGGTGATCGACGATGTGCTGGCCACGGGCGGAACCGCCCGGGCTGCGATAGAGCTGATCGAGCAAGCGGGAGCATCGGTTGTGGAGGCGCAATTTCTTATCGAACTCGGGTTTCTCCACGGCCGCGAATTGCTGGCTGGGCATAGTATTCGCAGCTTTTTGCATTTCGAATCTACAGGCATGGTTTAAGCTATTCACTAGCAAGTGAAATTCTTCTTTCAGTCGAAGCCGTCCCCTCCCTCCACAGGGCAGGAGACTGCGACACTGTGGGACCGCTCGGGTGCCATCGTGGGCTTGTGCGCACTGGTCCTGCTGCCGCTGCTCGCGGCGTTCGCTGCTTTCAAACTCAATGATTACAAACTCGTTGGAGTGCAGGAGTTGGCCCGATATAAAGAAGCATCCGCCTTGCTCTCCCGCATGCGCAGCGAGCTTCGTCCTGGGCACCCTGTATCCACAGAGTCGCTCTTGCAGCTAAGCCAGCAGTTGAGCCAGATCGAAGGCTTCGACCCCGCCCGTGCGGAGCAACTGCAGCAGGTAAACGAATTTGTTGTCCGCACGCTTGCCGACTCTTCGCGCGACAAGACCGAATCGCTTTCAAAGCTGCTCGATATTGTCCAGCCCGAATGGGCAGCTCAATCCGAGGTTTTATCGAAAAACAATCAACGCCGCAGCTGGATCAGCACCGGACTCACCATTCTCCTTTGGATCGCGACGCTAACCGTTTCCCTCGCTCTCGGCTGGTTTACTTTTACAGCATTTTCCACCGCGCAGATGCGCATCCGCAGCCTGGAGGGCAACGCCAACCAACTTCTGAACGACACTCCAGACGGCATACTCCATTTCTCCACAAGCGGCAGCGTGCTGCGGATGAATCCCGCTGCGGAAAAACTTTTCGGCTTCAGCGAATCGCGCATGCTCGGACAGCCGGTGGACCAGCTCATACCCGGCATTCTCAAGATGGCCAAGCCGCAGACGACGACCCGCTATCGCAAGCAGCCGCCGGAAAAAATAATTGCGCTCACTGTCGTCGCAGCCAACGCAGAGGGCGGCAATTTCCCCGTGTCCATCAAGCTCACTCGCTTGCAAAGCGGGAACATCGCCGGCTTTGTGGCCAGCTTGCGACCGTTGAGCCTGGCCGATGGAGCGGACGATCTGCTTGCGGCTGCTACTGCTGATCTAGCCGGCGAGACGGGGTCCAATTTTCTCATGAAACTTGCAGACGTGCTCGCTAGCACATTGCAATGCTCATTCGCGGCGATCTTGGAACGCTCGATCGATAATCCGGATTTCTGCGATGTGGTCACATTGCTGGAGGATGGTGTGAGCAAGCCGGAAGAGCGCGTCCGCATGCGAGGCAGTTTTGCGGAATCTCTTCCGGCCACCGGTCGGCGGCTTCTGCCCAAGCGCGCGCGTGAAGAATACCCCAGCGATCCACTGCTGCGCAGGTGGAATGCCAATGGATGCTACGGGCTCGCACTCACCCGCTTCGACGGACATCTGCCCCTGGGTTTTCTGATCCTGGCCAGCCGCGATCCCATCCCGGACTTGAAGATTCAAAGCTCGACCGAACACCGCATTGCGCAGCGCAGCGCGGCAGAACTCGAAAACCGCCAGCGCATCTCCAGCCTGGCTGCGGAGAAGGAATGTCTCGCGCTCACCCTCCGCAGCATCGGTGACGGGATGATTACCATGGATCCCGCAGGCCAAATACTCATGATCAATCCGGCCGGTGAACGCCTCACCGATTTCTCCGAGTCGGAAGCAATCGGGCGACCGTTGCATGAGATATTTCGCATCCAGCACGAGATTACCCGTGCAGATTTGCCCGATCCTTTGCGGCACTTTCACACCACCGGCCAGACCAGCAGTGCGACATCCGTAATCCTGCTCTCCGCGACCCGTTCCGAGGCCATGATCCAGTACAGCGTGGCGCCGATCCAGGGGCGGGACGGCTCCGATGCTGGATACGTGTTGGTGTTTCACGATCTCACCGAGGCCCGCATGGCGGATGAGGAACGCTATCGCGCAGAGCGCCTGGAAAGCATCGGCATCCTGGCTGGCGGCATCGCGCACGATTTTAACAACCTTCTTACGGGCATCGTCGGAAATGTCTCCCTCGCCATCACCCAGACACCTGGCGAATCGCCCATGCAAACCCGGCTCAAAGATGCGGAGAATGCAGCTCTGCGAGCGAAGGATCTCGCATCGCAATTGCTCACCTTTGCCAAGGGCGGTGCGCCCGTGCGGCGACCTGGTCCGCTGGGCAAAGTCATCGAGGAGACCACACATTTCTCCATGCGCGATCCCAAGATCAAATGCCACACCGATGTGCAAGCCGACCTATGGTGGGCAGACATCGATGAGAGTCAGATCAGCCAGGTCATCGCCAACCTTGTAATCAATGCGCAGCAAGCCATGCCGCTTGGGGGTGCCATCCACGTCACGGCCGTAAATTTCGAATGCGACGGCGAGGACACAAACATCAACATCGCACCCGGACGCTACACGCGATTGCGCATTCAAGATGAAGGGACGGGGATTCCCCCTAAATACCTGGCGCGGATATTTGATCCCTATTTCACCACCAAACCAAAGGGCAGCGGACTGGGATTGGCGACATCCTATTCGATCATCCGCAATCATGGAGGCACCATCACCGTGCATAGCGAGGCAGGAAAAGGCACCCGGTTCGATATTTATCTGCCCGCTGTGGAGGCCGTCCCAATGGAGCATGTGGAACCCACGCCGAGCGTGAGTTTCCAAGTCGTCCGCCCCGGGCGTGTGCTGGTCATGGACGACGAGGAAATCATCTGCGACCTTGTGCGCGAAGCTCTCAGCCCACTGGGTTTGGAAGTGGATGCAAAACACGAAAGCGGCCAGGCGGTGGCAGCCTACCAGAAAGCGTTGGACGAGCATCAACCATATGATCTTGTGATCCTCGACCTCACGCTGCCTGGAGATCTTGGAGGCCAGGAAGTGATGCAGCAATTAAAACGGATTCATCCCGAAGTAAAAGCCATCGTCTCCAGCGGGTATGCAAACACCCCGATCATGAGTGATCACAAATCTTATGGATTTGCCGGCATGTTGCCAAAGCCATATCGGATTACGGAACTCGTCACCACCGTGCAGCGGATACTGAACGAGACCGAATCCGAACACCAGGTGGCGTGAGAATCGGCATCAAAATGCTGTAAAATCGCATGCTCCCTGCTACAAGCCACGGCCATGGAAATGTCTTTACCGCATAAATCGCCGCCGACTGTAACTCCTTCCGGAGAGCGTCTCGTTCAGATCATCGATGGTGTGCGCATCCGCCAACAGGTCACGCAGCAGGACGATCGCGGCACGCTCACGGAATTATACTCGCCGCAGTGGGGATTCGATGAGCAGCCGCTGGTTTATCTTTACACCGTGACCGTGCGACCGGGCAAAGCCAAGGGATGGGCTGTGCATCACGATCAGATCGATCGCTATTTCTTTTTTCAAGGCACGTGCAAGCTGGTGCTATTTGATGATCGCCCCGAATCGCCTACGTATCGGCTGGTGAACGAGTTTTATTTTAGCGAATGCAATCGCAGTTTGGTTTATGTTCCGCCGCACATTTATCATGCGGTCCAAAACGTCGGCTTCAACGATGTGCTGATGATCAATCTGCCCAGCGAGCCGTATCACCATGAAGACCCCGACAAGCACACTCTGCCATTGAATAATGACGTGATCCCGTATCGGTTCGAATCATCGCTCGGCCATTGAGCACTGGAATGGCCGAGCCGCTTGTCAGCATCATTCTGCCGACCTTCCATTGGCCGCAGGTCCTGCGGCTGGCGGTCGATACGGTGCTCTCGCAGAGCTTTCGCGATTTCGAGCTGCTGATCGTCGGAGATGCCTGCACGGATGAGACGGAGGCCGTGGTGCGCAGTATCGGTGACTCTCGCGTGGCGTGGCACAATCTGCCCGAGAACACGGGCAATCAGGCGGGGCCCAATAATTTCGGCCTGTCCATCGCACGCGGAAAGTACACGGCGTATATGCACCAGGACGATCTTTGGTTGCCTGCACATCTTCAATTGTTGGTCGATGCCATGGAGACGCATGGGCCGGAACTCGCCCATACGTTATGCTTGCAGATAAGTCCCACAAATGATGCGGACGTGATGCTGCGCATGATCATGGGGTTGCCAGGAACTGGAAAGCTAGGTGCGGACGGGCGTGCCATTTACACGCCTGCGCTCATGCACCGCACGGACCGGGCTCGGGCTGTGGGTAACTGGGGCGACTGGCGCTCGCTGCGCAAATCGGTGGTGGCGGATTTTATTGAACGCGTGGTGGGAGCAGATGGGCGGGTGCAATCCATTCACGAAATATCGGTGGTTAAATTCAATTCCGCTGAACGTCGTAATTCCTATGTGGAGAAACCTGTGCATGAACAAACGCGGTATCTTCATTTGCTGCGGACGGATCCTGGGTTGATTCATCGTGAGACGCTGCTTGCGCTGGAACACAAACAACGTGGGTATGTGCCGCTCACGGTGATCGGTGCAATGCCGAACGATGCTCCTCCTGGGTGGGAAATCGCGTCTTATCGTCGGATGCGTGGGTTGAGTGGCGATCCTGACGCGGCTCAGGAAGGAGCTTTTCATTGGACGGCCCAAACGCATGAACACGTGCGCTCGATCGGGGTGCATGAGTTGGAGCAGTGGAGGGGCGATTTTTTCCGCTGGTCTTCGCCGGTGAGTGTATTTGAGTTGGCTTTGGGGGTGGGGGAATATGAGGCGAAGATCGAGTTGATGCGCTTGCGGCAGGTGCCTGAGGTGAACGTGCTGTTCAATGCAGTGCCTGTTGAGGTGGAGGCTCACAAGCACACCATCCGGTTTCGCTTCCGCGCGGAACGAGCTGGAATTTCGCA